>DATDGZ010000500.1:0-3131 GCA_036521795.1 Thermoanaerobaculia bacterium | reverse complement strand
GAGCTGGCCGGCGTCACCCATACCTATCGCTCCCAGGGGGAGGAGACTTTCACCCTGGGCCCGCTCGACCTCGCCCTGGTTCCCGGAGAGCTGGTCTTCGTGGTGGGCGGCAACGGCAGCGGCAAAACGACCCTTGCCAAGCTGCTCGTCGGCCTCTATCTGCCGGAGCGCGGCGAGATCCGCGTCGACGGCCGGCCGGTGACGCCGGCGACGATGGACTCGTACCGGCAGCTGTTCTCGGCGGTGTTCGCCGACTTCTACCTGTTCGAGAAGCTGCTCGGCTCGACTGGCGTCGAGCTCGACGCGGCGGCCCAGCGCCAGCTCGAGCGGTTGCGGCTGGAGGGCCGGGTCGGCATCCGCGAGGGGCGCTTCTCGACACTCGAGCTGTCGCAGGGCCAGCGCAAGCGGGTGGCGCTGCTGGTTGCCCTGCTCGAGGACGCCCCGATCCTGGTGTTCGACGAGTGGGCGGCCGACCAGGAGCCGGAGTTTCGCGAGCTGTTCTACCGGCAGCTGCTGGGCGAGCTGCGGGCGCGGGGCAAGACCGCCGTCGTGATCACTCACGACGACCGCTACTACCAGGTGGCCGACCGCATCGTGAAGCTCGACTGTGGGCGGGTCGTGGTCGACCAGCGGGCGGCGGCGTGGGACCCGGCGGCGGCGGCCGGCCTGCCGTCGGCGTGACCGGCGGCCGCCGGGAGTCGGTGTCTCGCCGGGCCAGCCAACGGTTCGCGTCGCGCGCCGCGGGAGCCGGCCCGAGCGGGCCAGCCCGCATTTCTCACTGCCGGCCGGTTGCTCGTTGCCGATGAGACAGCGACTATCAGTCGAGAATCCCGATTCCGGGGGTAGAACGAGCCGGAGAACGGGCAGCTGCGGGCGGTGCGCAGGTATGCGAGCGGCGAGATCAGGCCGCGGTCGACCAGGCTCCAGTCGACGCAGTTGCGGTCCATGTCGTTGCTCTCGGGCTGGCGGCCGGTCTGATGGAAAGTGCCGCGCTCGTCGCGGTAGTGGAGATTGGGCACGCTGGCCAGGCCGCTGGCGCCGCAGCCGGAGCCCAGACAGGTCAGCACGTCGGCGAGGGTTTTCTCGCCCTGCGAATCGATCACGTAGATGTCGGCGCCGAGCATGCCGAAGACCATCGACAGCATGTCGGCCTAAGCGACGGCGAGGTGAAGGTGTTGAACCGCGGATCGATGCCGGTGCTGCGCTCGACCGCGCGATGGATCAGGTCCATGCACCCCGAGGGCGACTTGCACGGCCAGCCTGGCGAGGCGCAGGGCCTGGCGGGCGCTGCCAGAGGCCGGCGGTGCGCCGGTGGGCGAGCTGGCCCATCGACCGCCCCGACCAGAGCGAGCACAGCCCGGCCATCCTTGGCGCTCCGGCGCGCGAAGGGAAGTATCATGGCAAGGTGCAGTGCGCGTGACCGCCAGAGAGGGATTGTCATGAGCTCGCCGCCGCCCGCTGTCCCAGGATCGATCAAGGTGCTGGTCTGGGACCTCGACAACACGCTCTGGGACGGTACCCTCCTCGAAGGCGACGCGGTGCGGCTGCGGCCGGTGGCGGTCGCAGCTCTGCGAACCCTGGACGCTCGTGGCATCCTGCTGTCGATCGCCAGCAAGAACGATCACGACCAGGCGATGGAGAAACTGCGGGAGCTCGGCATCGAGGAGTACTTCATCTACCCCCACATCGGCTGGAGCTCCAAGTCGTCGGGCGTCGAGTCCATCGCCCGCTCGATCAATGTCGGCCTCGACGCCGTCGCCTTCATCGACGACGACCCTTTCGAGCGCGACGAGGTGCGCCAGGCCCTGCCGCAGGTCAGGGTGCTGGCGGCGGGCGCGGCCGCCGGGCTGGTCGACCTGCCGGAGCTGATGCCGCGCTTCATCACCGACGAGTCGGCGCAGCGGCGGCGCATGTACCAGGCGGACATCGAGCGCCACCGCGCCGAGGAGGGCTTCCAGGGGCCGCGGGAGGAGTTCCTGGCCTCGCTGGGCATGAAGCTCGCCATCCACCGCGCCCGCGAGGTGGACCTGCGGCGCGCTGAGGAGCTGACGGTGCGGACCAACCAGCTCAATACCTCGGGCCGGACCTACTCCTACGAGGACCTGGACGGCTTTCGCCGCTCCGCCGATCACCTGCTGCTGATCGCCGGCCTGGCAGACCGCTATGGTACGTATGGCAAGATCGGCCTGGCGTTGATCGCCAAGCAGGAGCGGCTATGGACTCTCAAGCTGCTGCTGATGTCCTGCCGTGTCATCTCGCGCGGCGTCGGCTCGATCCTGATCAGTCATGTCCTGCGCCTGGCGCAAGCCGCCGGCATCAGGCTGCAGGCCGAGTTCAAAGCGACGCCGCGCAACCGCATGATGCTGGTCGCTTACAAGTTCGCCGGCTTCCGCGAGGTCGCGAAACATGGCGAACTGCTGGTCTTTGAGCACCCGCTCGACCAGGTACAGGCGTTCCCGCATTATGTCCAGATCGAGCTCGCCGAAGAGGTCCAGGAGGAGGGCGCGGCGCCGGCCTCCACGGTCGCGGCGCCGGCAGTCACCATCGTCGGCGACACCCCGCCGGCGAGCTGAGAGCTGCAGGAGGGAGGGATGCGAGTGGACAAGATCGGCGTCATCGGCGCCGGCGTCATGGGGGCCGGCGTCGCGCAGGACCTTGCCCAGCACGGCCGCCAGGTGGTGCTCGTCGACCTCGACGACGAAAAACTTGCGAAAGCGCGCCATGAGATCCGCGCCAGTCTAAGGCTGCAGGGCCTCCTGGGGCGCCCGGCTCCTGCCGAGGGCAGTGCCGCCGTGCTGGCGCGGGTCGCCTGCACCACGGCGTACGACAGCCTCGCCGAGGTGGACTTCGTGATCGAGAACGTGGTCGAGAAGTGGCCGGTCAAGGAGCAGGTCTATCGCCGCCTCGACGCCGTCTGTCCGCCGGCGTGCGTCTTCGCCGCCAACACCTCGGCGATCTCCATCACCCGCATCGGCGCGGTCACCCGCCGCGCCGACCGCGTCGTCGGCATGCATTTCATGAACCCAGTGCCGCTCAAACCCATGGTCGAGGTGATCCGCGGCTTCCACACTTCGGAGGCGACCCTGGCCAGAGTGTTGGAGCTGCTGGCGCTGCTGGGCAAGGAGGATAGC
>DATDGZ010000499.1:0-7711 GCA_036521795.1 Thermoanaerobaculia bacterium | reverse complement strand
ATGACGCTCAAGCCACTGCCTCCGGGGACCTCGCGGCGGCGGTGACGCCGGGTGGCGAGCTCATTCCGCGGCGCCCGCGGGCGCGGCGCTGGCCCGCGGCGCGGCCGTGATCGCCAGCGCCCGCAGGCGCTCGTAGTGGGGGGCGCACTCGGCGAGGACCGGCGCCAGGGCCTCCGGCAGCGGCGCCGTACGCTCGCGATAGGGCTCGAAACTGCTGGTGCGGTGGACGCCGTCGTACCAGTACGGCGCCCACACCCCGTCGCAGGCCTTTGGCCCGGGAGGCCAGGAGAGCATCGCCGGATCGAAGCCGATCCCGAGGCGGTTGCACAGCGTGCGCAGGACCGCCTCCGGGTCGAGCAGCAGCTCGCGGGCGTCGAGCACCGGCGGGACCTGGCCCCACTCCTCGAGAGTGGCGAGCAGGCGCGTCTGCAGCGCCAGCCCGGTGTCGGCCAGCGCCGGCCGCGCGAGCCGCTTGGCCAGGGACGGCAGCAGCTGGCGCGGGTCGCGGATCAGCAGGACGTTGGCGGTGTGGCGCAGGAACTCCCAGTCGAGGTCGCGCAGGTGGTGGGCCATCTGCTTGCAGAACAGCACCGGCCGATCCACGGGTCCCAGGATCACCTCCTCGACCACCCGCCTGCCGTCCTGCTCCATCGCCGCCAGCACCACGTCCCGCCCGGGGTGCGGCGATCCCGAGACCCGCAGGTAGTGGCCGTAGAGCGGCTCGTCGAGCGCCCGCGTGTCACGGCGCTGCGCGAAAGCATAGAGCACCGCCGTCGAGAAGCACCGCGGGCCGGACCAGAGGCAGATGCGCAGCGGCTCCGGCCGGGCGTCGCCGCCAGTTTCAGAGCTGTCGTAGGCGCGAGCTGCACACATCGGCGAAGAGCTTAACGGTCACCCGGGCAGGCCGCAAGCGCGTCGCGGCAACCGCGTGCGGGCCCCCTCAGGGGGACGTCGGAGCTCGGCTCGGCGCTGCCCGCGGCGGCGGGACCCTTGGATCGACTACGAAGCTGCTCACGGCGCTCTTGCGGAGGATCAAGCGTTCGCCGCCGCAGAGCAAGTAGAACGTCTCCGAATCCACGTACACGAGGGCGCAGGGGCCCGGCAGGCCTCGGCCGCCCTCCACGACCAGCTTGCTCACCGTTTGCAGGTCCATGCGCTGCAGGCGGTCGACCGCCGTGAGATGAGCGAAGAGTCGATAGCTGAACACGGTCAGTGCGAGGACGTAGATGGCCAGCGGGTACCGCAGGCTGTCCCGGACCCGCTGCACCGGTTGCAGAACCCTCCGTCCGACGAAGAAGCAGAGGATGCCCACCGCCCAGCCGGCCAGGTACGCCAACCACAGCCCCGGGGTGCGCATGTTGTACCCGGACGGCGTATTCTTCTCGGACCACGCCGCCAGCGCCCAGGCAGCCGGCAGCAGAGCCAGCGGAAATGCGGCGAGCGCGAAGCCGGCGACGATTTCCTTGCGCAGCCGGGCGCGGCCGAAGACTGACAGAAAATATGCCTGGAACACGCCGGCGCCGACGAAGAAGTGCTGTCCGACGAAGAAGCGGTGGGCAAGGACGAGATTCGGCAACGAGAGGCTGGCGAGCTCGATCTGAAACCCGAAGACGTCGAGATAGGTCTTCAGATAGATGAAGCCCAGTACATAGAGCGAGACGACGAGGGCCGACGAGCTGGTCAGCAGCGTCGCCAGTTTCCTGCGCGTCGCCCGCAGCGCCTCCGAGACGTCCTTCGCATCCAAGTCCGCCATCGAGTCATCTCCCCGCCCCGACGAGATCCACCTCGCCCCGATCGCGCGCTATTCCAAGGCTGGGATGCTCTCGAGCCATCGTACGAGGAGCGGCCCCAGCTGCAGATCACGCTCATACGGAACGTGCAGGTCCTTGATCAGGTCGAAGGGCGGGCTCGGCAAGGATGCATGCTTGAGAATCAAGCATTCCTTGTTCTGCTGGTGCATTATCCCGAGCTCATAGGCGACGTTGGGGCTGTAGGCGTGATCCGCTTCCGGTTCGTCGAATAGCGCTATGCCGTACTTGCAGCAATAGAGCACTGCTATCGGGTTGTAGACGCTGCGCGTGATGTTCCATTGAACGTCGTCGGCCCTCACCGCGAGGAACCCGCGCCGTTGCAGGGTCTCCCGCATATACGCAGCGATTTCCAGAGTGGCGGGCCTGAACTTCATCATCAGGAACACGTTCCTCTCGAACGGATAGCGCAACATCTGCCTCTCGAGATCCTTCTTGAAGCCGATCAGCGGCTTCGGCAGCTCATAGCGCCCTTCACCAGGGATCATCAACGTGCTCTCCTTCAACTCGCTCAGGCTAGCAAGCTCCTCCTTGACCACCCGCCTGACGTCATCCAAGTTCACCACCTCGACCGCCTGGATCGGGATCGCCCGGTTCTCGATCGCCCCATCGATCACTTCAACCAACCCATCCAGAGATAGCGCCGACTTGGCAATGACCCGGACGCCAAGTGCACGCAACTCGTCAGCGAAGTCCCCCGCAAAGGCCGAGAGCACGATGACCGGGATGCTCGGCTTGTTCTGCTGTAGCTCCCTGACCAGATCGACTCCGGTTTCGCTCGCCGGCCCCGTTCCCAAGACCAGGTCAGTTACCACCGCATCGACGTGATGCTCCGAGAGAAACTCCCTCGCCGCTCGCAACGAGGTGGCGCTCGTGGTCCTGAAGCCAGCCTCCTGCAAGATCCTGCCAAGGGTCGCCACGAACGTCAGCTCATCGTCGACCAACAGGACGGTGGTTTCCTCTGCTGTACTGCGGCGCTTGGTCACCATCATGCGAGCCCTCTTACCGTTTGGCGTAAGATTGCGACAGCTCGACACGCGCCCCCTGCTTCCCGTCTGAGCGGTTTGCGACGCTGAGGCTGCCGCCCAGTGCTGCAACGATCATCTTGGCAAGGAATAGGCCATGGCCATGGTCCGCGCCGGGCTTGGTTGTCATCCCATCACGACCGATCTGCTGCAGGAGGGCCACCGGAAACCCGGGGCCATTATCTACAATCCGAAGTATGACCGTCACCACGTCTCCGTCCTGGCGACGAGACGTCTCAAGCTCGATCATCGGCGACTGCCCAGCCGCTTCGATGGCATTCCGTAGTATTATTAGCACAGCTTGCAACCACTGATCTTCGGAGCCATTGACAGTTGCATTCAACGAGTACCGCCGCAGGAAAAGGACCTCCTGGCTCGACATCGCCTTCCAGGCATGCACTACGGACTCGCAAACTTTATTCAAGTTCACGATCGCCCCATCTTGGCTGCGTGGATCAACCAGCTGCTTGAAGATTTCGATGAGGGCCACAATCCTAGCGACAATGCTGGGAATACCAAATCCAAGCCGCGCCGCATGTGAGCCTGCAGAACTTTCGAGGTGCTCCGCAGCAAGTCGCAGCTCGAGTAGAGGTGTTTGTAGCTCGTGCACCAGTCGACCCGCAATGCCCATCCGGCGAGAGGCCTCGCTTACCAGCCGTGCCTCGAGATTGCGCGCGGCAAGATCCGTCCGCCAGGCTGCTGCCAGCGCTAGCAAGGAACAGAGAAGCGCCGCCAAGGCGATCAGCCGCGTATCTCTCGCCGGCACACACAGCAACGTGCCCGAGACCACTGTGACCAAGGCGCTTGCCGTGATCGCGAGGTGGCTCCAGCGGCGGTGTTGCCTCAGCTCGGCGCCCCTTGCCTGTTCCACGCCCACACCTCCCTCTCCGCGGCCGGCCGGGGCCGCGGCGAGATCCTGTTCGAGCAGCTGGCCGCAGACCTGGTGCAGGTTCGCGCCCGCCCAAGAGCAGGCTGCGGAATGTCAGGCCTCCACGCGCCCGTGCCCGGTTGTCCTCGCTGCGGAGCGCGGACCCTTCCGCCCCGAGATCGATCGCTCCAGCTCACCGCGTGGAGACCCCGTGCGCCTGGAGCTTGTCGCGGAGGTTTCTGCGGTCCATGCCGGCTGCCCAGGCTGCCTCATGGATGCCGCTCGAGCACCGCCTGGTGGGCGTCGAGCACCGGCGGGTTCCACGGTCGGCACCTTGCTCCCCTTGCCGATGCTCACACCTCCCCCTCCTCCCACCGCCCATCGCCAGCCGCAGCCGCGGCGGGCAGCTGCTCGAGCACCTGCCCGCACACCTGCCGCAGGTTGGCACCCTGCAGGAAGCTGCGCAGCGGCAGGCCGACGCCGAGGTCCGCCTCGATCCGGTTCTTGAGCTCGACCGCCATCAGCGAGTCGAGGCCGAGCCGCTGCAGCGGCTGGCCGGGGTCGAGCCGCAGGAGACCCGAGGCCGAGAGGCCAACCACCCGCGCCGTCTGCGTACCGAGGTAGGCCACCAGCAGCGACTCCCGCTCGGGCGCCGCGGCGCTCAGCAGCTTGCCGCGGCTGAGCCGCCCGTCGCCGCCGGCGCCGCGGCCCGCGGGGGCGGCGAGCCGCGAGAGGGTCGGCGAAGCCGCGCTGCCCGGATAGAGCTCGCGCCAGCGCTCGACGTCGAAGGGCATGACGCCCACCTGCGCAATGCCCGCGCCGAGCAGCCGCCCGAAGGCCGCGACGCCGTCGCGCGGCGACAGGCTCGCCAGGCCGCGCGCCGCCAGGCGGCCGCCGCGGTCCGGCCGCGCGGCGAGTCCGATCTCGGCCCAGGGCCCCCAGTTGATGGCCAGCGCCGGCAGGCCACGCCTCCTTCGGTAGTGCGCCAGGGCGTCGAGGAAGGCGTTGGCTGCCGCGTAGCCCGCCTGGCCGGGCGAGCCGAGCAGCGAGGCGGCCGAGGAGAAGAGCACGAAGAAGTCGAGCGGCGCAGCCAGCGTCGCGACGTGCAGGTTCCAGGCGCCGAGCACCTTCGGCGCCGCCACCTGTTCCATGGCGGCGCGGTCGAGCTTGCTGACCAGGGCGTCCGCGAGCACGCCGGCCGCGTGGACGACACCGCGCAGGGGCGGCAGTACACCGGCCGCGGCGAGCGCCGCCGCCAGCTGCTCGGGCGCCGCCACGTCGGCGCTCGCCACCACGACCCGGGTGCCGCCGCCGCGCATCTCCTCGATCGCCGCCGCCGCGGCCGGCGGCGGCGCGCCGCGGCCGAGCAGCAGCAGGCCGCCCGCGCCCTGCTCTGCCAGCCAGCGGGCGACGGCGATCCCGAGGCCGCCGAGGCCGCCGCTCACCAGGTAGGTGCCGTCGCTGCGCACCGGGCTAGCGGCCGCCGCGCGCCGCACCACTACGCCCGCGCGCTCGGCGATCGCCAGCACCAGCTTGCCGGTGTGGCGCGCCTGGGCCATCAGCCGGAAGGCGGCGGCGGCCTCCGCCGCCGGGAAGCCGCGCCAGGGCAGCGGCGCGAGGCTGCCGTCGGCGAAGCCGGCGACCACCTCGCGCAGCAGCTCGCCGATCAGCTCGGGACGCTGCGCGAGCAGCGCATCGACGTCGATGACGAAGTACGCCAGGCTCTTGGCGAGGGCGCCGCGGTCGAGGCGTCCGGCGCGCCCCGGGCCGCTCTTGCTGATGTCGAGGAAGCGCCCGAACGGGGCGAGCGCGGCCAGGCCGGCGGCGATCGCCTCGCCGCGCAGGGCGCTCAGCACCAGGTCCACTCCGGTGCCGCCGGTGGCCGCGAGCACCTCGCCGGCGAAGGCCAGGGAGCGCGAGTCCATGACGTGCTCGATCCCCCAGGAGCGCAGCAGCTCCCGCTTCTCCGGGCTGCCGGCGGTGACGAGGACCGCCGCGCCCGCCCGCCGCGCCACCTGGATCGCGGCCTGGCCGACGCCGCCGGTCGCCTGGTGGATCAGCACCCGCTCGCCCCGCTGGAGGCGGCCGAGGTGGCGCAGGGCGTACTCGGCGGTCACGAACGCGGCCGGGATCGTCGCGGCTGCTGCGAAGCTCAGCCCGCGCGGCTTGCCCGCCACCACCGCGGCCGGCGTATGGGCGAACGAGCCGAAGCAGGGAGGAGCGAACGCGATCACCTCGTCGCCGGGCGCGAGCTCCTTGACCTGCTCGCCGACGCGCGCCACCCGCCCTGCGCATTCCAGGCCCAGCTCGCCGCCGCCGGGATAGATCCCCAGCGCCAGCATGACGTCGCGGAAGTTGAGGCCCGCCGCCACCACCTCGATCTCGACCTCGCCGGGCGCCGGAGAGCGGCGGGCGAGCGGACGGAATGCCAGCCGGTCGAGCAACCCCGGGCTGGCGCTGTCGAGCCGGAAGGGCTCGCCCTCGCCGCCCCTCGTGCCCGGACCGGCGGCGGCCACGCTCGGGGCGAGCGCCGCGGCGGCGGTCCGCGCCAGCCGCGCCACCAGGCGCCGGCCGCCGCGGAAGGCGACCTGCGGCTCACCGCCGCCCGACCGCAGCTCCGCGCCGAGCTGCTCGATCTCCGGCGCCGGCGCGGCGGGATCGAGGTCGACCAGGGTGCACGAGAGGCCGGGCCGCTCGTGGGCGAGGCTCCTCGCGAAGCCCCACAGCGGCGCCTGGGCGGGCGAGGCGAGGGGGTCATCCGGCCCCACCGCCTGGGCGCCCCGGGTCACCAGCCAGAGCCGCGGCGGGGTGTCTGCGGTCTCGGCCAGCTCCCGCACCGCATGCAGGGCGGCGAGCGGGCCCAGCTCCTGCGCCCGCTGTAGACCGGCAAGGCCTGCCGCCAGCTCCGTGCCCGCCAGCCGCGCGTCCGCCGGTTCCGTGCCCGCCAGCTGCAGGTCCGCCGGCTCCGCGCCCACCGGCGCCGCGTCGAGGCTCCACAGATGGACGATGCCGCGCAGCGAGATCCCTTCCCGCGCCAGCTCGCGCGCCAGCCTGCGGAACCCCTGCGGCCGCTCGGGGGCCAGCCGGAAGCGGTCGTCGCCCAGGGCCGCGAAGCGGCTCGCGGCGAAGGCCACCAGCACGCGCTCGCCCCGCTCGGCGAGGCGGGCCGCCAGGCGGCCGCCGGCGCCGCCGGCATCGGCGAGGATGAGCCAGCAGCCAGTCGGGCTCGCGGCGGCCGCGGCCGGCGAGGGAGCGGCCTCCGGCTCCTCCATCGCGGCAGCAGCCGACAAGCGGGCGTTCTCGACTCTCCGTGTCACAGCCGGCACGGGAACCTCCGGCGCTTGCCCTTCCGCAGCCGCCGCAGGAAGGTCCTGCGCCTCCCATTCCAGACCGAAGAGCCAGTCGGCGAGCTCGCCGGCCGCGGCGCGGGCCGGCCGCTCGACGCCACGCAGCTCCAGGCCCAGCAGCTCGATCGCGGTCCGGCCCTGGGCGTCCGCGACCGAGAGGTCGGCACGCAGCACGCCGCCGGCGGCGGCGCCGCCGTCCCGCAGCCGCACGTGGCACCAGCGCGGCTCGCCGGCGCCCGCCGCGACGCGCAGGCTCGCCACCTGAACCGGCAGGAGCAGGCGCTCGCCCAGTGCCTCCGGCAGCGCTCCGAGCACCACCTGCAGGCAGCCGTCGAGAAGCCCAGGATCGATGCGGTAGGCGGAGCCTCCCGGCAGCTCGGAGAGCAGCCCCAGCGCCTCCCCGTCTCCCCGCCAGAGACGCTCCAGGCGCTGGAACGCCGGGCCGTAGGCGAGGCCGCGCCGCGCGGCCGCGCGGTAGATCTCGGGCTTGGCGAGGACCGCGGGGCAGCGGGCCTGGATCTCCTCCGGCAGGCAGCTCTGCCCGCCGGCGCCAGCAGCGTCATGGCCCCCGGCGCCCGGGGGATCCGCGCCGCCCGCCGCCGGCGCCAGGCTCACCCTGCCGCCGGCGTGCAGGGTCCAGGCCGGGCCCGACGCGGCGGCCTC
>DATDGZ010000498.1:0-7197 GCA_036521795.1 Thermoanaerobaculia bacterium | reverse complement strand
AAGGCCGCGCTGCCGCCGCCACGCGAAGCCCCCACGGATGCCGAGGCGGCAACGGATGCCGAGGCGAACGCCTCCTCGCCGCCTGCCGAGTCCGTCAAGACGCCGCGCCCGCCGCACCGGCCCGAGGCGAACGTACCCGATGAGCCCGATGAAGCCCCGCCGCCGTTCGCCGAGCAGCAGCCGGCGGCCGCGGCGACCGGAGCAGCACCGCCGGCGCCCGGCGCAGCCCCTCTGCCTCCCACCAATGGGGCCTCGGCGCCGCGGCAGCTCCCGCACAAGCGGCCGGTGAACGCAACGCCGGTGCCGGCGCCCGCTCCGGCTCCGGAAGCGCCGCCGCCGCCGCCCTAGGCTCCCCGCCGCGGCGGTCTCGCGTGACGACGATCGCGCAGGACGGCGCCACCTCGGCGGTCTTCGGCATGCCGCGCGCGGCGATCCTGGCTGGCGGCGCCGCGGAGGTGCTGCCGCTCCAGGAGATCGGGCCCCGCTTGCTGGCGCTGCTCTCCGCCTTCTGCTACCGGCCGGTCGGGGCTCGCTCCATGAGGTGAACCTGTGCTTGGGACGTCACCGCGGCGGGGGGCGGCGGAGCCACCGCGGGCTACTTGGCCAGGACGCCCCGGAAGCCGCGCGAGATCAGCGCCGCGACGTCGGCCAGCACCCGCGGCAGCGCCAGTCCGCCGGGGCAGGCCAGGTAACGCGGCTCCCAGACCGGGTCGAACTTCTCCTTGTACTGGTGGAGGCCCTGGAAGTTGTAGAAGTGCTCGCCGTGCCGGAACACCAGGGTCCCCAGGCGGCTCCACAGCGGTGCGATCGCCCGCCCCTCGAGACCCGACAGCGGCGCCATCCCGAGGTTGAACCAGCGGTAGCCGTTGGCGCGCCCCCAGAGCATCATCTCGACGAACAGGTAGTCCATGACCACCGACGGGGCGTCGGCGACGTGCCGCATCAGGTCGATCGACATCTCCTCGTGCTCGGCTCCCAGCCAGAGGTTGGCGAAGGCGATGATGCCCTGCTCGCCGCGCACCAGCGCGAGCGGCAGCCTCTCGAGGTAGCTCGGCTCGAAGAAGCCGAGCGAGAACCCCTTCTCGCGCGTGTTCTTCTCCTTGAGCCAGGCCCCCGACAGGGCCTCGAGCTCGGGCATCAGCGGCGCCACCTGGGAGGCCGGGACGATCTCGAAGCGGCAGCCGAGCTCCTCGGTCTTGCGCTGCGCCCAGCGCAGCTTCTTGCGTCCGGCGCCGGCCAGCGAGAAATCGGCCAGCGGCACCCGCGCCTCCTCGCCGAGCTTGATCAAGGACAGGCCCAGGTCGACATAGAGGTGCAGCCGCTTCTCGTTGACCTGGTAGAACGAGCACCAGCCGCTGTGCTGATCGCAGAGCTCGCGGAAGCGCCAGGCCAGCTCGGCGCGCTCGGGCTCCGGGCCGACGGGATCGCCCATCGACACCCAGCTGCGCCCCTCGACGCCGTACATCAACAGGGCGGTGCGGCTGTCGTTGAACAGCAGCTGCTTGTCGCCGAGCAGCGCCAGGTGGGCGTAGGTGCGGGGCGCGGCGGCGGCGATGGCGCAGGCGGCGTCGAGGTCGCGCCCGGTGGGCCATTCCGGGCGATGCACCGCCGGGCGCAGCAGCCGCCACAGCGCCACTCCGAGCGCCGCCGACACGACGCCCACCGAGGCGCGGAGGAAGCGCGGCGCGTCGCCGCGCAACGTGAACATCCACCAGAGCTCCCGGGAGTACTGCCGGTTCTGGTAGGAGAAGATGCCCAGCCACAGGGAGCCCGCGACCACGATCGCGGTGGCGGCGATCCAGGCCGGCGTGAACGGCTCGTTGGTGAGCGCCGCCTTGCGGTAGAAGTGCCGGCGGCAGGGGAGGAGGGCGGCGAGCATCAAGGACAGGGCGATCGCCTCTTCGTAGTCGAGCCCCTTGAGCAGCGACACCACGATGCCGGTCGCCAGCAGCCCCACGGTCAGCTGGTAGGCGGCGTCGAGCCGCCGCTGCAGGCCCAGCGCCAGCAACAGCAGGCCCACTCCGACCAGGCTGCCGACGAAGTGCGACAGCTCGATGACCGGCAGCGGCAGCAGCGCGGAGAGCCAGTCGAGGCGCCAGCGGACCTCCGGCGTGGCGCCCGAGACCAGCAGGATGGCGCCGCCCAGGAAGGTGGTCAGCGACAGCACGTGCGGCACCACCACCGAGACCCGCGAGCCGATACCGCGGGCCACCCGCAGCACCTGGCCGTGGCGGAGGCGGGCCTCGTTGGCCGCCAGCGCCAGGCTGGCGACCAGCAGCGGCGCGAAGTAGTAGATGCCGCGGAACGCCACCAGGGCGCCGACGATGTGCGGCACCGGCATGGCGGGCGTCAGCCGGGTGAGCAGGTAGAGGATGCTGGCCTCGAGCACGCCGAGGCCGCCGGGCACCTGGCTGGCGACGCCGACCAGCTGCGCCAGCAGGAACACGGCGAGCAGGAGCGGGAAGTCGAGGCCGCGGTGGTCCGGCAGCAGCGCGTAGAGCGCGGCGGCCGCCAGCCCCCAGTCGAGACACGAGAGCGCGATCTGGCCGAGCGCCAGGCGCAGCCCTGGCAGCGGCAGCTCGATGCCGCGCAGCACCAGCGGCTCGCGGCGCCGGGCGGCGAGCCCGAGGTAAAGCAGGCTGAGGCCCAGGAACAGCGCCCCGAGCGGTCGGGAGGTGGCGAGGCCGAAGGCGAAGCCGTGCGGCAGCGGCAGCGGCTCGACCAGGAAGGCGATGCCGCCCAGGGTGATGAAGCCCAGCCAGAAGGTGATGAAGCAGAACACCACCACCCGCGTCACCTGGGTGGCGGTCAGCCCCCAGCCCGAGTAGAGGCGGGCGCGGATCGGCGTGCCGGTGAGCAGTGCGAAGCCGAGGCTGTTGCTGAAGGCGTAGCCGGCGAACGACGCCAGCGCGATCTTGCGGTAGGGCAGGGGATCGCGGATGTTGCGGAAGGCCAGCGTGTCGTAGCCGGTCATGGCCGCGTAGCCCAGGGCGGTAAAGAGCACGGCGAGCCACACGCGGCTCCGCGGCAGCGTGCGCAGGAACATCATCACGTCGCGGTAACGGAACCCGGCGAGCTCGCGGTGGAGCAGCCAGAGAGCGCCGGCGAACAGCAGCACCGTGAGGAGGGGTGCCGCCTTGCGCAGCAGGTCCCAGGGCACCACCGGCCGCCGCCTAAGGCCGGTCGCCGGACCCTCCTGCGCGGTAATCTCCGGCGTCTCCGGCGTCTCCGGCGTTTCCGGCACCTCGGTCGTCACGTCGCTCACTCGGGCATTCTCGGGCATCGGGAAGATACAACCTCCCCATCAACCACTGCGTGCACTTTCAAGGCCAGGGGACAGGCGGGTGGCGGCGGGCGGACCACGACTCAGCCAGAGAGATGGATGAGGAGGTGGCGATGGCTGGGGAAGCGGCGGTGCTCCCACAGGTAGATCCCCTGCCAGCGGCCCAGGCCCAGCGCGCCGTCGAGCAGCGGGATCGACAGCGAGGTGGCGGTGAGCGCCGCCTTGATGTGAGCGGGCATGTCGTCGGGGCCCTCCTCGGTGTGGGTGTAGAGCGGATCGCCTTCCGGCACCAGGCGGTTGAGCCAGCGCTCGAGGTCGCGCCGCGCCGCGGGGTCGGCATTCTCCTGGATCACCAGGCTCGCCGAGGTGTGCTGCAGGAAGAGCGTGCAGAGACCCTCGCGCATGCCGCTGCCGGAGATCACGGCGTGCACCTCGCCGGTGATCTCGTGCAGCCCCTTGCCGGGCACCTTGATCGACAACGCTCGTATCATATCGCTCCCGCGAGAACCCTCCGGGGAAAAGGGTTCGCTCCCTCCTCCTTCCTTGCACTCTAAGCCGGCTCGGGTTCCAGGCCGCCGGCGATCCAGGCCGTCAGCTGCTGGCGCTCCTCGTCCGAGAGCGGCATGCCGGCGCTCTCGCACAGGCCGAGCACGTTCTTGACGAAGGCGCCCGCCAGCTCGAGGGGGTCGGTGCCGGCGGTGGCGCCGAAGCGATACCCCGCGGAGGTGATGCCGCGCAGGATGAAGTTGACGCTGGTGCGGGCGACCGGCGCGCCCTCCTCGATGCAGCGGTCACGCACCGCCTTGGAGGTGCGGGTCAGGAAATAGCCTTCCTCGTTCACCTCCTCGGCGATCTCGCGGAACACCAGCGCATAGTCGTCCGGCGCCAGGTAGGGCGTATCGGTGATGCGGTGGATGCGGTGCGCCAGCGAGGTCGTCTCGGAGTCGCCGATCTCGAGGTCCCCGGGCGGATCGAGCGGGGTCTGGTGGAGGTCGGGATCGTAGAGGTAGCCCGGCCGCGTCGCCGAGACGGCAAAGCCCAGGTCGCCGTGGCCCGCCAGCAGGTCGCGGAACGTCCCGGCGCCGTGCCAGCGGGAGTCCGCCAGGTCCTCGCCGAAGCGATCGAGGACCGCATGCGCCGCCCGCGTCATGGGCACCGGGGAGTCGGAGCTGGCGACCAGCCCGCGCACGAACTCGACGATGGCGTCGGCCTGGCGCTGCCGCTCGAGGTCGGCGGGGCTGGCGGGCGCCGCCGCCAGCTCCGCGGCCGCGCCGCCGCTCTCGGCGCCGCCGTCTGCTGGCGCCGCCGTGTCCTCGGTCTGTGCCCCCGTCGCCCCTGCCGCTCCCGTCGCGCCCGCCCCGCCCGCCCCGGCCATGGCTGCGCCACGGCCGTTGCCGCGCCCGCGGCTGCCGGCGCCAGGGCGCTGCCCCGTCTCGCCCTCGCCCGCGGGGCCGCCGGGGCCCGGCTCGGACAACGACGGACGCAGGAGACGCAGGCGCACGCGCCAGGGATCGCCGTCGGCCATCTCGAGGTCGCCGCGCGAGCGGATTACGGCATCCGAGAGGCCGCGCAGGCTGTAGAAGCCGAGCCAGTTGCTGTTCGGCGTGAACTGCGGGAACTCGCGGTAGATCCCCGGCAGATCGGTCGCCAGCAGCTCGCCGGCGGTGCCGGCGCGGGCATGGACCTTGTCGGCGATGGCCCGCAGCAGCTCCGGCGAGGCGGCGGCCATGCCGGCGCCGGCGAAGGTTGCCGTGGACCCGTTGCCGCTGCCGCCCCCGCTGACCGCGCCCTCCGCGGCCGGCCCGCCGCCGGCGCCGGCGCCGGCGCCGAAGGCGAGGCTCTCCTGCGCGTCCGGGGCCGGCCCGTAGTCCGGGGCCCCGGCGCTCTCCGCGCCCTCCGGCTCCGGCCTGGGGGCACAGGCGCGCACGCGCCACGGGTCCCCCTCGACCATCTCGAGGTCGCGGCGGGCGTTCACCACCGCGCTGGTCATGCCGCGCAAGCTGTAGAAGCCGAGCCAGTTGCTGTCGGGAGTGAACTCGGCGAACTCGCGGAAGATGCTGGGCAGGTCGGTCGCCACCAGCTCGCCGTTGGCGCTGGCGCGCTCGTGCACCTTGGCGGCGATGCGCTGCAGCAGCTCGCTGTCGGCGGCCGGGCGGACCGGGCTGCCCTCGCCGATGCCGATGGCCTCTTCGAGGAAGGTGTCCTGGTCGATGAGCAGGTCGCACGCGGCCTTGTAGGCGGCGGAGGCGGGGCCGGCGGCCAGCACCACGCTGCGGCGGTCGTGCCGGGAGAGGCGCAGCAGGACCGGCGTGAAGTCGGCGTCTCCGGACAGGATGATGAACTCCTCGAAGCGGGTGACGTGTCCGAGAGCATCCATGATGTCCATCACCATCTGGATGTCGGCGCTGGTCTTGCCGCCGCGAGTCAGCGGCGGACAGTCCACGACCTCGAAGGCCGAGCGGATGAAGTAGGGCCGGAAACGCGCGAACTGCGACGGGTTCAGGTAGCAGCGGCGCGACAGGATCTTGCGCCCGGTGCGCGAGTCGTCGGGCAGGTCCTGCTGCAGCCAGCGCAGCCATCGCCCCGGGTGGGTGGCGAACTGCTCGGCCGCTCGCGGGTCCTCGTTCTGCAAGCCGAGATAGATGTTGTCGAAATCCACAAACAGGGCAGAGCGCACGTGCCCCGGGTGCGAGAAGTCCGTCATCGAAGCCTCCATGGTGACAGGCGGGATACGCCGGCGACAGCCTGCGGAGGAGCGGAGCGTACTCCGCGGGCGCAGCCATGGTACAACACTCGGGGCGGAGACGCAAATACTTGATTCCAATGAGATATTCCTGGGCTTTGTCGCCGCGGAGCCGGGACCGGGTGACGGGCCGCCCGGGCGCCGTGGGGGGCGCGCGCCCGCCCGCGGCGCGTCTCGCCAAGAGACGATGTTTCGGTTACACTCAACTCCTTAGCGTCGCAAGCTGGAGCGGGTGACCGGCCGGCGCCTGCCCGCCGACGGTCGTCTTGGATGTGAAGCCTTGGCGGCAGCGCCGGCGCCCGTCGGCGCCGACCGACGCGGAGAGGTGGAGATGGTTGCGCGAGCTCATCGGAGGGAGCCCGGGCTGCTGGGGCTGGGGATCGGGTACTTCGCCTTCTACCTGCCTTACTGCGCGCTGGTCAGAGCGCTGGCGAACGGGCTGCTGCCCCGCTTGCACGGTACTCCGGCGTCCGGCTTCCAGCTGCTGCCGGCGGTGGCGCTGGGCTCGCTCGCCGCGATGCCCCTGTACGTGCTGCTGTCCGGGCGGTGGCGGGACGCCCGCCGCGTCCCCTGGCGCGGCCGCGAGCTGCCGTGGATCGGGCGCGAGTCGCTGGTTTCCGCCTGCTGGACCGCCATCATCATCGGCACCACCACGCTCAACTTCACCTTCAAGGGGGTGTCGATCCTGCTGGTGCTGCTGCTGATGCGGGGCGGCATCCTCATCCTGTCGCCGATCGTCGACAAGCTGCGCCGCCGCGCGGTGGCCTGGTACTCCTGGGCCGCGCTGGCGGTGAGCCTGGCCGCGGTCTGGGTCGCGCTCGCCGACGTCGACAACTACCGCCTGACCTGGCTGGCGGCGCTGAGCCTCGCCGCCTACCTCGCCGCCTATTTCGGCCGCTTCGAGATCATGAGCCGGCACGCCAAGTCGCACGACGAGCCGCGCAACCGCCGTTACTTCATCGAGGAGCACGCGGCGGCCACGCCGATCCTGGTGGCCCTGCTCGCCGTGGCCGCCGTCGCCGGCCACGGCGAGAGGTTGGAGCAGCTGCGCTGGGGCTTCACGCACCTGCTGGCCACGCCCGCCGCCCTACCGGCATTCCTCGCCGGTGTGTGCTACGAGGGGCTGTTCGTCTTCACCAGCCTGATCTTCCTCAACCGGCGGGAGTACACC
>DATDGZ010000497.1:0-4345 GCA_036521795.1 Thermoanaerobaculia bacterium | reverse complement strand
TCGCCAAGGACGGCGCCAAGATGGTCAACGCCGTCGCCAACTCGACCGTGCCCAAGATCACCCTCTTCGTCGGCAACTCCTACGGCGCCGGCAACTACGCGATGTGCGGCAAGGCGTACGGCCCGCGCTTCCTCTATGCCTGGCCCTCGGCGGCCATCGCGGTCATGGGGGGCGACCAGGCGAGCCAGACGCTGCTCAGCATCCAGACCAAGAACCGCGGCGAGGGGGTGAGCGAGGAGGAGAAGACGCGCCGGCTGGCCGAGATCAAGGCGCGCTACGCCGCCGCGATGGATCCGCGCTACGCCGCGGCGCGGCTGTGGGTGGACGCCATCGTCGATCCGGCCGCCACCCGCCGGGTGCTCGCCCGCTCGCTCGCCGCCGCCGCCCACAACCCCGAGATCCCCCCGTTCCGCACCGGCGTGCTGCAGACCTGATAAGAATCCTTACGCTGCGAACCCTCATGAAGACCATCCGCATCGGCAACGGCCAGGGGTTCTGGGGCGACAGCGTCGACGCCCCGGTCGAGCTGGTGCGCGGCGGGCCGATCGACTACGTCGGCATGGATTACCTCGCCGAGGTGACGCTGTCGATCATGATGCGGCAGAAGCTGAAGCACCCCGACCAGGGCTACGCCACGGACTTCGTCAACTTCATCCGCCGCATCCTGCCCGAGGCGATCGCGCGCAACGTCCGCATCCTCACCAACGCCGGCGGCCTCAACCCGCGCGCCTGCCGGCGGCGGATCTTCGAGGTGGCGCGCGAGCTGGGGATCTCCGGCCTCCGCGTCGGCGTGGTGGAGGGTGACGACGTGCTGGGCCGCCTGCCCGGGCTGATCGCCGCCGGCCATCCGCTCGCCAACATGGACACCGGCGAGCCGCTCGCGCCGCACGTCGATCGGCTGATGAGCGCCAACGCCTACCTCGGTGCGCGGCCGGTGGTCGAGGCGCTGGCCGGCGGGGCGCAGATCGTGCTCTGCGGCCGCATCACCGACACCGCCCTGGCGCTGGCGCCGGCGATCCACGAGTTCGGCTGGGGCGAAGGCGACTGGGACCGTCTCGCCGCCGGCACCATCGCCGGGCACATCATCGAGTGCGGCGCCCAGTGCACCGGCGGCAACTACAGCCGCTGGTGGGAGGTGCCCGACCTCTGGAACGTCGGCTACCCGATCGTCGAGGCGCGCGAGGACGGCACCTTCACGGTGACCAAGCACGCGGGGACAGGCGGCATGGTGACGGTCGGCACGGTGGCGGAGCAGCTGCTCTACGAGATGAGCAAGCCGGCGGAGTACCTCACCCCCGACTGCGTCGCCGACTTCACCAGCATCCGCCTGCACCAGGAGGGGCGCGACCGGGTGGGCGTCTCCGGCATCCGCGGCGGCGCGAAGACCCCGTTCTTCAAGGTCTCGGCGTCCTACCTCGCCGGCTACAAGACCAGCGGCCAGATCACCATCTCGGGACCGCGCGCCGTCGCCAAGGCCGAGCTCGCCGCCGACATCGTCTGGCGCCGCCTCGAGCGCGCCGGCGTCACCTTCCCGCCCGAGAACCGCTCGGTCGAGCTGGTCGGCACCGGCGTCTGCCTGCCGGGGATCCTGCCGCCGGCCGCGGACCCCCCGGAGGTCGTGCTGCGCCTCGGAGTCCGCGACGCGGACTTCGACAAGGTGGCGCGCTTCGGCGTCGAGCTGGCGCCGCTGATCACCGCCGGCCCGCCGGGGGTGACGGGCTTCGCCGGCGGCCGCCCGAAGCCGCAGGAGGTCATGGCGTACTGGCCGGCGCTGCTGGCCCGCGAAGAGGTCGAGGACCACGTCGAGGTCTCGGTGGAAGAGGCCTAGGAATGGCGCCCGGCTCCTCGCCCTCCCACCCGCTGCTGCCGTGGTATGCCGCTCTGCTGGGAGGCATCCTGCCGGTGCTGCTGCTCGGATTCCTCTACAGCGCCCTCGCCGACCGCCTGGACTTCGCCGGCTGGGCCCTGCTGCTCGCGGCGCTCTACGCCGCCGCGCTGCGCCAGGGGGTGCAGGCCGGCTGGCCGGCGCCGCGCCTGGCCGGCGCCCTGGCGCTGCTGCTGGCGGCGGACACCGGGGCGTTCGCCTGGATCGAGCGCACCCACCATGAGATCCTGGATCTCGGCTACCGCGCGGTGCTGCCGGAGGAGATCTATTTCCCGGCCGCCACCAGCCCGCGCGCCGCCGCGGCGGCGGCAGGTGCCCTCGCCACTGCCGGCATGGCCATCCTGGCCGGCGGTTGGCTCTCGCGGAGGCGACGATGAGAGTGCTCTTGGACCGTGTCGCCCACGCCCGCTCGGGCGATAAGGGCGACGCCAGCAACGTCGGGCTGATCGCCGACAGCTCCGAGGTGTTCGAGCTGCTCCGCGAGCAGGCCACCGCCGAACGGGTCAAGGAGCACTTCCGCGAGATCTGTCGGGGCCCGGTCGAGCGTTTCGAGGTCCCGAACTTGCGGGCCTTCAACTTCCTGCTCCACGACTCCCTGGGCGGCGGCGGCACCGAGAGCCTGAAGACCGACGCCCAGGGCAAGACCCACGCCCAGGGGCTGTTGCAGATGGAGATCGAGGTGCCCGAGCCGGTCCTCGCCGCGCTCCTCCTGCATCACGGCCACCACGACGGTCCCGAGAACCTCGAGCACCCCGAAGAGCCCGAGGGACCCGAGGGACCCGAGGAACCCGAGGAACCCGAGGGGAAATGACCCGAGCCGGTCAATCCGAGCGGGATTCTTGGGCGCCGCCAGGGATCGCCTGGACCCGTCTCGACGCACGCCGCGACCGCGACCTCCTCTGGGTGACGCTCGCCGATCCGGAGCGCGCCAATGCGCTGTCGCCGGCGCTGATCGCCGAGCTGACCGCGCTCTACCGCGCCCCGCTGCGCGAGGCGGGCATTCGCGCCGTGCTGCTGGCCGCCAGGGGCCGCAACTTCTCGGCCGGCGCCGACCTCGAGCACCTGCGGGCGGTGGCCGCGGCCGGCGAGGAGGAGAACCGCCGCGACTCGGCGCGCCTGCGCGACCTGTTCGCCGCGGTGCTCCGCCAGGAAGCGCTGACCATCGCCCTGGTGCACGGCGCCTGCGTCGCCGGCGGCTGCGGCCTGGCCACCGCCCACGACTTCGTGGTCGCCGCCGAGGATGCGCGCTTCCTCTACAGCGAGGTGCGGATCGGCTTCGTGGCGGCGCTCGTCGCCACCTTCCTGCCGCTGCGCCTGCGCGGCGCGGACATCCGCGAGCTGCTGCTCTTCCCGCGGTTCCTCGACGCTCGCCAGGCGCTGGCCATCGGCCTGGTCAACCGCGTCGTGCCGGCGGACGACCTGGCGGCGGTGGGCGAGACGCTCGCCGCCGAGGTGCTCGAGACCGGCAGCTCCGAGTCGATCGCCCGCACCAAGCTCCTGCTGCTCGACCTCCTCGGCCGGCCGCTCGACGACGCCCTGGACCGGGCCGCGGCGGTGAACGCCGAGGCGCGCGCCACCGCCGACTGCCGGCGCGGCATCGCCACCTTCCTGGCGACCAAGCAGCCGCCGCGCTGGCGGGAGTAGCCCCTTGGCGGCAGGCTCTGCGACGGCGCCGGTGCGGCTGCTGCTGTTCGACGTCGACGGCACGCTGGTCGACTGCGGGCGCCAGCCGCTGGCGCCCTTCGCGGCCGCCCTGGTCGAGGTCTTCGGCACCGCCGGCGACATCGACGGCTACAACTTCTCCGGCTGCACCGATCCGCAGGCGGTCTTCGACCTGATGACCGGCGCCGGCTTCCCGGCCGAGGAGGTGCGGGCCCGCCTGCCGCGGATGCGCGATTGCTACCTGCCGCATCTCGAGCGCACCCTCGACCGCGCCCGCATGCGCCTGCTGCCGGGGGTCGCGGAGGTGCTGCGGCGCCTGGCGGCGCGCCCGGACGTGGAGCTCGGCCTGCTCACCGGCAACTGGGAGGCCGGCGCCCGCACCAAGCTCTCGCGGTTCGACCTCAACCGCTTCTTTGCTTTCGGCGCCTTCGGCGGCGACGGCGACGGTTTCCAGCGCTCGGAGCTGCCCCCGATCGCCCTCGCCCGTGCCGCCCAGCGCCGCGGCAGCCCGGTCGCCGCCGCCGAGACGCTGATCATCGGCGACAGTCTCCAGGACGTCGCCTGCGCCCGCGCCAACGGCATCAAGGTGCTCGCCGTCGCCACCGGCAAGACCCCCGCCGCCGCCCTGGCCGTCGCCGGCGCCGACTGGGTGGTGCAGGAGCTCGGGGCTGCGGCGGACCAGTTGGGATGATCGGCGCCGGCACCGCACGCGAGCCCTGCCGCGGTGATCCAGCGGCGCTCGCCTCACGTAGTAGAGGGACGCAGCCTGCGGGCGGCTGCCGTCACGATCGACGAGGA
>DATDGZ010000496.1:0-12142 GCA_036521795.1 Thermoanaerobaculia bacterium | reverse complement strand
GAGCAGAAAGGGGACCCCGGGGTCCCCTTTGCCGCATCAGTCGCCTGCCGGCGGTGGCCAGCGGGCGGTCGCTCAGTCCGCCCCTTCTCCCGCCGCCATGCTTGCGGCTGCGGCAAGCAGGCGCCCGAGGCCCCACGGCATCGCGGACAGCGCGGGCGTCGCACGCAAAAGGGCGCGCGGGCTCGGCCTTCCCGCCGAGCCGCCGCCTCCCGCCGCCTGCTTCTTCTCCCAGTCCTTGCGCTCCATCACCGCGATCGGCTGCAGCTTCGCCGCCGCCAGGGCGCGGTTGACCTGGGCGAGCGGTCCCTTCTCGACCGCGGTGACGCGGCCGGACAGGTCGTCGAGGCGCCCCGCGAGCACCTTCACCTCGTCGACCTGCGAACGCGTCGGCCGCCCCTCGTAGGCGTTGACCCCGCCATAGAGGTTGGCCAGCTTCTCGCGCAGCTCCTCCTCGCCGGAGAGCCAGCCGCCCTCGTGGGTCGCCACCAGCGACTGGTGCAGCGTGTCGAGCTGCTCCGCGACCTGGGTGAGCTGGCGCCGCAGCGGCGAGCCGGCGGGCAGGCCCGCCGCGCGCTGCTTCGCCTGATCGCGCGCGTCCACCACCGAGTCCGCGGTGAAGGTGAGATCCGCCAGCATGCCGTACAGCGCCATCACGGTCCGGTTCTGCAGTGCCCGGTCCTCGTCGGAGGCCTTCGACCGCGGGTCCGGCTGCAGCTGCACCTGGCTGGTGTAGGTCTGGTCGCCGTTGATCACCTTGACGGTGTAGGTTCCGGGAGGCACCCGCGGGCCGAAGAAGACCGCCGGTTGATCGACGACCAGCGAGTTGGCCGGCGGCAGCTTGGGGCCGGGCAGCCGCATCGGCCAGGCGACCCGGTTGATGCCACGCCGCTTGCCGCCGGGCAAGGTCGAGATCAGCTTGCCCGAGGCGTCGTAGACCTCGACCTTGAGCTCGCCCAGGATGTGGCGCTTCTTCAGGTAGTAGCAGATCGAGGCCGCCTCCTCCGGGTTGGCGCCCACGAACTCGTCGTCGCCGGGGAAGTCCTGCACGAAAGCGGACAGCACCTCGATCGCGGGCTTCGACGGCAGCGGCGCGAAGTCGGCGGCGAGGGCCTCCCTGGTCAGCTTGCGCAGCGGCGTGATGTCGTCGAGGATGTAGATCCCGCGGCCGTGCGTGGCGATGATGAGGTCCGACTCGCGGGGGTGGATCGCCACGTCCCAGACCGCGACCGGCGGCAGGTTGGCGCCGAAGCGCGCCCAGTGGCCGCCGCCGTCGATCGAGATGAAGAGGCCGAGCTCGGTCCCCAGGAAGAGCAGGTCGGGGTTCTCGAGGTCCTCGCGCACCACGTGCGCGAACCCGGCCACACCGGGCCCGGCCAGCGACTGCCAGCTCTTGCCGAAGTCGGCCGTCTTGTAGACGTAGGTCTTCATGTCGCCGTTGTAATGGTTGTCGAAGGTGACGAAGGCGGTTCCCGCATCGCGGTGCCCCGCCTCGATCTTCGACACCCAGGTGCCCGGTGGCAGGCCCGGGATGGCGCGCCCGACGTTGGTCCAGTTGGCGCCGCCGTCGCGGGTCAACTGCAGGTTGCCGTCGTCGGTGCCGGCCCAGACGACGTTGGCGTCCCGGGGCGACTCGGCGATGGCAAAGATGGTGGTGTACTTCTCGGCGCTCGAGTTGTCGATGGTCAGTCCGCCCGAGAGGCCCTGCTGCTGCTTGTGCGGGTCGTTGGTGGTGAGGTCGGGCGAGATGCGCTCCCACGACTCGCCGCGGTCGCGCGAACGGAAGAGGAACTGGCTGCCGACATAGACCGTGCCCGGCCGCGTCGGGCTCAAGGCGATCGGCGTGTTCCAGTTGTAGCGCAGCTCGGGATCGCCGGCGGCGGGCAGCGGCTGGATGTCCTTGCTCGCCCCGGTCGACAGCGAGCCGCGGGAGACGTGGCCGCCCTGGAACTCGACGTAGACCACGTCGGGATCGGCCGGATCGCTCACCGCGTAGAAGCCGTCGCCGCCGCCGATGTTGCGCCAGTCCTTGTTCGCGACCCCGTCGCTGATGCCGCGCGACGGACCCATCCAGGAGCCGTTGTCCTGCAGGCCGCCGTAGACGTGGTAGGGCTGCGCCATGTCATAGGTCACCTCGTAGAGCTGCGACACCGGCAGCGCCTTGAGGAAGCGCCAGGTGTGTGCCCGGTCCACCGAGAGGTAGACGCCGCCGTCGGTGCCCAGCAGCATCTGGTGCGGGTTCTTCGGGTTGATCCACAGCGCGTGATGATCGCTGTGCGGGCCGTTGGCGACGCCGTTGCCGCTGAACGGCGAGCCGAAGGTCTTGCCGCCGTCGGTGCTCACGGTCAGGAACAGGCCGGGCTTGTAGATGGTGTTGAAGTCGGCGGGGTCGACGACGATGCGCGCGAAGTAGAAGGGGCGCACCTGTATGTTGAAGGCGGAGTTGACCTCCGTCCAGCTCTCGCCGGTGTCGTCCGAGCGGTAGAGCGCGGTGTTGCGGCTCTCGACCAGGGCGTAGACGACGGCGGAGCGCGACGGCGCGATGGCGACGGCGATGCGCCCCTTCTGCCCGGCGGGCAGGCCCCGGGTCAGCGGCCTCCATGTCTCGCCGCCGTCGGTGCTCTTGTACAGGCCGCTGCCCGGCCCGCCCGAGCTGAAGGCCCAGGGGTAGCGGCGGAACTGCCACATGCCGGCATAGAGGATGCGCGGCTCCTGGGGATCCATCGCCAGGTCCGAGCAGCCGGTGCCCGGGTTGACGTAGAGGGTCCGCTTCCAGGTCTTGCCGCCGTCGGTGGTCTTGTAGACGCCACGGTCTTCGCTGTCGTCCCACAGGTGGCCGGTGACGCAGGCGAAGACGGTGTTGCCGTCCCGCGGATGGATCTGGATGCGGGCGATGCGCTCCGAGGTCTCCAGGCCGCGGCGCTCCCAGTTGTCGCCGCCGTCGGTCGAGCGGTAGATGCCGTCGCCCACTCCGACGCTGTTGCGCGTCCAGGACTCGCCGGTCCCCACCCACACGGTCTTGGGGTTGCCGGGGTCCACGGCCACGGCGCCGATCGACTGGGCGTGCTCGTCGAACACCGGGCGGAAGGTGGTGCCGCCGTCGCGCGACCGCCACACGCCGCCGCCGGCCGAGCCGACGTAGACGGTCAGCGGCTCGTCCGCCACGGCGTCGATCGCCGCGATGCGGCCGCCGGTCGCCGCCGGCCCGATCGCCCGCGCCTCGAGCCCACCGAACGAATACGAATCGAGCTCCACCGCTGCCGTCGTGGCTGCCGCGGGGGCGGGAGGCGTGGCCCCCGCTGCCGGAGCTGCCGGGGTTGCCGGGGTTGCCGGAGCTGCCACGGCCGGCGAGGCGAGGCATCCGAGGCCGGCGGCCAGGACGATGGCGGCGGCGACCTGCTTCACGTCATCCATGAGCACGAACATGTCTTCTCCCTGCGAGCCTTCGATGGCTCGCGGCTGCTTCTTGGGGGGACGGCGGCGGTCCCGCGGGCGCCGTCTCGCGCGCTGTCTCGCGCTGTCTCGCAAGGTGGGCGGGACCGGGATTGGCGTCAGGGCTTGGGCGGCGCGGCGTCCTTCGGCGCTTCCTTCTTCTTCTCGACCTTCGGCGTGTCGAAGCGGCTGGCCGCGATGGGGACGTTCACCTCGATCTTGTCGATGGTGATGACCTGCGGGGCGGGCGCGCCCTTCATCTTGCTCTCCATGTTGAACGGCATGGTCAACCCCTCGACCTGCTTGTAGTTGCCGAACGTCGTCTCGATGTCGGTCGCCTGCCCGCGGATCGTTCGGGTCGTCTCGTTCTTGAGCTCGAGGTAGCTGTCGGCGTCGAGGTAGATGGTGGTGACGTCGCCTTCCTTCTGGGTCAGCTTGAGCTTCTGCACCGGCGTGCCTTCCAGGTCGCCCTTGCCGAGGTACTCGACCTTGTTGCCCTTGTCCTTGTAGTTGTAGAGCGGTCCCTCGAGCAGGTCGGCGTTCTCCTTGGCCTCCTTGAGGTCGTCGCCGGTCATCGGCTCGGGATCGGTCTTGCCCAGGAACGGCATGATCTGCCAGCCGCCGGTGCCGTCATAGGCCTGGATGCCGGTCATGCCCTGGATGGTGAACTCCATGCGCAGCTTGTGCTCGGGAGGCACCAGCTCCATGACCACGGGGGCCTCCATCCCTTGCCCCATGGACATCTTGGCGGTGAAGCGCAGGGTCTTCACGGTCTTGATCTTGTCCCTGCCCCCCTTGGCCTGGATGTACTTCTCGACCACCTCGTCAGCGGTCTGAGCGGACAGCGCCGCCGCGGCGAAGCCGGTCAGCAGCAACGATGCGAGCGTCTTACGAACGATCATGAGATCCTCCTGCTGCAAGTAGTTACGAATGGCTGCAAGTGGTTGCAACTGGTTGCGAGCGATAACGAGCGTCAGCGATGCTCCGGGCTCACCGTCTATACGGCGGCCGGCGGCGAAAAGTTGCGCCCAGCCGGGGTGCCGCGACAGGCGACAGGCGGAGCCGCGGCCGCCAGCATGTGCCGGGCGGCGGCCAGCGGGCCAGCACGGGACCGGTCGCCGCCGGCCACCCGGCTGATCTTTCGCCCGCAGGACGCGTAGAGTATGGCCAGGGGGAACGCATGACAGCCAGCCTCGAGTTGCGCGACGTGGAGAAGCGTTACGGCGATTTCGTCGCCGTGGCCGGTCTCTCGCTGGCGGTGCCGGCGGGCGTCATCTTCGGCCTGCTGGGGCCGAACGGCGCGGGCAAGACCACGACCCTGCGCATGATCATGGACATCCTCGCCCCGGATTCGGGCGAGATCCTGCTGTTCGGGCGCCCGCGCCTGGCCGGCGACCTGCGGCGCATCGGCTACCTGCCGGAGGAACGGGGCCTGTACCGCAAGATGACGGTGATCGACCAGCTGCTCTTCCTGGCGGAGATCCACGGGCTGAAGCGCCGCCAGGCGCTGCCGGTCGTCGAGGACTGGCTGGCGCGCGTCGACCTGGCGGACTGGGGCCGCAAGAAGATCGAGGAGCTGTCCAAGGGCATGCAGCAGAAGGTGCAGCTCATCGGCACCGTGCTGCACCAGCCCGAGATCCTGATCCTCGACGAGCCGTTCTCGGGGCTCGATCCGATCAACCAGGGGCTGTTCAAGGAGCTGCTGCTCGAGTATCGCCGGCAGGGCCGGACGATCCTGTTCTCGACCCACGGCATGGAGCAGGCCGAGAAGCTGTGCGACCACATCGGGCTGATCTCGCACGGCCGCCTGGTGCTCGCCGGCGAGCTCAGGGAGATCAAGCGCCAGGCGGGCGGCAACTCCTACCGGCTGGAGGCGCCGGCCACGGCCGGCGACCTCGAGCGGGTGAAGGCCCTGCCCGGAGTCGAGGTCGCCATCCCGCAAGAGCCGCTGGACCCGGTGGACCCGCGGCTCGCCAGCGTCCGGCTGCTGCTCGCGCCCGGCGCCTCGAGCTCCGAGCTGCTGCGCCGGCTGGTGCAGTTCCTCGAGGTGCGCGAATTCCGCAGCGAGGAACCGGACCTCGAGGACATCTTCATCAAGGCGGTGCGCGATGCGGCCTGAGCACGCCTTCATCGTCGCCAAGCGCGAGTACCTCGCCCGCCTCAAGAGCAAGGGCTTCTGGATCGCGACCGCGCTGCTGCCGGCGTTCATGGGGGCGATGATCCTGGGGCCGGCCCTGGCGGCGTCGAGGACGAAGGCCCAGCAGCGCCTGGCGATCGTCGACGAGACCGGCGCCGGCCTCGGGCGGCAGCTGGCGGCCGCCCTGACGGAGCCCGGCGCGGAAATCGGCGAACAACGCGAACAACGCGAGCGCCGTGAGCGCCGTGAGCGAGACGAGGGCAGCGTGCGTTTCGACGTGCAGCTCGTCCCGCCCGGACCCGATCCGGCCGCGCGCCGCGCCGAGCTCGACCGCCGGGTGCGCGCCAAGGAGATCGGCGCCTGGGTCTGGCTGACGACCGGCGGGCTGCGCGACAACCGCTTCGAGTACCACGCCGAGAGCCTGTCGAACGTGGTCACGCAGGAGGTGTTGAGGACCCGCATCTCGCGGGTCGTGAGCCAGTGGCGCCTGCACGCCGCCGGGCTCGACGCCGCCAAGATCGCCGAGCTGACTCGGCCCGTCGCCCTCAGCACGATCCGGATCTCCGCGACCGGCAGCCGCGCCGAGCAGGGTATCGGCGGCTTCATGCTCGCCTTCGGCCTCTGCTTCACCCTCTACATGGTCATCGTGATCTACGGCCAGCAGGTCATGCAGGGTGTGATCGAGGAGAAGAGCTCGCGCATCGTCGAGGTGATCGCCGCGGCCATCCGCCCCACCGAGCTGATGGCCGGCAAGCTGGCCGGGATCTGCCTGGTGGCGCTCACCCAGCTCGCGATCTGGGTCGCCACCGCGCTGGTCCTCACCACTCCCGCCATCCTGGGGGTCCTGCTGACCCTGCCGGCCGGCCTCACCTTGCCCGAGGTGCCCGGGGCGGTGATCGTCCACCTCTTCGTGCTCTTCCTGCTGGGCTTCTTCCTCTACTCGACGCTCTACGCCATGATCGGCGCGTCCTTCAACAGCGTCCAGGAAGCGCAGCAGTTCGCCGCCGTGGCGGTGGTCTTCATCGTGCCGCCGCTGCTGTTCATGATGCCGATCCTCAACGATCCCGATTCGCCGCTGGCGGTCGGGATGTCGCTGTTCCCTTTCTTCACGCCGCTGGTGATGATGCTCCGCATCGCCTCCAAGATGCCGTCCGCCTGGCAGATCGCCGCCGCCTACTCGCTCTGCCTGCTGGCGATCGCCGGCATGGTCTGGCTGTGCGCCCGCGTCTACCGCGTCGGCATCTTGATGTACGGCAAGAAGCCGACCTTGCGGGAGATCTGGCACTGGGTGCGTTACTCCTGAAGTTGGCCGCCACCGCGCTCGTCGCCGCGCCGGCGGGCCGCCTGCCGCCGCGACGCGATCAGGCGGGGGTAGAATGCCCCGGCGCGCCCGAGCGTCCCTCCCATCCCTCCAGCGATGCGACCGGCCGCGGCGGCGAGATCCCAGAGTGAACCCCAGAGACCCGAGCTTCGGCAACCGCCGCATCACCCTGGGGAGACTCGGCGGCGGCTCCGGCGGTTTCGGGTTGCTCGGCGGACCACCGCCGCGCGACCTGCTGATCATCCTCGGCACCCTCTTCGTCACCTTCGCCCTGCAGTTCTTCGCGGCGACCCGCATCGTTCCCGAGCTGCTCCGCCTGACGCCGCTGGTCTGGCACGCGGGGTTCGCCTGGCAGCTGATCACCTACCCGTTCATCGGCTACGGCGCCCCGAGCTTCTGGTTCCTGGTCGAGCTGCTGATCCTGTACATGTTCGGCCGCGACGCCTATGCCGGCCTGGGCAGGAAGCACTTCTGGCGGCTGGTGCTGATCACCGCGGTGGCGTCGGGAGCGCTCGCCCTGGCGGTCGACGCGCTGCAGGAGGCCGCCACCGGCCTCCTGCAACCGGGCGCCTTCCCGCTGCTGCAGGGCCAGCGGGTGCTGCTGGCCATCCTGGTCGCCGCCTTCGCCACCGCCAACCGCCGGGCCACGATCCTGCTGTTCTTCGTGCTGCCGATCGAGGCGCGCTGGTTCCTGGGACTCGAGATCCTGTTCGCCTTCATCGGCTACCTGGCCAGCCATGATCTCGGGGGCTTCCTCGGCATCTGCGCGGCGGTGGGACTCTCCTTCCTCTACGTCCGCGACGGCGGCTTCGGCCGCGGCCTGCGCCAGACCCGCCTGCGCGCCGAGCGCTGGTGGCTGCAACGCAAGCTGGAGCGGGCCAGGCGGCGGCGCGGCCTGCGCGTGATCAAGGGCCAGGGTGACACCTCCCGCTGGCCCCACTGACCGGCGCCGGGAATGAAGCTCTCCGGGCCGCATGGGGAAGCGCCCCGCATCCTCGTCATCGCCGGGATGCACCGCTCCGGCACCTCGCTCCTGGCGGCGTTGGCCAGCGCGGCGGGGTTCGACATGGGGACGCGCCTCCTGGCGGCGGGGCCCGGGAACCCCGGCGGGCATTTCGAGGATCTCGACTTCCTGGAGCTTCACGACGCGGCGCTCGCCGCGCGCGGGGCCGCGGCGCTCGCCGTCGCGCCCGACTTCAGCTTCGCCCCGGCGGCGGAGGAGATGGCGGCCGCGCAGGAGCTGCTGCGCCAGCGCCAGGCGAAGCCCCGGTGGGGATTCAAGGACCCGCGGGCCACGCTCTTCCTCGACTTCTGGGCGGACCGGCTCCCGGAGGCGCGCTTCCTCCTGCTCTACCGGCATCCCGTGGCAGTGATCCTGTCGCTCCTGCGCCGCGGCCTGGATCTCGATGCAATGGCCGATCCGGCCTCCGCGCTCCGCTGCTGGGAGGTCTACAACGGGCGCGCCCTCGCCTTCCGGCGAGAGCACCCTGAGCGCTGCGAGCTGTGGGACCTGCGGGCGCTGGCGGAGGACCCGGCCGCCGCGTGCGAGCGTCTCGCCGCGGTGACCGGGAGCCCCCACCGGGCCGCCGCCGCCGGCGTCTTCCGCGCGCCGGACCTGCGTCTCGGGCTCGCCGCCCCGGAGATCGACTGGGACCAGGTGATCCCCGGTGCCCTGGCGCTCCATCGCCAGCTCGGCGAGGCTGCGGATTGGTCCGTGGTGGACGCCGCGAACGCGCCCCGCGCCGCCGCGGCCGCCCCGCTCGAGGCGGCGGCGGAGCACCTCCTGGCGGCGGCGCTGCGCCGCGAGCCCTCCACCGAGCCGATTCCGCCGCACCTCCGCGACTGGTACGCCGAGCTGAAATGGCTCCTCAGCGAGCGGGAGGCGGAGGTGCGGCAGCTCGAGGCGCGCGTCGCGGAGCTCGACCGTGGCCTGCAAGCACGCGACGCGGCAGCGCAGCAGATCGCCGCGACTCGCGGCTGGCGGCTCCTGCGCGGCTGGTGGAGGTTCGCCGCCGCCGTCCGCCGCCTCGGTCGGCGCGCCGCGCGCGCGCCGGCCCTCGCGCGGAGGAGGCTGCGCCGCGGCCCCGGCGCGGGCGATCTCGGCGATCTCGGCGATCTCGGCGATCTCCTCATGGGCTGCGTCACCGAGGACGCGCCCCGGTCCCTCGCCCAGACGCTGCGGCTGGTGCGTTCCATCCGCTGGTTCGGTGGACGCGCGGCGGCGGCGCGGGTCCTCGTCTGCTCGGTCGAGAGCATCCGGCCGGAGGCGCGCGCGGCTCTCGCGGCGCTCGGGGCCGAGGTCCGCATCGTGCCGCGGTTCGACGCGCGGAGCCCGTTCGCCAACAAGCTGCAGTTCTTCGCCGAGGCCGAGACGACCGGCGCGTCCTGCTTCCTGCTGCTCGACTGCGACACGCTCCTCGTCGGCGACCCGCTGCCGCTCCTGCCGGGAGGCGTCTTCTCGGCTGCCATCGCGGACGTGCCGTCCGTGACGCACGACGTCTTCGTTCGCCTGTTCGCCCACTTCGGCCTGCCGCTCCCGCCGCGCCGCCACGTGACGACGCTCCTGCCGGAACCGACGATCGCCTACTTCAACTCGGGAGTGGTGTCGGTCCCGGCGCCGCTGGCGCGAGACCTCGTCCCGGCCTGGCGGGACTACAACCGCCGCCTGCTGGACGAGCCGGCTCTCCTCGCGCCATGCGAGCGCCACGCGAACCAGGCGGCCCTCGCGCTCGCGGTCGCGGCGCGCGCCATCCCGTACCGGGAGGCACCCGCGGCGTTGAATCTCCCGATCCACCTGCCGCAGCTCGCGCGGACACCCGAGATCCTGGCCACGGAGCCGGTCATCCTCCACTACCACGGCCGCGTCGACGCGGACGGCTTCCTGCTCCGCACCGGCTACCCACGCGTGGATGCGCGCATCGACGCCTTCAACGAACGGCAACGGTCCGAGAGGTCCCCGCTTCCCGCCGCGGCCCCGCGGCTGGTGGCCGTCCACCATCGCCTCGCCGGACGCTCCGGGCATCGCTTCCACGAGGCGCTCGGGCTGATGCGCGAGGCGCCCGCGCGCGGGCTCGCGCCGGTCGTCCTCATCCACCGCGAGGCCGAGCCCGAGGTGCGCGCGGCGCTCCCCGCGGCCCGCGCCGTGCTGCACGACCCGGTCTTCCGCACCGACCTCTCGTTCGCGGACCGCGTGCGCGACTTCGCGGCGATGCTCCACGCGCACGTCGACCGCGAGCTGACCGGGCGCGACCTCGTCCTGATGACCGTGGCGACGCAGTGCGAGGCCGCGGCGTTCGCGGAGTGGCTGCGCGCTCTCGGCGAGCCGGGTCCGCGCGTCGTCCTCTTCTTTCACAGCGACCGCTGGAACCGCCACGGCGAGGCGGAGCACCGGCGCCAGCTCGCGGAGCTCCGGCAGGCCGGGGCGGCGCTCGCCGCGCTGCCGCCCGAGGCCGCCGCCCGCCTGCGGCTCGGCGCGGCGACGCCCGGCCTCGCGCGCGAGCTGACCGGGCTCCTCGGACTCCCGGTCGCGCACGCTCCGCTGCCGATCGTCAACGGCAACCGCGCGGCGGCGCGCCGCGCGAACGGCTCCCGGTCCACGCCACGCCTCGGCTTCCTCGGCGGCGCGCGCCCCGAGAAAGGCTTCCACCAGACCCGCGCCATCCTCGATGCCCTGCGCCCACGCCTCGGCTTCCGCGCGCTGCTGCAGCTGGCGAACGAGCAGATGGCGGAGGCCGCATGGGCCGACCTCGAGCGGCTGGCGGAGGATCCAGACGTGGAGCCGCTGCGCGGCGCTCTCTCCGCCGGGCAATGGGAGGAAGCTCTCGCCTCCTGCGATCTCCTCGTCCTGCCCTACGATCGCACCGCCTACCGGCAGCGCTCGTCCGGCATCTTCGCGGAAGGCGCCGCGGCCGGCATCCCGGCGGTCGTGCCGGACGGGATCTGGATGGCGGAGCAGATCGCCGCCGGCGCCGCGGCCGGCGTGTCCTTCAGCGGCAACCAGCCCGGGGCGGTCGCGGCGGCCTGCGCCGAGGCGATCTCCCGGCTGCCGGAGCTACGCGCGCAGGCGGCGCGCCTCGCCGCGCCCTGGCGTCGCGGCACCGGCCTCGCGGCTTTCCTCGACTGGGCCGAGGGGAGCGAAAGCTAGAAGCTGAACCGAGAATTGGGGGGCCGCGAGCGGCTGGTAGCGCATACGGGATTCGAACCCGTGTTACCGGCGTGAGAGGCCGGCGTCCTGGACCCCTAGACGAATGCGCCATGCTCCCAGAACACGCGGCACGCTAACATAGGGGACTGCCAGCCTTCAACCACGACAGGGTCGGGAGAGCCGGGCCGGACGATCGGCTGCCGGCTCTCGGCGGCGGGCGCGCGCAAGGGCGACCCGGGCCGCGATCTCGCCGCGTCCGGGAACCGTTCCGCGACTGGCGCGTTGCAACGCTGGGGCCGGGAGGTTGCGGCGGACACGGTTCGGTGACATCCTTTCGGTGTCCCGGTAATTTCTTTTCGGCTGGAGGCCTGGCGGCTATCCGGCATGGAGAGCGGGTCTTGCGCTTGGGCTTGAAGCTGGTCGCTGCCAATGGCAGCCAGGCAGTCACGGTGCCGGCGGGGCGCACGCTGGTGGTGGGCCGCTCGTCGGCGTGCGACGTGCCGATCCGCGACCTGACGGTGTCGCGCCACCACGGCGAGGTCGAGGCCGCGGCGGTGGGACTGCGCGTGCGCGACCTCGGCTCGACCAACGGCACCTTCATCAACGGCGTGCGGATCAGCGAGGGGGTCGCCTCGCCCGGGACGCGGGTGGCGTTCGGCAAGGTCATCTTCCAGGTGATGGAAGAGCGGGCGACCGGCGGCCTGGCCGAAGCCGGGGACGGCGGCGACGGCGCCCAGGTCGCGATCGTCGACCAGATGCGCGCCCAGGGCCCGGCCGACGTCGCCGCCCTGCTGGCTTCCGAGTCCGATGCCGCGGCCGCCGGCCACACCCTGCGGGTGGGCGGCGAGACTCCTCTCGAGCGCCGGGCGGCGGCCCTCGCCCTGCTGCTCGAGACCGCCAAGGAGCTGTCCCTGCAAGGCGAGCCGGCCCGCCTGCTCGACAAGGCCGCCCGCCTGCTGCTGCAGGCGCTGCGCGTCGATCGCGTCGAGATCCTCATCCGCGCCGACGAGGACGAGATGGTGCCGCGGGTCAGCAAGGTGCGGCACCCGGCAGCGGCCGGAGCCGCCGGCGGCGGCCGCGTGCCGCACACGGCGGCACGCAAGGCGAGCAT
>DATDGZ010000495.1:0-9564 GCA_036521795.1 Thermoanaerobaculia bacterium | reverse complement strand
AGGTCCCACGCGCCGGCGCGGGCGGGGCCTTCTCCGGCCGGCCCGGTCTGCCCGCCCGCCGCCGCGGCCGCGGGAACGCCGTAGCGCAGCTCGAGCAGCCGCCGCTTGCCGGCCCCCCAGCGCTCGTCGTAGAGGCGCTCGGCGCGGGCCCGTCGCGCCAGGAGCTGCTGCGCCAGGTCGAGCTGGCCGCGCTTGACGAAGTTGTCCACCTGGATCGTCTCCGCCGTCTTGAACGTCGCGACCGCGGGCAGCACCGCCAGCAGCACGAGGAGCAGCAGCCCCAGCGTCGGATGTGCCCACGCCACCGCCACCCGGCGCCGCCGGATGAGCGCCAGCCACCAGTCCGGCCTGGCCAAGACCACGAATGCGGCGCCCATCACGGCGGGCAGGACGAGGACGAAGGGCAGCCACGCGGCGAGAGCGCCCGGCCACCGGCCGGCAGGGCCGCGCGGCGCGAGCAGCAGCCCCAGCAGGATGCACGGCAGCAGGAGGCCCGCGGCCCAGGCGATCCTGGCCGCCGGGCGCCATGGGCGCCGAACGAGCTGCAGGTAGCCCAGGACGAGCACCAGCAGCGACATCAGCCCGGCTGCCGCGACGAGCCGCTCGTCGCCCGGCAGCAGGACCACGGCGGCCGCGAAGATGACGCTCAGCAGCACGTAGAGCAGGAGCAGGCGGAGGTAATCGTTCGAGCGTTGCGGCGAGGGCCAGAGCCACTCCGGGCGGTAGCCGGGACGCCACAGGGCGAGCGCCGCGAGGGCGGCGCCGAAGCCGCCGCCGTAGAGCAGGAGGAAGACGAGGGCGGTGAGGATCCCCTCGACGTTGGCCGCTTCGAGCGCTCCCACCTGCCGCAGCGCGACGATCGTCCATGGCGGTCCGCGGACCGGCTCCACGGCGCCACGGTAGTCCTTGCCCCAGTAACGGAGGTCCAGGGTCGCGCGGTGGCGGGCGAGGACGGCCGAGCGCAGGTGCAGGTCCTGATCGGTCTCGACGAACAGGTTCTCGACCTTGTTGCGCTCCGGGTCCGAGTGGAAGAGCACGGCGCCGCTGTCGTCGATGACCGCGAACTCGAGATCCGGCGGCGTCACCGGGCGGATCACCGACAGCATCGGCAGCGCCAGCGTTGCCACCGTCACCCCGCTGTCGGGCCCGGCGGCCGCCGGCTTGGCGAGGACGGCCTGGCGAACGCCGCTGATGGAGCTGGACAGCGACTCCACGGTGAAGGGCCCGCCGGGGTCCACGGCCGGCGGCAAGCCCGCCGGAGCGCGGGCGCCGCGGCCAGATCCACCGTCGGAGGGCCGGAGCCGGGGCGGCGGCGGCAGCCGCCAGAGATCGCCGTGCGTGACGCGCCGCACATGCGGCCGAGGCGCCTCGTCCCGTGGCGCCAACGCGACCTTGTCGGTCGTCCACCGCAGCGCGGTCGACCCATTGGCGCGGACCAGCGTGAACGATTCGGCAAACGGATAGGCCGCGAGCAGACCCGGCCGCCACGCCAGCAGATCTCCGTGCAGGTCCTGGACGTCATGCTTGTCGGAGTCGACCACCACGGCGCCGGCTGCCGCGCCCTCCAGAGTTACGAGCTGGGCATAGGCGCGGCGGAGCTCTTCCTCGACGTTGCTGGCCATCCCCGAGGCGAAGCTCGCGAGCTGCCCGTCCGCCAGCCGCTCGAGGTAGCGGTGCTGCCGCAGGCCGAGCAGGCTCAGGGTCAGCCAGGACACGCCCAGCAGCGAGCACGCCGCCACCATGACCACGTCGGCCAGCCGCAAGCGCCGGTGCTCGCCCAGCAGCCGCAGCTTCAGCAGCGGCCAGCTCAGCAGTGCCAGCAGGAGCATGGCGATCGCGGCGCCCAGGACCTGGGGCGACAGCTCGATGCTGCCATAGAAGAGCTCGTCGGCCGGCACCAGGCCGCAGAGCAACAACTCCTGGTCCTCGCCCTCGCGCCCGCCGGCCGCCGTCCCGCCGGTGGCAGCCTGCGAGCGTCCGAGTGGCCGAGCTTTGACCGCCTCGGGCGCCGCGGCGGGCAGGGTGAGCGGTTGCACGAAGAGCTTGAACTTCCGGCCTTGCAGCTCCACGTCCACCTCGGGGCCGGCGTTGCGCAAGGAGCGCAGCGCTGCCTGCCCGGCATCGCCACTCTCGGCCGCGGCCTTGGCGCCGCCCTTCGCCGGGCTCAGCAATGCTTGCAGGCCGGGGAGGTTGCCTTCCGGCCGCTGGTAGAACACCGTGCCGTCGGCGGCGTCGGCCAGCAGGATGGTCGCGAACGCATGGTGCGAGGCAAGCAGCGGCTCCAGCAGCTCTTTGAGCGGCACCGACGCGCGAAGGTCCTGGTAATGGAACTCCAGGCGGTAGCCATCCGGGGCGCGGAGGAGGCCGCGAAAGACCGGCGGGGCATTCCCCGGCGAGGCCTTGCGCTCGCCGCAGCTGACGGGGACGGCCGCGGCGTCCTGGCGCTCCTCCGCCTCGGCGATCTTGACCTCGTACTGCTCTCGGAGCTTGCGCAGCGCTTCGTCCAGGCCGCCCGGAAGCCGGCAGCGGAGCTCGCTCAGGGTCAGCAGCATCTGGCGCTCGCCGGCGATGGCCTCGCCGATCTGCCTCGCCCTGGCCGCCAGCACGCGGTGGTCGCGTTCGATCAGGTAGGCGTAGTTCTTCTTGGCGTAGAAGAACTGGTAGCCGCCCACCGCCACCAGGCCGGCAAGCGCGACCGCGGCCGGTGCGCCGAGACGGCGCCATCCCCCGGTAGGTCCGCGAGCGTCCTGCGAGTCGCCCTGGCTCATGAGCTGCACCTCCTCGCTTCATCTTCTGAGGCGCAGCACCGTCGCATCTCGTTACATGTTCGTACGCTGGCACCCGGCCGGCGGCCGCGGCAGGGGAAAGCGTCACGCCCGCTGGCGCAGCTCGGCCGCGATGCGCCTCAGGCGGCGGGCCATCGTGACGGCGCAGCCGGCGAGGATGAGCGCCAGGGTGGCCGCCACGAGGCGCTGGGGCCAGATGCCATCCACGGCGGCGGCCAGGCCGGCGGCGAGCAGGGAGGCCGCGGTCATGGCCGCCATGCGGTGGGGCTTCGCCATCGGTCCGAGGAAATGCTGGCCGCCTCCAGCCGCGGCGCCCAGGACGCGCACATAGGCGGTGATGATCGCCGCCGCCGCCGCCGTCCAGCCCAGCGCCACGCCGAATGGCAGCCCCGGCAAGCCGTAGGCGGCTCCTGCGAACACCAGGCCGTCCGCGAAGCGGTCCGGCAGGTCGTTCCACAGCTCGCCGGTCTTGCTCCCCAGTCCGCCCTCGACCGCCACCATGCCATCCATGAGGTTGGCCAGCAGGCGCAGCTGCATCCCGGCCGCCGCGGCGAGGTAGAGCCCTGCCGCCCGGAATGGGCCCTCGACTCGCGGCGCGACTGCCAGCGAGAGGCCCGCAGCCGCCGCGAAGACCACGCTCATCGTGGAGATCAGGTTCGGCGACACCCGCCAGGCAGTCAGCCGGCGGGCGAGCGCCCAGGCCCACGGCTTGCCGCGCGACCTGAGCGGCCGCCGCACCGGAGCTTCGCCCAATTCGCTCATGACGGGAGTATAGGTCGATCGGTAGTGGGTCAGTTCGCTGCTTCGGCCGGGGGTAGTGGTGCCTTAGAGGATAGCTGCCCCCCTCCGGCCGCAGGGTGGTACTCTTGTTGAGTAACTACGTGAGCGTAGTCAACGCTCCGGCGGCCTCCGTGTCCCGCGTCCCTCGCCAGCCGGCCGACGACCCGCTCGCCGTGGTCCGCGAGTCGCTGGTGCGGAACTACTTCACCGACGGCGCCTATCTCGCCTCGGCGATCGGCCAGAAGGATCTCGCCGCGCACCTCGACGGGCGCGCGCAGCACAACCGCGAGCGCGTGGCGCCGTGGCTGGAAAGCTTCCGGCCGCTGGCCGGCGCCCGGGTCCTCGAGATCGGCTGCGGCACCGGCGCCTCGACGCTGGTGCTGGCGGAGCACGGCGCGGTCGTGACCGCCGTCGACATCCTCGAAGCATCGATCCGCGCCGCTCGCGATCGCTGCCGGGCCGACGGTTACGACGCGGACTTCCTCGTCGCCAACGCCGCCGAGGTCAAACGCCACTTCCCGCGCACCAGCTTCGACGTGATCGTCTTCTACGCAGCGCTCGAGCACATGACGCACGAGGAGCGGCGGGCCGCGATGCGCGATACCTGGGAGATGCTCGATCCCGGCGCCTTCTGGGTCGTGATCGAGACACCCAACCGGTTGTGGCACTACGACAACCACACGGCGCTGCTGCCCTTCTATCACTGGCTGCCGGACCGGGTGGCCTTCGAGTACTCGAGGTTCAGCGAGCGCGAGTACTTCCGCGAGATCTATCTCGATCACACGCCCGAGAAGGAGCTGCATTTCCTGAGACGCGGGCGCGGCGTCAGCTTCCACGAATTCGAGCTCTTCATGGCGCCGCGGCAGCAGCTGGAGGTCGTCAGCTGCCTCCACGCCTTCGTCCGCGCACGGGAGCCGGAAGAGCGGCAGCGCTGGATCGCCTCCGGCGACGCCGCCTTCGCCGGCCAGCTGCAGCGCGCCTGTCCGGACCTGCACGAAGCCTTCGTGCAACCGGCCCTGGACCTGGCGATCCGCAAGACGGCGACGTCATAGGGCACCTGGGTGGTGACCGGCATTTGACGAGCCGCCCTGGTCTGCGCATACTGCAACCGGGGCGTGTGCCCCCGATGGACGGAAGGACGGCTGCTGCGAATGACAACGCGAGTCAGAGACTTGAGCATCTCCGACGAGTTGGACCGCGAGATCTCGCGCGAATCGACCGATCGGGCCACCACCTGGTCAGCCCTCGCCACGGAGCTCCTCGAGGAGGCCCTCCGGATGCGCCGGGTTGCCGGTGTGGTCTTTGTCGACGGACCCGCTGGGCGACGGGCTGCCGTAGCGGGCACCGGCCTCGACATCTGGGAAATCGTCGCCACCTGGCGGGCCGCCGCTGAGGACTTCGTCAAGCTGCGCCAGAGCTACGGCTGGTTGACCGAGCCTCAGCTCAGAGCCGCTCTGGCCTACTACGCGCTCTACCCCCAGGAAATCGACGAGCGCCTGCGGCGGGAGGTGGAGTGGACACCTGACCGGGTCGCGAGAGAGCTGCCCTTTCCCGGTCCCCGCAACGGCTGAGCGGGCGCATGCACCAAGACGCGGCACGCACGTGCCTCCGCGATAACCAAGCGGCCGTTGCCTGCTTCCCTTTGCCGACCCTGCGACCTCGAGAGAAATGCGCTTTCTCCTCGACGAGGACCTGAATCCCGCTACAGCCGAGATTGGGCGAGGCCTTGGCCTCGACGTCGTCTCCGTTCACGAGATCGATCGCCGGGGATTCTCGGACGAGGAGCAACTTCGATTCGCGATCGCCCACGGCTGGACTTTCGTGACCCGAAACCGAGACGACTTCCTACGTCTAACCCGCTCCCTTTTTGAGTTGGGAGAATACCACCGCGGGATTCTGATCGTGCCCTACAGCTGCCAAACGACCGTCCGGAGCGCATGGCACGAGCCCTTGAGCGCTGGATCGATCGGCCCGGTGATCCAGGCCCCCATTTCGTCGACGTCCTTCAGAGTGAGGTGCGCGCGCGAGGAAAAGACCAATGAGTGTCGAGGCCGCTACTCGAACCGTAGCGCATCGATCGGGTCGAGGCGGGCCGCCTTGCCGGCCGGGTAGATGCCGAAGAAGACTCCTACCAGGGTCGAGAAGCCGGCGGCGAGGGCCACGGCCCACGCGGGGACGTGGGCTGGGGGCAGCTGGGCGGGCACGACGGCGGTGATCAAGGCGCCGAGGCCGTAGCCGAGCGCGAGGCCGATCATGCCGCCGACCAGTGAGAGGGTGACGGCCTCGATCAGGAACTGCAGGAGGATGTCCTGGCGGCGGGCGCCCACGGCCTTGCGGAGGCCGATCTCGTGGGTGCGCTCGGTCACCGAGACCAGCATGATGTTCATGATGCCGATGCCGCCGACCAGGAGAGAGATCGCGACGACGCCGCCGATGACGGCGGTCAGCCCGGACAGGAAGGCGGTGACCTGCTTCAGGATCTCGTCCTGGACGATGACCCTGAAGTCGTCCTCGTCGCCGCGCTCGAGGTGATGGCGCCGGCGCAGGACCTGCTTGATGCCGTCGCGCACCTCGTCGACCCGGTCGGCGGCCGTCGCCTGCAGGCGCAGCTGCACCTGGTCGGCCGCCTCGCGCCCGAAGAGCTGCACCGCCTGGTCGAAGGGCACGAATACCAGGTTGTCGAAGTCCTGGCCGAGCGCCTGCCCCTTCTTCTCCATGACGCCGATCACCGTCGCCGGGTAGTTGCCGACGTAGATCTGCTTGCCGAGCGGGTTGCTGCCGAGCTCGAGGCCGTCGACCACCTTGCTGCCCAGCACCGCGACCTTGTGCTGCGCCTCGACGTCGATCTTCGAGAAGAAGCGCCCGGTGTCGACGCCGTAGCTCATGACGTCCTGGAAGCTCTCGGCGGCGCCGATGACGAAGTCGGGCTTGTGCTGGCGATCGCCGTACTTGACCTCGGCCGAGCCGGCGACCATGGGCGTGATGTCGCGGACGCCCGGCACCTGGTCGCGGATCGCCTGGCCGTCCGCCCAGGTCAGCTTGACCTGCCGCGCCCGCGCCTCCTGCGGCAGCTCGGGGCGCAGCGGGAAGACGATGACGTAGGTGGCGCCGACGTCCGCGAAGATGCCGCTGGCCAGGTGCTGCAGCCCCTGCACCACCGACACCACCGCGATCACCGCGCCGACGCCGATGACGATGCCCAGGGTGGTCAGGATCGACCGCATCTTGTTGGCGGCGATCGCCCGCATCGCCAGGCGCAGGTTCTCGACGAAGATCACGCGTTCATCCTCGCCGGCCTACTCATAGCGCAGGGCCTCGATCGGATCGAGCCGCGCCGCCTTGCCGGCCGGGTAGATGCCGAAGAAGATGCCCACGGCGGCGGAGAAACCGAACGCCAGGGCGATCGCCCACAGCGGCACGTGCGCCGGCGGCAGGTGGGCCGGCACGACCGCCACCACCAGCGCGCCGAGGCCGTAGCCGAGCGCCAGGCCGACGACGCCGCCGGCGAGCGACAGGGCCACCGCCTCGATCAGGAACTGCAGCAGGATGTCGCGCCGCCGCGCTCCCACCGCCTTGCGCACTCCGATCTCGCGCGTGCGCTCGGTCACCGAGACGAGCATGACGTTCATGATGCCGATGCCGCCGACGATCAACGAGATCGCCACGACGCCGCCGACCACCGCCGTCACCCCGGAGAGGAAGCCGGTGATCTGCTTGAGGAGCTCGTCCTGGACGATGACGCGGAAGTCGTCCGCCCGCCCTGCCGCCAGCCGGTGCCGCCGCCGCAACAGCCGCCGGATGGCGTCGCGCACCGCGTCCACCTGGGCGGTCGTCGCCGCTTGGACGTCGATCTCGACGCGGTCGGCGGCGGCGCGCCCGAACAGCTCGAGGGCGGTGCCGAACGGCAGGAAGACGCGGTCGTCGAGGTCGGTGCCCAGCTGCTCACCCTTCGTCTCCATCACTCCGACGACGGTCACCGGCAGGTTGCCGACGTAGATCTCCTTGCCCAGCGGCTGGCGGCCGAGCTTCAGCTTGTCGACGATCTTGGGTCCGATCACCGCGACCTTGCGGTGGTTCTCGAGGTCGAGGCGCGAGAGGAACCGCCCGCGCTCGACGGCGTGGTTCATGACGTCCTGGTAGGCCTCGTCGACCCCCATCACACTCCCTGGCTGGTGGCGGCGCTCGCCGTACTTGACCTGCGCGCTGCCGGCGGCGATGCGAGTGAAGAAGCGGATGCCGGGCACCTGCTCGCGCACCGCCTGCGCGTCCTCGGCGGTCAGCTTCACCTGCTTCGCGATCAGGCCGGGGCCGCGCGGGCGGTCCTGGTTCACCTCGACGTGGAGGAAGTTGGCGCCCACCCCCTCGAAGACGTCGGTCGCCAGGTGCTGCAGGCCCTGCACCACCGACACCACCGCCACCACCGCGGCGACGCCGATGATGATGCCCAGGGTGGTGAGCAGCGAGCGCATGCCGTTGGCACGCAGCGCCGCGAGCGCGATGCGGAGGTTCTCGAGGACGACCATGCGGGAGCGGCCCCCACGCCGCTATCTGGCGCCCGCATCCGTGGTCGCGGCGGGGTCGACCGCGGAGGTCTCCGAAGTCGCCCCAACCATCGCCGCAGCCTTCGGGCCGCCCCCCTGCTCGGTAGGCAAGTCCGAGAGCACCATGCCGTCGCGCAGGTTGACGCGCCGCCAGGCGTGCTGGGCGATCTCCGGCTCATGGGTGACCAGGACCACCGTGTTGCCGCCCGCGTGCAGCTGATTGAAGAGCTCCATGATCTCCACCGAAGTGGCCGAATCGAGGTTGCCGGTCGGCTCGTCGGCGAGCAGCAGCGACGGGTCGTTGACCAGCGCGCGGGCGATTGCCACGCGCTGCCGCTGGCCGCCCGAGAGCTCGTTCGGATTGTGGTGCATGCGGTCGGCGAGGCCGACCCGCTCGAGCGCCTGGCTGGCGCGCTCCCGCCGCTCGCGCCGCGGCATGCCGGCGTAGATCAGCGGCAGCTCGACGTTGTGCAGCGCGTCGGTGCGCGGCAAGAGGTTGAAGGTCTGGAAGACGAAGCCGATCTCCTTGTTGCGGATGGCGGCCAGCTGCGAATCGTCGAGCTCCTCGACGGCCACGCCGTTGAGGCGGTAGTTGCCCGAAGTCGGCGTGTCGAGGCAGCCGAGGAGGTTCATCAGCGTCGACTTGCCGCTGCCCGAGGCGCCCATGATCGCCACGTATTCGCCGCGGTCGATGAGCAGGTCGATGCCGTTCAAGGCATGCACCTTCTCCGCCCCCATGTCGTAGATCTTGTAGACGTCCGCGAGCTCGATCAGCGCCGCCATCAGCGGTCCCCCCGGTCGCCCGAGCCCTGGCCTCCCGAGTCCCGGCCGCCGGCGCCATCATTGCCGGCACCGCGATCATCGCCGGCAGCGCCGGCAGCGCCGCCAGCCCCGCCGGCGGGCGCCGGGGTGCCGATCCGCACCGGGTCGCCGTCCTTGAGGTCGCGCAGCGAGCGGTAGGGTCCGGTCACCACCAGCTCGCCCGGCCGCAGGCCGCCAACCACCTCGACGCGCGTCTCGTCGGAGATGCCGGTGTCGACCTTGCGCTGGTGGGCCTTGCCGCCGGCGACGACGAACACCGCCTTGACCTCGTCGCCGCCGGACGCGCCGAGCGGCGGCCGCTCCACCACCGCCTGGATGGGCACCACCAGCGCCCCCTTGTCCGCCTGAGTCTCGATCTCGGCGCGCACCGACATGCCGGACCGCAGGAGGCGGTCGCTGTCGTCGAGCAGCACCTTGACCTTGAAGAAGGTGACGTCAGGCTGCGACGAGCGGTTGTAGCCGGAGCTGCCGACCTCGGTCACCTTGCCATGGTAGACGCGCTTCGGCAGCGCGTCCACCTTGAGCTCGGCGCGCTGGCCCGGCTGCACCTGCACGATCTCGGTCTCGTCCACGTCCACCTCGGCCAGCACCTCGCTCATGTCGGCGATGGTGCCGATGACCGACGCCGCGTTGTT
>DATDGZ010000494.1:0-52900 GCA_036521795.1 Thermoanaerobaculia bacterium | reverse complement strand
GGTGCCGGCCGCCGCGGTGCTGCTGTGCATCGTCTTCGCCGCCAGCGCCACGCGCCGCGACCTGGTCGCCGGGGCGGTGGCGCTGGCCGTCGGGCTGGTGGTGTGGAAGCTGCGCCGCCGCCCGCCGGGGGGCCCGGAGGGGCGCGAGGACCGATGACGCCGATGACCTCATCAGTGGCGCCCATCGATCCCCGCCCGATCCTGGGGAGGCCTCTACTCGCTGATGATGCCGCAGGACGGCTGCCTGCGCCAAGCCGTGGCATTTCGTCGATCTCAACCCGGGCGAGAGCTATGCGACGGCGCCCAGGAGCCCCGGCGGCGACGTGGTGGAGGCGATCCGACGATTCAGCAAGGTGCTCCAAGATCCCAAGGTGGAGGCTGCCAGGAAGGTCGAAGCGCTTCGTTTCCTGGTGCACTTCGTGGGCGACGTCCATCAGCCGCTGCACGTTGGGCGGCGCGACGATTCCGGCGGCAACTCCGTCCAGGTGACCTGGTTCGGTGAGAGCACCAATCTGCACGCGGTTTGGGACGAGAAGATCATCGAATCGGAGAAGCTGTCGTTTACCGAGCTGGCCGACTTCATCGATCATCCCACGGAGACCGAGGTCAGGACGTGGCAGAGCAGCGGAGTGCTCGATTGGGTCGAAGAGTCGATGGCTGCCTGGCCGCGAGTGTACGACCTGGGGGATAAGAAGCTCGGCTATCTCTACGCCTACCAGAACGAGCCGCTGGTCGAGCGCCGGCTGCTACAGGCTGGCGTCCGTCTCGCCGGCCTGCTCAATGCCCTCTTCGATTCATCCGCCCCGTCGATCCCCGACCGGCCGGCGGTCGTTCCCAAGTCTCCCTAGGCCAAGCACCGCGCCTCCTCTCGATGACGCCTAGGATTGCGAGTCTCTTGGCGTCCTGTGGATCACCGCGTGGCCGGTCTCTTTAGGGGTCATCCGTCGCTTCCGAGCTCGGTGTCACGGCAGAAGCCTGGGCTTCACCGGAATCGGCACTTCGGTAGATGAACCCCCCTCCCATGGAAGGGGTACCCTCTTGACTTGAGAGACCGCCATGGGTCGTGGTATTCAAGGGCATTATGCCGGCGCCCGCCGTGCGAGGATCGCCTGCATACAGTCCATCCCACCAGCGCTTGCCGCCAGCGGCGAACTCGGCAAGCGTCAGCGGCCGGTCCGCGGGATCGCGAACCTCGAGCCTGTCAAACCAGATCAGGAGATCGAGGTGCCGCTGCGGGGTGTCGAACTCTTGGAAGAGAAGGATACTATGAGAGAGGCCATCATCACCGGCGCGGAAGTCGAGGCTGAGGCGATCCCCCCAGCGGCGCAGCTGCTCGTCGTGGAGATCGAAGAATTCCCAGCCGTAGACGGGGCCGCGGCATGACTGCACGATCCCGAGGAGCTGGTCGAGGCTGAACGTCTCGACCTCGGCGGCGGGGTCGTTCCAGGCACCCCGGCGAAGCGAGGCGGCGAGCCGGCCGACCGGAGAAAAGAGGAGCTGCACCCGTGAGTCCGGCGGCCCCGGACCCGTCTCGGGCAGCGTGTGCACCGCGAGCGTCGCGGCAGCGAGACGCCGCTCCGGGTCGAGCTCGACTCCTAGGAGTCGAGCCTCGTTGAGAGCGACCCCCAGGCTCTGCTTCTCTTCAACCGATAGACTCACGGATGGTCCCCTCGAGCCGCCATTCCCCGCGTGAGCTCCGCCGGGCCGTCATTATAACCGCGGGGGGGCCGAGCGCCTCAACCGCCGGAGCGCCTCGCCAGTGGACGGACCACGTCAAAGCCGAGACCCGACCATCCCGGACCCTGGCCCGGACCGGACCTGCGCGCCATCCACAGGACGGTGGTTCCGTCCGGCGACCGCGTCCTTCGAAAGTAGCGCTCGGCCTGAACGCCGGCCCGCGACACCACGCGGTCAGCCACGAAGAACGGCTGTCCCGGCTCCAGGATGAGTGCTCGCGGAACCACTCTGAGCAGGCCAGCGGACGTGGGGATCTCCATGGTTCCGCGGCGGAGATAGAGAGCTCCCTGCGCGGTCTGCTCGGGAACCATCGGAATCCAGTTATCCGGCACGGGGACTTCGAGTGTGTAGTAGACCTGGGGCCCGCCAGGCGTGGCGGCGGGAGGAGGCGCGGGTGGATTCGCTCTCAGCCTGTCGAGATACGCCTCCTGTGCGTCGATGGCGACGTCGAGATCGCCCTGCAAATGCTTCTCGACGGCCCACGCCATGGCCGCCATGTCGTCGCGAAGGAACATCACGTCCTCGACCGCGTCGGCGTCCTCGACGATGCCCAGGGTAGGAGCGAGCACGATGAAGTCCGATCGCGCGCCGCCGCCCGAGAGCTTGAACATGGACCATGGGGCTTCGCCCGGATTGACGGTGGTCTGCTCGGAAGGGCGAATCAGGGTCCGCTGGCCAAAGGTGTCGGCGACGACCAGCGTCGTGACGCGCGCCAGGTTGCCGAAGGATGCAGGGACGGGCACCGAGAACCAATCGTTGCCGTAGACGAGAGCGAACTCCATCACCAGCAGCTTGGCAAGATCCACGTGCTGGACGTCGAGCTGGCCAAAATCGGTGCCGCTGTCTTCGAACGTCCACCAGCGCGGATCGTGCACCCCGCGGAACGTGACGCGGTTCGGCAAGAAATCAAAAGTGACCGGCGTGATGGCAGCGGGGTTGGCGGCGGGAGTGGTATCCGCTCCCGGGCTGCCGAGCGAGAACGAATACCAGTCGAGACGGCCGCCCGGGAAATCGGGCGCGTCGAGCACGAGATTGGAGCCTGGCGCGGGGGAACCGATGCCGAATTCATATTGCAACTGTTCGCCCTGCCACGCCGCATCCGCGTCCGGTTCGCTGAACAAGCCCGCGCGATAGGCGAGGAACGCCGAGAGCACGCCGGGCACGCCGGGATGGGAGGCTTCGGGAGGCAGGGGCGTCGCCGGTGTCTTCCCGGCAGCCACCGCGGAGGCGGCAGCGTAGAGCGCCTCGCCATCGGTGACGCGGCCCGCCATCAGCGAGCGGAAGCGTAGAGCGTCGACCGGGGTGTAGGTCGGATCGCCGGGGGCCGGCGGAATGGGAAACGCCGCACGGAACCCGGCGACGACGGCCGCCGCGCCGACGATCACCTGCTGGGAGACCAACGACTCGAAGTAGAAGCCGAGTTGAACCGACCCGCGTAATTTGAGGCTGACCGTCTCGCGTTCCACGTGCGCTTCGAGAGGGAGCTCCGGATCGAGGGGAACAGCCGCGGACGGATCGGTCCCGGGAAAATAGGTCGTGATGGCCTGCAGCTCGCCGGCGAACGACGCGCTGACCGGGGAGCCGGCATCGGCGCCCAGGTACTCGCCGACCTGCCATTGCCGGGCGAGCATCCACAGCGGATCCCGGACCTGCGCCTGCAGGCTGCGCGTCATGGACCCATCCCGGGGCGACGGTTCGAGCCGCGTCCAGGTGGTGATGGACGGAGACGCCAGAGAGGCTCTAACCAGGGTTTCCAGCTGCAACGTTGCCAGGGCCACCGATAGCCTCCTTCAGGATGGCGAAACGCGTCGAGATGGTGGCTCCCTGCAGGTTCAGGGCGAAATAGAGCGCAGGGAGGATCTGGCCGACCTGTTCGATGCTGGCCAGGTCGACGGCGCGGATCTTGGCGAGCTCGAGAGTCTCTTCGAGCACGGCCTGAACGAGAGCGTCATCCCAGGCCTCTCGGTCGTCCGGGCATACGGCGAGCAGGAGCGCCTGGGGAGCGCGGGCGCTGGGCTCTGCGAAATGAAAGGCGAGCGAGGCGTTCACCGGCGCGACGGGAATGCGCTCGTTCCATTCGTCCACCATCAATCCGGCGTAGGCATTCTGCACCGCCAGGTCGCCCGCGGCGAGACAGGACAGGGCCACGCGCCCCTTGTTCGGCGGACGGGCGGGATCGAGCGGGAGGCCCAGCCACCTGTCGGGGAGCGTCGCCGGAGGAGGGACCTGGCCGAGCGTCAGAGATGGCGGATAGAGCGTTCCGCCGGAGAGCGCCTGAGCGGCGCTCAGAGCCATATCCAAACGAGAGATGGCGGGATGGACGTGCGTCAACTGGCGCAGCCAGCGCAAGGGCGCCTGCGGGTCGGCCGCGACCAGCGACGACGACTGGGCGAAGGCGCCCTGCAACGTGGCGAGAGCCGGCGGCGCGAATTGCGGGAGCACCACGAAGTCACCGCCGAAGATGGCGTCGAACACGCTTGCGAAGCCTGCCAGCCGAGCCGTGCCGAGAGCCACGGCCGATGCCGTGTCGTAGCGCGCCTGGAGCGCCGCCGCCACGCTTGCCGCTCGAGCGGCGAGGTCCGGATCGGCGCCGCCGGTGGTGGCTGGAATGGCGCCGGCAACGCCATAGCAACTGCATTGGAGCAGGGCCCCGCGGACGGCGTCGGCAGTGGCCGCCGCGGCAAGCGCCTGGATATCGTTGCCGAGGCCTTGGACGGCCGCGTTGGCGCGCGCCGTGAGCTCCGCTACGTTCACGACGCCGCCCAATGCCGCGGCGTTGCTCTCCGGCGCGGTCATGTCCTGGGGAACCAGGGGGCGCGCCGCGCCAATGAGCGTACGGAGCTTCTGGGCCAGGTACAGCGCATCGGGGAACACGATCGATCCGGGAGGAAGCGCAGCCGCTTGGAAGACGATCCGAGGATCCTGTGCGCCGGCAGGGAGCGCTGCCGCATACAGGATTCGATTCTCCAGCTCGGAGCGTTGGGGGACTTCCGCGGCGTCCGCCAACGCCAGCAGATCGAGCGGGCCGACGTCGAGATCGCGCAATGTAATGGTCGAGGCGTGCGGGCCGCCGGCATCCTGGTACTGCACCTGGCAGCGCACGATGGCCGGATCGGGAAGCAATCCCGAGAGCCAGGCATCGAGCCATGGCTCGGCGGCGGCGCGCGGATGGCGCGTGATGCCGCTCCAGGCTGCGGCCGGAGCCGGCGCTCCGGCGATGACGATTGCAACGCGATGCGTCAGGTCGAGGCCGCCACGTGGCGTGTTCACGACCTCGGGGAGGGGCGGCCGCGCTCCGCGCGAGATGGCATCCATCAATGCCGCGCCGCCAAAGTTTCCCCGCACGGCTTGGAACACGGCCTCGGAGATGGAGACATCGCCCAGGGCGTCGGCATCGTCGTCGAGGACCTCGAGAATCGCGATGACGGAGCTCTGGTCGGCCCCGGGCACCGGGAGGCCGGCGCCCCACGCCGCTCCCGCCTTCAGTGTGCCGGCATCCCATGCGGTGCGCAGGGCGAGACCGTCCACGACGTTCGAAGCGGCGACGGATGGGCTCGGAGCGCTCGCCGGCGTCAGCTTGTCGCCCACGACCTGGTACGCGTCGCGGAAGGGTTGAATGTACTTGTCGAGGCCCTGGCCGTGCATGGCATCCTCGAACAGGTAGCCAAGGAGAGCGTTCAGGCTCTGCCCCTGCTGGACTCCCGCGATCAGCCACAGTGCCTTCCGCACCCGTTCGGACGAGAGATCGATCGAGAGCAGGCCCTCCTCGCCGGTCTGCTGGTGGGTCATGTAGCCGCTGCGAAGCACCGCGGCGACCGCGGCCTGCGCCTGCGAGGGCGCGAGGATGTACCCGCCGTTGTCGGAGAGCGGCTGCATCGGAACCGGCAGCGGAGCGGGCGCCCGAAGCTGCTGTCGACGAAGAGAGTCGAGCGCTTGAACCTGCCGCAACTCGGCCCCCCCGACCGCGGCGCGCCCGGTCTCGGGCCGGACGTCTTCAACCCAGCCGTAGCAGCCGAGATGCACGGAATTGTTCCGGCTCGAGCGCGCGCGCTCGAGGAGCGAGTTGGCAATCGCCGTTGCCCACACGTCGAGCCGGTGACTGCACGCGTCGAGCGTTTCGGTGAGCAGGCGATCGAGCTCGGCGGTGGGCAATTGGGCGAGCCGTCCCAGGCTGGCGCGGAGGTCGCTCAACCGGGAAAACGGCGAACCTGCCGCGAAGTCGGTGGTCACGAGATAATCGGCCCACGTCAGGTGCGGGTCGGGAGTTGCCGGCCGGGCCAGCACCTGCAAGGGGGTCAGCGCGGCGGGACTCGGCTGCACCGAGACGATCTCGGTCTCCCTGAGCTGGGACAGCGCCAGCGTTCCGGCCGCCACCTCCGTCATTCCGGCGAGGTTCGAATAGTCGAAGAGCAACGATTGCCGCAGGATCTTGTAGAGCAACGAGGTGGGCTTGACGCCGGGATAGGCTTCGGCCTGGAGGTCGGCGACCGCAGCGGTTGCCAGCCACTGAATGTAATTGCCCTTGGTCCCGCCGCCCAGGTCGGCGTCGGCTGCAAGCGTGGCGCTCTCGGAGAGAGGCGCAGCCTGAACGGTAGGGAAGCCGACCGGGAAACTGTTGGCGTCGAATGCAAGTCCGAGCAGCCGCGGATTCCAGGCGCCGTATCCATACGAGTCGAGCAACTCGCGCGCGAACGAGAAGTAGCTCTGCCACCACTCACCCTGAAACGATTGCGGTACGCCAAGGAAGCCGAACAGGTTCCAGGCGAAGTCGTTGCCGATCACGGGGCGGCCCTGGAAGCTCATGGCGCTGGCGTCCATGCCGAGGACCGCCATCAGGTCCTGATCCGGATCGCCGCCACGCCGCATTTGCGGCGCGGAGGCAGAGCTCTGAAGCCAGGTGGGCCAGAGCTTGGTGACGAAGCTGACCAGGCCGGGCTCGACGGATCCGGCCCGGGTCTGCCCCGAAGAGTAGTTGCGCAAGGAGGTGACCGGCAGCACTCCATAGGGCGTACGTCCGACCTGCATGGCCGGGACGGGGCCGCGCGGCAGGGCATTCGCCATCACGTACCGGCGCGCCTGCTCGATCGCGGCGGGAGTAAAGACGTCGGCCATCATCTGGCTGAGGAAGTAGCCGAGAGTTGCGGGCCACAGCGCCTGCAGCATGTCCGAGCCGTTGAGACAACCGGTGGCATCGGCCGAGGCGACGTGGTCCAGCGTTCCCGGGAGAGCGCCCACTGCGGCGGCGAAGGTATTGCCGTCGCAGCTCGGGCTCGCCGTCAGCGGGCCCTGGCGCTCGGTCGCGAAGCTCAGGTCGTAGTTCGGGTCCTTGCGGCTGTACGCGGAGCTCGAGTCGGGCGTATTGTTGGTCGGTGCGCCCTGTGGGACGAGCGCGAAGCCGTCGGTGTAGTGGTGCGCGTTCAGGAGATCAGTGATGGTCTGGTTGGCGTTGGCGTCGCTCGCCCGGGTGCCGTAGGCGAAGATCGTGTCGAATCCCGCGGCGCGCTGCGGCGCGGTGAGAGGGATCCTCAGGGCCATTCCGGCCGCGACGGCGCTGTTGAAATCCACCATCCATTGCAAGCCCGCGTCGACTTGCGAGCCGGGCGGAAACGCGCCACTGTTCGGAGTGAGGCTCACCGCGAGCGGCGACGCGATCGCGCTGCCCCGGAACCGGCTCGATTGCGTTCCCGATACCAGGACGACGGTCCAGGCGTCGGGCAACGCGGCGGCGGCGGCGGGCTTTTCCCAGGAAGAGCTGCGCTGCGCGACGGCGGGAAACACCGGCGGGGGCACGGGTGCGGCGCCCGCCGGCGTCGGCGTCGATGGCTGTTGCGCGAGGTTGGACGGCGTCAGGGCGAGCGCGATCCAGGCGGCTCGCCGCGCTCCATAGAGTGAAGCGAGCAATCGCCAGGGCGCCTTCAGATCGTCCGGATCGGCGGGAGGGTTCCCCGCCTGCCAGGCGGCGTTCCAATAGGTCTGGCCGGCGCCGACCTCGGGCGCGGTCAACTCCGGTTCATGCGAGTCGATCGCGATCTGATCGGGATAGATCCGCACCCATAACTCCGACTGGCCGTTGGCCAGATCCATGAACCGCGTCTGGATGTGGACGGGAAGGAGAAGCAATGGAACCTGGGCATCCAGGTTCGGGGCCTTGGGACTGACCGGCCCTCCAGCGGCGTTCACAGGTGGCGATGTCATGAGCTTGGCAACATCAGGCTTGCCTGGATCAGGACGCGGAAGGGCGATCGGAAGAGGACGTAGGCGGTCTGCGCGGCGTTCACGCCCCACTGGTTGTCCGTATCCTCGGGGTGGTGGGCATCGTCGACGATGGCGGTGCCCTGCGGCTGTTGCGCGGGCGTGAGGAAGTCCGGGAGCCGCGTGTTCTGAAGGACGAGCTTGAACACCTGCGAGGCCAGCCGCCACGGGCTGTTGGCGATGACCAGCGAGGGCGGCGGGCCAGCCGCCGCAAGGCTTCGGGGCTGGGCCTCGCCGGCAGCCGGGGCCGCGAAATTGGTCCATGCAAGCTCGGCCCAGTGTGGCACGGGGGTCGAATCCGCGGTCGGTTCGAGGCCGAAGCGCGGCTCGGACGGTTGCTCCTGGAAGACGAAGAAGAAGCCGTGGGGCGCCGCGGCGGTGCCGCCGCGCGCATCGTCGGCCGAGAGGTTGAACCCGAGGAACGTCATGTCGGGCGCCAGCGCGCCGCGGAAGAGCGGATAGCGCTCGTCGGTTGGATCCAAGACGAGACTCTTCGCCGTGGAATCGAGCATGGCCTTGCCGGCGTAGACGATGGCGTTCGGATAACGCTTGAACAACTCGCCGCGAACCAGCAGCACCAGGTTGTTCTGTACCAGGCCGGTGCGATTGAGATGGTCGCCCAACGGATCGGCAAGCGGCCAGGTGTGAATGGGCGGTATGTCCTTCAACAGCTCCGTCAGCGTGGCAGGGTCGGCGGGATCGCCCGGCATCGGCACATAGGCGCTGACGTCCCAGAACTGGCGGAAGTAGCTGCCTCGCTGATCGGTCGGGTAGCCGTTCCACAGGAGCTGCCGCGCCATCTCGTGGTTCAGGCCGACCATGTAGGTCTCGATGAAGGCATGATTGGCTTCGAGCAAACCCAGCGTGTCGGGAGGAATCAGGTCGACGCCGGGCAACAGGTATTGCGGATCGAGATCGCGGAGCGGAGCATACATCGGCTGGGGGAAGGCGGGCGCGGCCATGATTGGCTCGAGCGGGTCGAGCGGCGTCCAGGGTAGAGTCGCCGGAAGAGTGATCAATCCGCGCATGCGAGCCGCCACCGTCGTCACCGGGTCGAGGCGCGCCAGGATCGTAGTGCGCAGAGTCGCGATATCGAGAGCGGGCAGGGGCTGTGGATTGCCGGGCAAGGCCTGATATTCGGCGAATACGTCTCGAGTCGCGGCGCGAAAAGCCGCGGCCTGGGCGGAATCGACGGAGCCCGCGCCCGCCGGCGGCGTCGCTGTTCCGGCGGGCACGATCTGGAAGCCGGGCCGGGGAGCCGCTTCGGTTACCTGCGCCGGCGTAAAACTGGAGAAGCGAATTTCCTGCCCGGCGGCGGCATTCGCGAGAGCATTCCGGAGAGCCGGCCAGAGAGCCGCGCCGCCGGCGACGGCGGCCACGGCGGCCACGGCCGCCACCGCCGGGCCCAGGGCGATCCCGGCAGCCAACACCACGAGAGCGAAGGCACCGATGAGCGCGATGAGGATCCAGCGCCGATATCTCAGGAGATCGCTCGCCCAGGCAGGCACCAGCTGTTGCGACACCTGTTCGATCGGAATCATTCCCCCGGGCGGCGCCACCGCCGGAACGATCGAGATGGCACCGCTGTTGACGTGGCCGAGGAGGGTGGGCGCTCCGCCGCTGGTGGCGCGGAGGTGTTGCCGCAGGCCGGCGATCTTCCGAAACGCTCCGGAGAGCATGCGCTCGGGAATCCGGCTGTTGCGGGTGGCCGCCTTGACGGTCGCGGGGCTCGCGAGGAGCCGCGAATGCAGCGGCGACGTCAGGTTCATCAGCGTCTCGGGCTGCGCCGTCAGAAAATGCTGCCGGTACATCTGCTGGCCGGCCGCACGGGCGAGTTGCGCTTGCTTCAACGCCTGGTTGGCCTGAAGGACTCCTTCCACCTGCTGCCAGGCGGAAGCCATCAGCGCCGTGCGCTCTCCCTGCACGATCTGGGTGCCCATGCCGGCGCCGCTGCGATTCCTGGGATCGAGATTGAGATCGTTCTCCCAACCGGCGGCGGTGCGATCCGCGCTCTGAATCGCCGCCGCCCAGCGGCCGTAAATCGGCGGTACCACGACAGGATCCGGACCGGGGTTCGCAGGATCGAGCGTGGCTGGACGCGTCTGGTTGATCCAGTCCTGGAGAGCCGCCTGAAATGCCTCCCTGTCCGGGCCGGCCCAGGAAGAAGGCTGCGAGATGACGCTGTGCAGGGCGCCCTCGAGCTGCAGAGGCCCGCCGGCCGAGGGGATGCCGGGATCGGGCCGGCTGACGTCCATGGGCCGCTCGCCCACCTGCGCCGGCAGCAGGCGCGGGGTCAGCTTACGCACCAGCGATTCGAAGTCGCCTTCGTCGCTGGTGTGGAAATCAAAGCGGTAGTAGAACGGCAGAGTGATCGGGCCTGGCGTGCCGGGAGCCCATGCCGGCGCAGACGTGTGAGTCCCTGAAACATCCTGGCCGGTGCCCGCCATCACGCCAATCTGATAGGCGGGAACCAGGAATGCCGTGTAGGACGTCTCGGGATCGAGCCGCCGCGGGCACAGCAGCCGCGAGACGACGTTCCCCGGCGCGGTCGCGAGCGTGTCGGCGAGCGAGGCGTCGCCGCTGATCTGGACGTGTCCCCAGGCCCAGGACACGGAGAGGTCCTGCAGGGCCGAGCCGTTCAGGACGTCGATCACCGGCAGCGGATCGGGCGCGACGGACGGCAGGGTGAATTCGCTGGTCTTGAGAACGATCAGGGAGACCCACGGGTGCAGTCGATCGCCATCCGGCGAAGCGGGCGTGAACAGCCACGGGAAATCGGGGGTGTCGAATTCGATGCCGCAGAGGTAGTTCGGCTCGAAATTGACGGTGAACTGGCGCGGCTCGGTACGGACGATCATGCGCGGATCGACGCCGGCGACGTCGCCTGGCCCGAACAACTTGACGGTGACGGCGGGCGCCGGGACCGGGTTGGGAGTCGAGCCGCCCTCGATGTCGAGGAGCAACTGGACGTCGAGGCTTGCACGATCGGGCGGAGCGCCGGTATCCGGGTTGTCGAGGCTGGCGCCGATGCCCCGGCGCGCCCAGGACTGGAAATGATAGCGGCCGAGGGCGGGATCGCTCATGCCGCCACCTCGTGCAATGGCATGATCTGCAAGTCGCCGGATTCCTCGGGGTGGCTGGCGAGATAGCTCGCGAGGGCGGCCTGGGCCTGAAAGAAGGTGGTCGCTCCGGCGGAGATGTCGGAGCGCAGGGTCAGATCGAGCGCGCTCGTCACCACGTACCGTGGCGTCTCGACGGTGACCGGGGCGGGCGCGGGACCCGCGCTGTATCGGGCCAGGCCGGTGTTCTTCACCGGCGAAGCGGAGCCGGCGCCTTGCGCGCTCAGCGCGAGATGGATGGCGGCGGGCATGAGGTAGTAGCCGGAGAAGCGCGAGAACCCAAGCAAGTCTTCGATGTAGTGCTCCTGGTAGACGACCGTGCGCGGCGAATCCGCGCCGCTGAGAGTGGCGCTCGAACCGATTGTCACGCCCGCGTCGTAGTCTTCGAAACTCGGCTTACCCAGCTTGTCGCTATCGCTCAGGCTGAGGAATTGGCCGGCGGCAAAGAAGTCCTGAACGGTCTGGATGGCCTCGGCAACGCCGTTGATCTGGACCTGCGCGATCGAGAACTCATGGCCGTCGGAAGGTCTCGCGTTGCCGTACATCGTTATCGGCAGGTCGAGCGGCACGACCTTCTCCATGACGGTCAGGGTGCCCATGGGATGGACCAGCAGAGTGCCGTCGCCGGGCTTCTGGGTGACGAAGGTCACGGCCACCGGCGCGCCGGCGGGCAGCGCGGCGCTCCAGCTCCTGGGGTCCTTCAGGGCGTTGAACAGATCGGGCAGCACGGGTTGCGACGGGATCGTCGTCTGCGTGCTGTCGCCCCAGGTGAGATCGAGCGACGCGCTGACGCTGAAGAAGAGAAGCGAGATCGAGGCCTCGCCGTGCAGGTGCCAGGGCGTGGGACCCGAGAAGGTCCCGTCGACGTTCAGGCCGAGCAGGGTGGCGCCCTCGTATGCGACGTCCAGCCCGGCGGAGAAGTCGAGCTCGAAGGAGAACGGCGACTCGATGATCAAGACGTCGAAGCCCAGGTAGCCGTGGATGCTGAAGCCGCCGGCTGCAGCATAGGCTTCGACGTTGGCGCCGAACTGCCGCGAATTCGACGTGATCGCGAGATAGCTGTTGGTGCTGAAGCGCGGGTTGTCGCCGTCCCCTATGCTGACCGACAGGCGTGCCAACGCGGGCACGCTCAGCCCGTCGGTGTTGAAGTGCGGATTGAATCCGCCCAGGGCGAGAATGAGGTTCCGGGTGCTTCCCCAGGCGAGGCGCAGGGCGAGGTCGCCCCCGAGGGAGTAGATCAGAATGCTGGAGTCATACAGCGAGCCGTCGATGGCAAGCGTCTTGGCGCCGAAATCGACAACGCCGAGAACGTCGACGTGCAGCTCGATCAGCGCGGCTTCCTGGGTGGGGAGACCGCCCTCGATCAGGCCCAGGATGGCGATGCGGACCGGATCGGGCAGTTCGAGGATGACGCCGACGGCGAGCGTGATCAGCGTCGGCGTGCCCCACCCGATCTCGAGCATCGGGCCGAAGATGTAGCGCCCGCCGGCAGGCGGGAAGAAGCTGCGAATGTCGCTGATGATCGCGGCGGCGTTCTTGACGGGGTCCGGCGGGAACAGGACCGAGTCCAGCGTGTGCGCGCGAAAACCGGCACGCAGCGCGTCGACGTTCATCGTGCGGTTCACGCCGCCGAGACCGCCGACGCCGTTCAGCGTGAACCCGAACCCGAGTTGGAGGGGCGGGAAGTTGAAGGTGATGACCAGCACCAGCGAGAATCCCTGCGAGCCATCGGGCATGATGGTATCGAGCACGCCGATGACGGTGACCTGCACGACGTCGACCAGCGAGACCTGAAGAATGCCCGCGTACTGGCCCCTGGCCGCGTCGAAGGACAGGTAACCGCCGCCGGCAACCAGGCCGGCGTCGATGGCGAGGCCGAGGCCGTTGGGCGGCTTGAAGCTGATCGCCAGGTCGGCCGCGCCGAGATTGCCGCCGTGAGCCGGGAACGACAGGAGGGCGTTGACGCCCACGCGATCGATCGCGGCGGTAAACGGCCCGAGCGTCAGGCCCAGCGCGACGGAGATCTCCAGCGGAATTCCACTGCTGCTCGCGCCGGCGATCAGGTAGAGCGTCGGCAGGGTGACAGGCCCGAGATCGAGGTGCAGCGGTAAATCGATCTCGAGCTGCGCCCCACCCTGGATGTGCAGGCCGGTGTCGAGGCGCCAGGTGGCGGAGAGGTCGAACCCGGCCTGGACGTCGACTCCCGAGAGGACATCGGCCAGGAAGCCGTCCGCTTCCGACATGTCGATGACGGCCTTGCCGCCCGCAACGGCGATCTGCACGGAGGGATCGACCGACGCGGCGCCCGAGACGGCGTCCCAGGTCACGTTCAGTGCTGCGCCAATGGTGAACGAGTTGGCCAGCAAACCGTTCCCGCCGGTCTCGCCGACCAGGATGAGGGGTTGGCTGCCATCCGGCGAGGCGGCGACCAGGCTCAGTTGCAGCTGCCCGGTTACGGTGCCCGATGGCGGTCTCAGGGCGAAGGCCGCCAGGGGGGTGATCGTCGCCGCCACGCCGGCCGCAAAGGTTCCCTGCGCCTGAGCCTGAACGGTCCAGGTGGGGCTCAGCGGCACGTTGAAATTGACGCCGGTGGGAAGTGCATACTCGAACGTCGCCAGGAGGCCGGGAGGCGTCGTGGCCGGATTGGCCTGCAGCGCGAACAGGAACGACGCGAGCGAACCTGGAGCGCTGCTGGTGGCGGGCAATCCCAGCAGCTCCAGGGCAGCGGCCAACCTGGGGATCAGCAGCGTGCCGTCGAAACCGGGATCGCCCCACCCGGTGATTGCCTCGAGCAGGCTCGCGGGATCGCTCAGTAACTGGCCCAGGTTGGACAGCTGCAAATGGCGGCTGATATACGGCGGGTGTGTCGGATCGCCGGCAATGCCCGGATGGGGAAGATAATCGAGAATTCCGGCCAGGTTGCCAACCGCGATCAATCCCGGCTGGGCTCCTTCCAGGTACGAAATGATCAAGTAGCTCAGCAGGTTCGAGGCGAGGTCCTGGGCGAACGCGGAGACGCCAGGCAGGCCTGCGGCGGCATTCTCGAGCTCCTGGCCGATGGTCTCGAGGCTGGAAGCGACGGCGCCGATCTGTTGCACGAGCGCGATGCCATCGGCGAGGATCCCGGCGTCGTCGCCGGCGGCGATGTCGCCGGCCAGCTTCGTGAGCAGATCCGGTAACTTGCCCGCCGCGCTCGAGCCGGAGCTCACGGCGTTCATGAACGCCGGCTCGGTCAAGAGGACTGGCGGCAGCTGCAACCCCAGCTGGGCAAGAAAGGGGAGGATATTGGCCGGGGTGAGCTGCGTCTCGAGGGGTTGCAGGGCGAGCCCTGCCTGACGAGCGAGTGCCGCGAGTGTGCCGGGTTGTCCCGCCAAGACAGTGACTCCGCGTCAGGTCGTCACACGGCCCGATCGGCCGCCAGGCTGTCGATCAGCTCATGCACGCTGCCAGCCTCGTACAGGCGCGGCACTACATTCCCCGGGTTCAGCTGCAGGGCCGCTTGCAGCCCGGCGCTGCCATAGTCGGCCAGCACCTTGACCATCCGGCGAAGCAACGTCTCGCGCGTCACTCCATCGATCTCCAGCGGAATGAGATGCTTGGCGTCATGGGCGTTCATGACGGCCTCGTTGAGGAACTGCGGCCCCTTGTTGCGATGCCAGGTCACCGTGACGCGGCGCTGGTGATTTACCAGGTGAACCACCTCGCGCGAGTGCGTCTCGACGAGCGCTATGAGCTGAGTCCCCTCCTCGCTCTGCTCGAGCCGCTGGCGCAGCGCCGGAACGACGCCGGGTGGAGCGGCAGGTTGTACGCCCGGCGCCGGCGCGGCATGAGCCGCCGTCGCGTTCTTCGAGAACGCGGGATTCCCGGTAGCCGGATTGGCTTGCGTGACCGGCGTCACCTTCAGGAGGTCAAGGGCTGGATGAATGGGACACGCCAGTCCGTGGGTCGCGTCCTGGGGGTGGCCGAAAATAATGCCGACCAGCTTGCCCTCCGAATTGATCAGCGCAGCCCCGGAATCGCCCTCGTCCAGGAATTGAAGGGTGCCGGTGCAATCGGGCTCGGTCGGCATGATCTCGATCGCGTTGTGCCCCTGCGGAGAACCGGGAACGTTGACTTGGGCGTCGAGGGAAACCACCCTGCCGACGGTCCGGCCCGTCTTCTGCCCTACTTTGTACACGACGTAGGGGGTGTTCGGATCCAGGTCGGTGTGTAGGATGCGGGCGATGTCCACGATCGCGTTACTGCCGTTGACGCCCAGGTCGAGCACCTGGTCCGTGAACGATTCGCCGCAGTTGCTGTGGCACCAGGTCGATATGCAGATATCCATCTTGGCAGTGGCGCAATCCAGGAAATAAGGTTGCTGGGTCTCGCCCGGATAAGCGTAGGAATAGTCGCCGAACAGCCCCTGGTTGGCGATGCTTCCCACCGGGTTATTGTTCGCCTTCGGATCGACGATCCAAGCGCCAAGCTGCCTGAACAGCGGCGGCTGATAGATCTTGTCTCCTACCCTGGCCCCGTTCGACATCAGGACATGGGAATTGGAAACAAAGACGATGTTGCGCGGACCGCTGACGCCGTTGATGGTCGCGAAGAAGCCGAGCGTACCTACGCGGCTATTGCCGTCAGGATCTATCCTCACATTGGCAATCGTGATCCCACCGAGCAGCGGCGAGTGCGTCGTGTGGTCGGTGCAGTCCGCCACCAATGTGACCTCGAGGACGGTACGGACGTCGGTGACGATTCCCTTGAATCGGGGCGGAACGATCTCTGCCGGCTCGAGCCGAGACTTGTCCAGCTTCTCCTTGACGTAAACGATGAACCCGACCTCATCGGTCAGGACGCCGGCGGTCCTCTTGAACCCGTAGCCGACTCCGGCCACGCCCGGGATCTTCTTCATCTCGACGCGCGCTTCGTCGTGCAGTCGAACCAGCTCCGCGTGGGTCATGAGGCCCATCTTACTCGCGGCCGGGCCGCGAGGCCAGACACCCGATCAGGCGCAATCTGGTGCGCTCAGAGGGTCGAGAGGATCGAGGAGCGGCGCCAGGGGATGAGGAGGAGCAGGACGCCCAGGGTGATGGCGGCGTCGGCGATGTTGAAGATGCCGGTGCGGAGGGTGCCGATGCCGAGGCTGACGAAGTCGACGACGGCGCCGTCGTGGAGCAGGCGGTCGATGAGGTTGCCCAGGCCGCCGCCGGTGAGGAGCGAGAGGGCCACCAGCTGGACGGGGTTGGCGCTACGCAGGCGGAGGGTGAAGGCCAGGGTCAGGGCGAGTGCGCCGCCCACGAGCACGACGAAGAGCAGGTAACGGGCGGCGCCCGGGAGGCCCTCGCCGAGGCTGAGGAAGGCGCCGCGGTTCTGTGCCAGCTCGAAGCGCACGCAATCGTCGAGCAGCGACACCGGCGGCGAGGCGGCGAGCGAGGCGCGGGCAAGGGTCTTGGCGACCTGGTCGCAGCTGACCGAGCAGAGGAGGACGGCGGCGACCAGGGCCAGGCGGACGGCGCGGGTCATGGCCGCGGCTTCGCCTGCCGCCGGCCGGGGCTCTTCTTGCAGGCAGCTGCCGGCGAGAGGGAGGTCCGGAGGCTCCGTCGCGGCGTTCCTGGGGAGGTCCGGAGATTCCGTTGCGGGGCTCATGGCTGGCGTGTGCCCTCGGATTGGCCGGGTGCGGGCGGCGCCGAGGGCGGCGATGCGGGCGGAGCGAAGGCCACCTAGATCCTAGTGTACCGCGTCGCGAATCCAGTGTCCCGGTCGCCGGGGTCGCCGGGCCGCCGGGTAGTCGCCGCGCCGTGCGGGCTCATGAACCAGGTGCGTCCTCCCCGCCCTCAGGGAGACAGCGAGCGCCAGAGATGTATCGCGGCATACGCGCGGAAGGGGCGCCAGCGCTCGGCGAGGCCGGCGATGCCGGCGGCGGCGGTGCGGGGCGCCAGCGTGGCGAGGGCCTTGATCACGCCGAGGTCGGAGGCGGGGAAGGCGTCGCGGTCGCCCAGCGCTCGCATGCGAATGTAGGAGGCGGTCCACGGCCCGATGCCGGGCAGCGCCAGCAGGGCGGCCTGCGCGGCCTCCGGCGCGGCGCCGCGCAAGCGGTCCCAGTCCACGGTTCCACCGGCGGTGGCGGCCGCGACGGCGATCAGGGCGGCGGCCTTGGCGCGGGTCAGGCCGAGGGCGGCCAGGCGCTCCGGCGACGCGGCGGCCACCACCGCGGGTTGCGGGAAAGCGAAGAGGCCGCGGCCGGCCGCGTCGATGGGCTCGCCCAGCTGGCGGATCAGGCGATCGACCACGGTGCGCGCCGCCGCGACGCTGACCTGCTGGCCGACGATCGCCCGCACCGCGCCCTCGAAAGGATCCGGCAGCTGCGGCAGGCGCAGCCCCGGGTGACGCGCGACGAGAGGGCCGAGCAGCCGGTCGCGCCGCGCCAGCTCGAGGAAGGGGCCGAGAGCGGTGTCCAGGTCGAACATCCGCCGTAGCAGGCGGCGCAGGTCGGCGGCAGCCGGGACGGCGGGAGGGCCGGCGGCGGGAGAGGTAGCGAGGCCGGCGGCGGGCGTGGCCGCGGCGGCCTCGACCGCGAGCCAGCGGGCCGGTGCGGTGCCGACCGCATGCCGCACGGTCAGCACCGCCGGCACGCCTGAGATGCGGATCGCCCGCACCAGCAGGCCCGGCTCGACGCGTTCGAGCGCCGGGGCGGCGCGATCGGCCAGGAAGCCGAGCATCCAGCCGAGGTCGTACGGTTCGGGCAACCGTAACCGTAATCGAATGGACCATGCGGTAGATGCCGGCGCCGGGTCCGGAAGACGCGGGTCCGCAGCCGCCGGGTCCGAGGGATGCTTGCCCGGCGGCTGCGGTGGCGGACGGCGCTTGCCCGCGGGCGGCCTCACCTGCGCGCGGTGCCGGCGGCCGCGGGCCTGGGAGGCCCGGCTTCACCCCCCGGAGTGGCGGCGCTTGCCGTGCTCGCGGCGGCGGCGGGGATCGCGGCGGCGGTGGAGATGGCGTCCTCGCCGGCGAGCAGCTGGCGCTTGCGGTCGGCTCCCCAGCGGTAGCCGCCGAGGTCGCCATCGGCGCGGACCACGCGGTGGCATGGCACGACCAGCGCGACGCGGTTGGCGGCGCAGGCGCGGGCGACGGCGCGCGCCGCGCCGGGCTTGCCCAGCGCGGCGGCCACCTCGCCGTAGGAGCGCGTCGCGCCGCGCGGGATGCGCTGCAGCTCGCGCCACACCCGCCACTCGAAGGCGGTGGCGCGCACGTCGAGCGGCAGGCCGGCGAGCGGCAGCGGCGCGGTGCCCGGCGCCGGGGCCAGCGATGCGAGGATGGCGTCCACCCAGCCCGCGAGCGGATCGGCGGCGCCGGCGCGCTCGAGGGTGGCCTGGGGATAGTCGCGGCGCAGCCCGGCCGCCAGCGCTTCCTCGTCGTCGCCGAGGCGGACGGCGCAGATGCCGCGCTCGGTGGCGGCGACCAGCAGGCAGCCGAGCGGCGCGGCGGCGAAGGCGAAGCGGATGTGGGCGCCGCGGCCGCCGCGGCGGAAGGTGCCGGGAGTCATGCCGAGGCGGGCGTTGGACTGCTCGTAGAGACGGCTGCCGGCGCCGTAGCCGGCCTCGTAGGTGGCGGTGGTCACGTCATCTCCTTCCTTGAGTCGCTGTTTCAGCCGCTCGGCGCGTTGCGCCAGGACATAGTCCTTGGGGCTCACGCCGAGCAGCCGCTTGAAGGTGCGTTGCAGGTGAAAGGGGCTCACGCCGAGCTCGCGGCCCAGGCGCTCGAGGGTGACGGTCTCGTCGAGATGGGCGGCGAGGTAGGCGCGGGCCGCGGCCACCCGCCGCTCGGCGTCGGAGGCGCCTTCCTGGAGTGGCCGGCACCGCCGGCAGGCCCGGTAGCCGGCCGTGGCGGCGGCCGCGGCCTCGGCGAAGAAGGCCACGCGGTCGCGGCGCGGCCGGCGGGCCGAGCAGGAGGGACGGCAGAAGATGCCGGTCGAAGCGACCGCGTAGACGAAGCGCCCGTCCCAGGCGCCGTCGCGGGCCACGACGGCGGCCCAGGCGCGCTCGGCGTCGGCGCCTTGCAGCGCTCCCACCGGCGCTGGCCGCCGGGCCGGACGATCCGGCGGCCCTGCCGGCGCGGCGGGCACGGCCAGTGCCGGGTCGACCGGACGGGCCGGGTGGCGAGCCGCCGCGGCGTGCGGGTGCGGATGGTGCTGACGGGAAGCGGTGCGGTGTCTCATGTCCGGGACTCTACAGGCCGCCGGCGGCTGCTGCCATCCGCATCTTGCGCTGGAACCGCGGCGGGGATACAACAGCGGGCGACCGGGTGCGGATGCCCAGCGTTCCGGCAGCACCCCCGGGCGCAGGCGAAGGAGGGACGATGCGAATGTCAGCTGCGTTGGCGGCGACGTCGTGGCTGGTCTGCTGGCTCGGCGCATGGAGCGGATCGAGCGCGCCGGCGAAGGTCTGGCGCTACCTGGCGCTGGGCGACTCCTACACCATTGGCGAAGGGATCGATCCCTCGGGCCGGTGGCCGGTGCAGCTGGCGGCGCTGCTGCGGCGGCAGGGCCTGGCGGCGGGCGAGCCGGAGATCGTGGCGCGCACCGGCTGGACCACCGCCGAGCTGTCCGAAGGCATCGACGCCGCGGCGCCGCACGGGCCGTTCGCCCTGGTGTCGCTGCTGATCGGGGTCAACGACCAGTACCGCGGCGGGCGGCCCGAGGACTACCGGCCGGCCTTCGCCGCGCTGCTGCGGCGGGCGATCGCCTTCGCGGGAGGCGAGGCCGGCCGGGTGATCGTGATGTCGATCCCGGACTGGAGCGTCACCTCCTACGCGATCGCCAGCGGCCGCGACCTGCCGCGGGTCGCCCGCGAGATCCGGCAGTTCAACCAGGTCAACCGCGAGGAGGCGGGGCGCGCCGGCGCCCGTTACGTCGACGTCACGGCCGCCTCCGAGAAGGCGCTCGGCGACAGCGCGCAGCTGGCTCCCGACGGGCTTCACCCGTCGGCGGCGATGTACGCCGAATGGGCGCGCCTGGCGCTGCCCGCCGCCACGGCGGCGCTCGCCGAGCGGCGCTGATCGCCGGACCGGCCGCGGTGCGAGAGCCGCCTCCCGGACTCGGGACGGTACGGCGCGCGAGCTCCCGCTCCTCCCGCTCGAGGAGGCGTGCGACCGCGCGACCGCGAGACGGGAGCGTGCCGAAACGACGCGCGGCGCGCTCGCGGCCTGACAAAATTACAAGCGCGGCGCTCGCCGCGTCACTTCAGCCATTCATAGAGCGTGTAGTGCTCGTGGGTCATGCCGAGCCGCTCGTAGGCGTCGCGGGCGCGGCGGTTGCGCTGGTCGACGTAGAGGCGGATGCCCTTGAGGTCGGGGGTGGCCTCGACGCGCCGGCGCAGCTGCTCGTAGAGGGCGCGGTAGATGCCGCGGCCGCGGCTCTCGGGGACGACGTAGACGCCTTGGATCCACAGCACGCTGCCGTTGCGCCAGTCGCTCCACTCGCGGGTCACCAGCAGGCAGCCGGCGACCCCGCCGTCGAGCTCGGCAACCCAGTATTCGCCGAGGCCAGGGTCGTCGAAGACCGCGCGCACGCCGCGCCCGAGGGCGGCGCGGTCCAGCTCCAGGCTCTCGGTCTCGCGCGCCAGCAGCGCCTGGAACTCGATCAGCAGGTCGGCCTCTTCCGGCCGGGCGGGGCGGAGGTGCGGCGGTGCGCCGGCCGCGGCGGACCGGCGCGGTGACCGCGGTGGGCGTGGAGCGGGCGGGCGGCTCATTGGAGGTTCGCCGCGAGCAGCCGGTCGATGCGGCGGTACTCGTCGAGCCAGCTGCTCGGACGCTTGAAGGCGTGAGACTCGACGGGGAAGGGCGCGATCTGGAAGCCCTGCTTGCCGAGCTCGATCAGCCGCTGCACCAGGCGCACCGAGTCGGCGAAGAAGACGTTGTCGTCGACCATGCCGTGACAGATCAGCAGCGGCCGGGCGAGGCCGGCGGCGAACTCGATGGGCGAGCTGCGCTCGTAGGCCTCGGGGTCGACCTCGGGGGTATTGAGGATGGCGCTGGTGTAGTCCTGGTTGTAGTCCGACCAGTCGGTGACCGGCCGCAGGGCGGCGCCCGCGGCGAACAGGTCGGGGGTGCGGAACAGCGCCATCAGCGTCAGGAAGCCGCCGTACGAGCCGCCGTAGACGCCGATGCGGGCGCGGTCGACGTCCCGGTTGCGCACCAGCCAATCGACGCCGTCCGCCAGGTCCTCGAGCTCGGGATGGCCCATCTGGCGATAGATGGCGGTGCGCCAGTCACGGCCATAGCCGGCGGAGGCGCGATAGTCCATGTCGAGCACCACCCAGCCGCGCCGGGTGAGCAGGGTGTGGAACATGAACTCGTGGAAGTAGTACGACCAACCGTAATGGGCGTCCTGCAGGTAGCCGGCGCCGTGGATGAAGACCACCGCCGGGCGCTTGCCGCCGCGCGCGCCGCCCGCGGCGGCGGCGGGCGCGGCAGGCGGTGCCGCCGGCGTGTAGACGCGCGAATAGATCACGCCGGCGCCGTGGGACGACGGGATCGGCACGATCTCGGGCACGGTCCAGCGCTGGGCCTGGAACGCCGGGCTGACCGTGTCGGTGATGCGGCGCGCGTCCGCGCCGGGGCGGTTCGGCTGGACGTAGAGCTCGTCGTGACGGGCGAGGCTCGAATGCACGATGAGCAGCTGGCGCTCGTCGACCGACGGCCAGAAGCCGGTGAGGCCGCCCAGGTGGGTGAGCTGCTCGGAGCTGCCGCTGCCGGCGTCCACCCGCCAGACGTCATAGTTGCCGGGGTGGCCGGCGTTGGCGACGTAGTACAGCGTGCGTCCGTCGAAGCTCGGCTCGGGGGAGCTGACCTCGAACTTGCCGCTGGTCAACTGGCGGATGCGGCCGTCGCGGGCGTCGAGGGCGTAGAAGTGGTTGTAGCCACTCTCCTCGGACTCGAAGTAGAGGGTCCGGTCGTCGGCCAGCCAGCCGATGGTGTTGTGGTCCCAGTTGATCCAGGCGCTGTCGGTCTCGCGATGCCCCGGGACCAGGCGGGCGCCGTCGAGATCGAGAGTGGCGATCCAGCGGTCCTTGTTGTCGCCGGCATGGATCTCGACGGCGGCGCGGCGCCCGTCGGACGTCCAGGCGATGTCCATCACGTCCACCGGCCGTATCGCCGGCGCGGCGGGCTTGTCGGCGGCGGGCTTGTCGGCGGCGGGCTTGTCGGCTGTGGCGGGCGGCGGGGCGCCGGCGGCCTTGGCGCGCTCCTCGGCGAGCCCGGTCTTGGCGCGCTCTGCGAGCGCTTGGGCCCGCGCCGCCGCCGCGCCGCGGAGGGCCTTCAGCGGATCGTCCTTGATGCCCGGCAGGACGGCGAGGTCAAGGTCGTGGCGCTGGTGGCGGCGCAGGTCGAGGAGGATCAGAGCCTGCCCGGCGCCGCCGGCGGTGCCGACCAGCGGACGCTTCTCTTCCGGGTCGACGTAGCCGCTGTCGGTGACGAACCGCGCCACGAACGCCTTCTTGCCTTCCTTGGCGTCCTTCGGGTGGGTGACCAGCAGCATCCAGTCGCCGCTCGGCGAGAGCGAGACGTCGTCGAGCTTGATCTTGTCGCCGAGGTACCAGGCGAGCGGCGAGCGGCTGGGGTCGGCGCGCTGGGCGGCCTCGCCGCGCTCGCGCTCCGCCTGCTTGTGGTCGCGGTCCTCGCGCAGCGTCGAGAACAGGCGCAGCTGCTCGCGCTCGAGGAAGTCGGCAGGCTCCTGCTCGGCCGGGTCCTTGGTGAGGCGGAGGTCGGCGGGCTGGCTGATCAGGCCCGAACGGAGATCGTAGACGAAGACCGTCTCCTTGACGCGGAAGGAGACGCGGCTGTCGCCGGCCATGAACCGCGGATCGGTCTTGACCTCGGCGGTGCGGGTCAGCTGGCGGACGGCGCCGGTCGCCACGTTCTCGAGGAAGACGTCGCCGTCGCGCGCGTAGGTCATCCACCGGCGGTCGCGGGAGATCGCGCCGCCGGATGCGCCGGCGGCGCCGCGCCCGGCGTCGGGCACGAGGCGCGGCTCGCGTTCGTCGAGCCGCAGCCGGTACAGGTCGCGCAGCGGGCTGCCCTGGCGCTTCCGCTCGAAGTAGACGGCCCGCCCGTCGCCGGCCCAGTAGGGATTCTCCGGCGGGTTCCCGATCCAGTCCGGGTCGGCCATGATCTGCTCGAGAGATAGGCCCGGTTGCGATGGCGCGACCGCCGGTGCTGTCTGGCCTGTCGCTACCGCCTGGACCGCCATGCCCGCTGCCACTGCCGACAGAAGGTAGGGCCTCAGGGCGACGAGCAGCAGCGGCACGGCGGCGCACCGTGAGCGGTGCGGTCGGCGGCAGGACAGGTCGGTCATGCGTCTCCCTCTTGCGGCCAGCGACGGTGCGGCGCGAACCGCATACTACTCGGTTGCCCTCGGGTCGGCGGCGAATTCTATGCGTCGTCGAGCTGGCCGGCGCGGCGTAGACGGGCGAGATGGGCGAGGACCTGGCGCGCGGCGAGCGGCCAGGCTTCGCGCGGGACGTCGCCGTAGACCGTGGGGAGCATCGCTTCGGGGTCGCGCCGCCCCTGCCGCCAGGCGGCGAGCACGCGCGCCTCGCGCCACAGGCGGTGTTCGATGTACTCGCGCAGCTTCGGCACGGCGTTCTTGACCGCCGGGCCATGGCCGGGAAAGAGCGTGCGCGGAGCCAGGGCGACGAGCTTGGCGAGAGCAGCCAGGTAGTCGTCCATGTCGCCCTCCGGCGGGTCGACGACGATGGTGCCCAGCCCCGCCACCATGTCGCCGGCGAGCAGCGAGCGCTGGCCGAGCTCGAGGAAGCAGAGGTGGCCGCGCGCATGGCCGGGAGTGTGGACGACCTGCACCAGCAGGTCCGGCGCCTCCGCCCGTCCCTGGCCGGCGAGAGTCACCTGCTGGCCGTCGCCGAGTGTGCCGTCCATGCCGCCGAAAGCGCCGTGCGCGGCGAGGCGTTCCGCGGTGGCCGGATGGGCGAGGACCGGCACGCCGAGGCGCTGGCGGAGGGCGGGCACGCCGGCGACGTGGTCGGGATGGTGATGGGTCAGCCAGATGGCGGTGACCCGGCGCCCCAGCCGTTGGTGGGCGGCGGCGAGGGCCGCCACCAGGCGCTCGATCTCGGCGGGATCGGCGGCGCCGGGATCGACCAGCACCGCGTCGCCGAAGCCGAGCAGGTAGGCATTGGTGGTGAGCGCCGGCGGCAGCGTGCGGGTGGCGAGCGGGAACATGAGCACGCCCGGGCGGAGCTCGACCCGCAGCACCGGGCCGAGGCCGGCCTCGACCGGATGGCGCAGACGCGGCAGGCCGGCGTCCGGCCCGTCCTCCCCGAGCACCTGCAGGAAGTGCAGGATGGGCGGCGCCGCCAGCACGTCGCCGAGGCGCCAGCTCTGCCAGGCCGCCGCGGGCTCGACCCAGGCGCCCGCTTCGAGCTCCCCGGGCTGCACCTCGGGCTGCGCCGCCTCGGCGGCCGGCCACTCCAGCAGGAAGAAGCGGTTGTCGAAGCGCAGCGGCGCGAACGGCGGCGTCAGCCAGCGGCCGGCATAGACCAGGCGCGAGGCGTCGGCGACGCAGCCGAGGTCCCGCAGCACGGCGGCGAAGGAGCGTCCGCCGAGCAGCGCGCGGCGGCCCTCGGCGACGCGCGCCGGGTCCGGCGCCGCTTCCGTCCCGGCCGCGGGGCGGGCCAGCAGGATGCCGGTCTCCTCGAACAGCTCGCGAATCGCACAGGCCAGGATGCCCGGTGGCAGGTCATCGGCCGCGGCCGGTTCCGGCCGAGGCTGGGCGGCAGGCGCGGCAAGAGCAGAGGGCTCGACGGGCGCGGCGGGCGGAATGACGGTGATCTCGGCGTCGGTGCGCGCCAGGCTGCCGCCGGGGAATGCGTGCCAGCCGCCCATGAAAGGCAGGGTCTCGCCACGCTTCACCCAGAAGACCTCGACGCCGCTCACGCCACCCGCGCCGTCGCGTGCGCTGCCGGCCCCGCCGCCATGCACGCGGCCCCTGGCAAGGCCGCGCTCGCGGCCGATCGCGGCCGTCCGGCGCCAGGGCACGACCGAGGCCGACGACCGCGCGGGGAGCATGCCAGGCTCCGCGGCACCCGCCGCGCCGGCCAGCCCCGCCAGCACCGCCTCGTAGAGGTTGCCGCTCGCGGACACTACCGAATCCTACCTCCGCCTCGCCAGCACCAGGAATTGGTATCCGAGGAGAGTCGGCAGCAGCCGGGTTGCGCCCTCGAGGGTGAGCGCCAGCGGCTCGAGCAGGTAGCGCGGCAGCCGCGGCCAGGCCAGCGGCAGCGGGATCGTCGACACCGCTTCCCGGTCGATGCGGAACCCGGCCCGGTCGAGCAGCCCGCGCAGGAAGGCGCGAGTGAAGAAGACGCGGTGGCTGCGATCGAGCAGGCCGCGGTCGGCATAGGGGAAGCGGCCGACGAGGAGGTTCATGCGCACGTAGAGGTTGGCGATGTTGGGCACCGAGAGGATGAGAGGTGCCCCGGGAGGAAGCGCCTGGTGGATCAGCTCCAGCATCTGCCGGGGATCGGTCAGGTGCTCGAGCGAGTCGGCCGCCAGGACGGCGTCGAAGCTCCGTGGCAGGCGCGGCATGGCCTCCAGGTCGACAATCGCACCACCGTCGATCACTTCGACCAGCGCCGGCAGGCACGTCAGCGCGGTCTCGAGCCCCTTCCAGGCGACGTCGGCGCGGCGAACCAGCCGCGCGACATGGCAGTCGCCAGGACCCAGCTCCAGCAGCCGCACCCCTGCGGGGAGCTCACGAATCCACGACGCCAGGATGCGATGGCTCGATCCCCGGAAGTCTTTGAGGACGTAGCGTTCGACGGACGAGGGGGTAACGCTCGATCCCTTGGGATGCAGCTCGGAGGCGATCACCGCGAGGCGGGAAGTATAGCGCAGCCGCCGCCGGCGCACTTGGCCGAGGAGCTCGCTCGCCGTGCACGGCGAGCGACGGGCCCCGGCGCACCCGCCCGTGGCCCGCCGCGCGGTGCGGCGAGACGACGCCGCTCTACTGGAAGTAGCCGGTGACGTCGATGATGACGTTGACCGTGCCGATGCCACCCAGCCAGACGGCCAGGTCATTCGGCGCGGGGTCCAGCGGCACGATGGCGCCGTTGGCCAGGGCGCTGTCGGCGTTGGTCCAGTTGATGGTCGAGACGTTCGGCAACGGCTGGCTGGGGGGATAGAGGGTCAGGAATCCCCCGCCCGACGGACCGGTCATGTTCGGGTTCGCGATGGTGACGTTGATCGTCACCGCCGCGGCGCCGTTCGGCACGCCGCAGTTGCCCTGGATCTGGAAGACCCGTGGGCGAGGGCCGGGAAAGGTCAGCGACGGACCGCCGTCGGTGCCGGTCGCGTTCCGTGTGTCGACGACGCGACACGGCGTCAAGGCGTGGTACTGGTAAGGGCCGGCGGCCTGGGCGATCCCGGGGAAGGACGCTGCCATCGCCACCATCAGCCCCACGAGGACCAGGACGGCTTGCAGGGCGTGGGAACCGCTGGAAGCAGTGAGCCGAGAGATGCTACGGGGACTCAACATGGAGATCTCCTTCTGCGCCGGGTCGATTTTCCGGATACCTGTAGAAATGGACCAACCATGACAGCTGGTCACCTTCAAGCTGGGCAGCCGTAACATTACCCTCCACTTAAGTGCCTGTCAATGCCCGGTCAGAGCTCGGTGACTCAGGACTGGCGTCTCGAGACCGCGCCGCCGGACCTACCCGCCGTGGAAGGCACCGATGGTCTGAACGCTAGCCGAGACGCGGGCCATTGTCTGTGACGTCCTCCACATCCATGACCCCGGCGGCCCAGGATCGCCCCAGCGGACTCATAAGAAAGCATCCCCAGGAGAGCTGCAATCGACGTGCCAGCGAGGCACCATCGTCAGAGGACTGGCGCGCGGTAGCAGCGGCCGGGGGTATCTCAGGGCGGCTTGACCCGCGCCGGCAGCAACAGCTGGTCGGCTCCCTTGTCCGCGAACCAGGCGATCCGCTCCTGCACGAGGTCGAACTGGAGCAGGTAGTCGCCGGGCTCGGGCGGTGCGATGACCGGGATCCAGATCACCGCGGCATCCCCCGCCGCCAGCGGCTCTCGGAGGTCGGCGCGCTTCTCGTAGGGCCCCCAACCGGAGGCGGCGCGGCGCCAGCGATAGGCGAGTCGAACCGCGTAGATGCCGGAACGCGCCGGGTCGGCGGCCGCGGCGTCGGGCCAGGCGCGGTCACCGGCGTTGCGCAGGGTCACCAGCGCCAGCACTCTCTCGCGCGGATGCAGGCCCTCGAGGACGCCCGTGGCGACCCATCGCATCGCAGGCCAGTCCATCTTGCGCCACACGACTCGCTGCCACGCGACCTTGAACGCCGAATCCGGCAGGGGCACGGGCTCGGGCGGGGAGCTCGAGGTCCGCCGCGCGAGCCAGGTGCGTAAGTCCTCGAGCAGCATGGGGTGCCGGAAGTCCCAGCTGGCCTCCGGGTACGCCGCCGTGCGCGCGTGCCAGCTCGAGGCCGGATAGCAGACGGCGCCGTCGATCTCGACCAGGACCGACGCCAGCACCAGCAGCATCGCGGCCGTCCTTCCCCAGAGCGGCAGCGCCGGCACGACCAGGCCTGCCGCCAGGGCCAGGATGGGGAGGGCCTCGGTCAGGTAGCGCGGACCGAAGGAGCCGCCTCCGGACCAGGTCGTCGTGGAGGCGTGCAGGAGCGCGAAAATCACGGCCGCCGCGCTGAACGAGGCCAGCAGGAGCTCCTGGCGCCACCGGCGTAAGGCCGTCGCCATGCCCCACAACCCGAACAGCGCTGCCGGCGAGAACACCAGCAAACCGCGATTCGGGCTCAGCAGCAGCCCCGCCATCCCCGCCCACGCCACCTGTGGCTGGAGATGTGGGACGAAGCGGGTGTAGCCGCCGAGCACGGTGCCGAAGTAATAAAGGCTGTAGGCGAGCGTCGCCGCCACCGGTGCCGCACTGCCGAGCACGAATCCCAGGACCGAGCGGCGTCGCCGTCCGGGGTCGCCGCCGCGCAGCAGCAGGTAAGCGCCGCCGGCGGCCAGGAAGAAGACGTTCTGCGGCCGCACGGCGAAAGCCATGCCGAGAGCAAGCCCCGCCGCCGCCGCAGCCCAACCTGCTCGCGGCGCCGCCGCCGCATCCGCCCCCGCTGCCGGAGAGCCCGGCAACGTCAGGAACCGCATGCCGAGCAGGATGCACAGCACTCCGGGGCCGTGCTGCCAGAGCTGCTGGCTGGCGATCACCCACATGCCAGTGCCCAGGGCGAAGGTGAGGGTGATCGCCGCCGCCATCGCCGCGCTGACACGTCGGCGGAGCATGAGGAACAGCAGCGCGGTGCACGCCGCCGCGATGATCGCCGCCGCGAGCTTCCCGGCGAGCTTGCTGGCCACGAACAGCCAGGCCGGCGAGTCGTGCCCGCGGGAGCGGAGCCAGGCGTAGCAGGGGACGTACACCGGCAGCGCGACGATCGCGGCCCCCACCGGGTAGAGCGAGACCAGGGAGGAGCGCCTCTCCTCGACGTAGTAGTGAGCCGGGTCGCCGTTCACCTGCTCGCGGAAAGGGTCCAGGGTCAGGGTGCCAGAGCCCAGGATGGCGAAGGGGATCAGGCGGTTGGGGACGTCGTCGCCGGCCGGCGGGAGCAGCCGCCCGTTCGCCAGGTAGGCGCCCAGGCACGCCAATGCCAGGCACAGGGCGACGAGCGAGGACCGAAGGCTCGGCTCAGGGAGCGCGGTGCAATGGCTGCGAGCCGGGGAAGCGGGTTCGGCGGCGATGGCGACCTGCCGGCGGGTGTCCCGAGCGGGACCCGATCTATTGGAAATATCCGTTGACGTCGAGCACGAATTGCACCGTGCCGTTGCCGGGGGCCACCTGGGAGCTCACGGTGACAGCGCCGCCGACGTCGAGTGAGAGCACGGCGTTGTTCGCCCGCACCTGGCCGGACGCCACCCAGTTGATGTTGCTGACCCCCGTGATGCAGCCGGGGCCGACGGTCACGAACCCCGAGCCGCTGCCACCGGTGACCGTGACGTTGGCCGAGACGGCCTTGGCCCCGGCCGGAATCCCGCACTGCCCCGCCAGGACGAAGCTGCGCTGCACGGTGCTGGTGAGCGCCGGGCTGCCGTAGACGCCATCCGCCGCGCCGGAGCAACCGCTCGCGCCGGTGGAGCAGCGGGTGTCGACGATGCGGCAGGGGGGCACGGCGAAGAACTGCGAGGAGGTGCTGTGGATCGAGCAGCTGCCGCTGCAGGTGCCGGCGCCCGGAGAGAGCCCGAGGCGGTCGATGCTGTGCCGATACATCCCCCAGGGCGGGGCGTTGTCGCTGTAGGTCGAGCCGCCAAAGCTGATCGGCAGGTTCCAGGCGAAGACCTGCGTGTCGCCGACGCTCGGAAAGGCCGCCGTGCTCGAGACCGCGACGACCTCGATCTTGCCGTCCGCGTGGTCGGTCTCGAGGTCGCCGACGACCACGTTGGTCAGGGGGGAAGACGTGGCGAGGCTGTACTTCCCGCCAGCGTGCGCACCGCCCTCGGTGAGCTGGTTGCCCTGGTAGTCGAGGACCACGACCTCCCAGCCGGTCGTGGTGAGGATCTCGGGGTGGCCGTCGCCCATCACGTCGGCGATCACCGGCTGGCCGAGCGAGGTGGTGCTGCCGTTGAAGTCCTTCGGCTGCGTCTTCCACAGCAGGGTGCCGTCGCTCTTGAAGGCGTAGACGTGGAAGGTGCCGCTCGGCCCCGTGTTGTCGTCGGTGACGATGACCTCGAGATGGCCGTCGCCGTTGAGGTCGGCGACCGCCGGCGTGGTGCCGACCTGGCCGTCCACCGCCACCGGCCAACCGGCCACCGCCGTGCCATCGCAGTGGAAGGCATAGACCTGGTGCGTCGGGTGGTAGGTCGGTGGGGCGTAGAAGGCGCCGGTGCCGACGATGATCTCGGGCTTGCCGTCGCCGTCGAGGTCCGCGACCACCGGCGTGCTGTTGATCGTCTGATTGATGAACTGCGGGAACCCGGCCACCGAGGTGCCGTCGTAGCGCAGCACGCGCAAGGCGCCGCCGTTCACCAGGTAGTCGTCGGAGCCGATGATGATGTCGGGCAGGCCGTCACCGTCGATGTCGTAGAGGGCGGCCGAGGAGTAGACGGTGTCGCCGACGTCGACCGGCCAGCCCGGCTTCGCCACCCCGGTCGCGGCGTCGACCATGTAGACGAAGTGGTCGAAGGAGCCGAAGACCACCTCGAGCTTGCCGTCGCCGTCGACGTCGCCGACCGCCGGCGTGCCGACGACCGGGGCGTGGGTCCAGTTGTTGGTGCCGTCGTTGAAGGGTGCGGTCGAGACCGACCACATCGGCGTGCCGCCGTTGCGGCGGAAGGCGCTGACGCCGCCCTGGTGGCTGGGGTCGTACTGCGAGCCGAAGCCGACCACGATCTCGGGGATGCCGTCGCCGTCGAGATCGGCGACCGCGGGGCTGGAGGCGATGTGTGCGCCGACCGACACCGGCCAGCCCGGCGCCGGCCTCCAGGAGCCGTCGCCGTTGTGCTGTAGGACGTAGAGCAGGCCCGTGGTGGTGCCGAAGACGATCTGCGCGAACCCCGGCGTGAGGCCCAGGTCCGCGATGACCGGCTGACTGACGAGGGAGGTGCCGGCGCCGGTCAGGGGGTGCGGGAGCGGGAACCCCGCGTGGCTGGGCGGTGCGATGGGCGACTGCGCCTGCGCGGCGCGCGAGGCCGGCGCCAGCCAGGCGAACGCGAGGACGAGGATCGGCGCCGCCACGAGGCCGAGCCGCAACGCCGGCGCGCGGCGGGACGCAAGGCCCGCCGGCCGCCGCCGCGCTCGCGGCGGGCAATGAGGTGCTGCGGATGGTCGACGCATTCGAGCTTATAGCCTAGCACCAATCTGAGCATCCCGCATCCGAGTGCTGGTAGTGGGTCCCGCGTGCGCGGTTCAGGGTTCACCGGCGAAGCCGGCGGCGGCAACGCGGACCGTGACCAAGCGCGGGTCGGTCGAGTGCGGCACGACGTCGGCCGGGCGCCAGGCGGGGCCGGCGTCCAGCACCAGCAGGACCCGGCGCCCGTTGCCGAAGCGGCTGGCGAAGGCGCGGCAGTCGACGACGTGGACCGCGTCGCCGTCCTCCGGACCGACGGCGATCGTGCCGATCGGGACCGCGATCCCGGTCATCTCGTCGATGAGGGAGACGCGCACGAGGATCGGCGGCCGTTCCGGGAACCGGCGTGAGATCTGCCGGGCGGGCGCGCCGAGGATGAGGAGGACCTGGTGTCGCTCCGTCGTCAGCCGCAAGACGCCGCGCTGGCCCATCCAGCGGTAGGCGCCCTCCCAGGGATAGAAGCCGGAGACGATCAAGGCGTCGCCGGGCTCGCGGCGGAAGTCGGCCATGTTGTGCAGGTGGGCGTCGACCAGGCGCCCGCCCGCGATCGACAGGTAGGGGAGGGGCTCGCCGATCGATACCGCCCAGGCGGCGAGGGCCGGGTTGAGGATGCGCGCGTCGCGCTCGCCGACCGGGCCGCGGGCGAGCTCGAGCCCGGTCCTGCCGCGCCCCACGCCGCACAGCAGCAGGGCGGCCGAGACGTAGCCGTTGTGGACGTCGGGGAAGTGGAGGTCGGAGTCGGGGAAGCGCGGCGGCGCCTCGCCCGGCGGCAGCTGGCGCGCCGCCCGGGCGAGGGCGGCGTCGAGCCGGGCGAGCTGCGCGAAGCGGCGCTCGTGCTGCGCGAAGGCCGGGAAGGTCACGCGCTGCTGCAAGGTCTCGAAGTGGAGCACCGCCTCGGCCGCGACGGCGCCGGCGAGGACTGCCACCAGGGCCCGCCGGCGGAGCGGCGGCCAGCCGCCGGCGGCCGCGCGCAGCCCGGCCGTGATGCCGGCGGCGAGCAGGCTGATCGGCAGCAGCAGGGTGAAGAAGTAGCGGTCCGCCTCGTAGAGCTCGCCGAAGGAGTTGGCGGCGCGCCCGAGCCCGACCAGCAGCAGGATGGCGAGCGGGCCGCTGGCGGCTGCCGCCACCACCGGCACCAGGGCGGCCGGGAAGCGCCGGCCGAGGCCGAGGAGCAGCACGGCGACGGCCGCCGCGGCCACCAGGCCGAAGAGGCAGCCGTGGACGGGAACGAAGTGCGGCGGATCGCTGGACCGTGCCAGGGTCTGGCCGGGAAAGAAGTAGCGGAACGGCGCCACCAGCAGCAGGAACAGGGCGCGCGGCAGGCCGCGCCGGAAATCGAGGGCGAAGGTCCGGCCGTAGGCATGCCGGTAGAGGACCGCGGCGGCGGCCATCGCCGCCAGGGCGCCGCCGAGGATCGCCAGGCTGAACGCGCCGACCGGCCCGCGGCGCGGCGCGGCGCCGTCGCGGCGGCGCTCGATCTCGTCGAACAGCGCGGCGATCAGGACGAGCGGCACCAGGGTGCTCTCCGCGGCGGCGGCGACCGCCAGGCCGGCCGCCGCGAGGCCGCGAGCCCGGGCGCGCCCGAGGGTGCCGGTCCAGGCCAGCGCCGCCAGCGCGCCGGTGAGGCCGAACAACCCCAGGGGGACGCCGGCACCGGTCATCAGCCAGATCCAGACCGACGAGAAGCCGGCGGGCAGGACGTAGGCGAGGGCCGCCGCCCAGCCGGCGACGGTCGAGCCGGTGTAGCGGCGGGCGACGAGTGCCATGAAGACTGCCGCCCCGGCGTGGGCGAGGAAGACGACCAACCGGAACGGCAGCGCCCAGACGCCGAACAGCGCGAGGCTGGCGTGGAAGGCGATCCGCACCAGCGGCACCAGGTGCTCGAGATGGGGATGGAAGACCGACGGCCAGTAGCCCTGGCGGCCGGCGAGGACCTGGGCCGCGTAGTTGAGGTAATCCATGTCGTCGTAGGCCCAGGCACAGCGGAAGGTGGGCCCGTAGAGGACGCCGCCGAGCGCCAGCGCCAGCAGCGCGGCCCCGGCCGCGAAGCGGGGCAGGGAGAGCTGCCGCGGGGGGCACGGGAGGCACGGGAGGTCACCGGCGATGCGCGCCGCCGGCGGCTCCACGGGGCCCGTCACGACCCCTCCGGCGGCGCCGGCTTGCGCGCCAGCAGGTAGAGGTTGTCGCCGCGGTCGGTCAGCGTGCCGCCGCCGCGGCGGAGCTTGGCCAGCAGGCTGCGGCGGTTCTCGGGCAGGACCACGCGGCGCCCGGTGTAGTCGCAGGTGATGATCTCGACCCGGTCGTAGTCGGTGCGGTCGTGGGTCTCGGCGCGCAGCACCTGGAAACCGTTCTCTCGCAGCACGGTCTGCAGCTCGGCGAGCGTGAACTCCCGGTTGTGGCGGCCGTAGATGCCGTTCTGGGTCTGGTAGGCGTCGAAGAAGTTGTAGCCGTGCAGCATCAGGGCGTAGTTGGTCAGGCGCACGGCGTTCGGCACCGTGACCAGCAGGCAGCCTCCGGGGCTCAGGATGCGCTCGAGGCGGCCGAACACCGCGAGCGGGTCGACCACCAGGTGCTCCAACGTCTCGCAGAAGAAGATGAGGTCGAACGCGGCGTCGGGATAGGGATAGCGAGCGGTCGCCTCGAGGTTGAGCAGGCGGGAGGGAAATGCGAGCTGTTCGCCCGTCCAGTGGTTGCGCGTGGTCTGTACGATGGTGTCCTGGCGGGCGGAGAAGACGTCGTGATCGAAGAAGTTGAGGCCGTGGATCTCCGCATCCGGGAAGAGCTTGTGCAGCAGGAGGTGGAAGTAATAAGGATTCGAGCCGATCTCGAGCATCCGGGCGGGTGGCGGCAGGGGGACCATGCCGAGGGTGTGCAGGAAGCGGTACTGCGCGTCGTCGACGTAATCCGTCGCCAGCCGCGGCGGCGCACCGTCGACGTGCCAGGCGCGCAAGTACTCGAGCAGTCCGCGGTCGTGCTGCCAGAGCAGCGCGGCGAAGCGCTCGGCGTCGCCGGCCGCCGCCGCGCCGGCGGCATCGGCCAGGAAGCCGGCGACCTCCTCCGGGGTGCGGAACGGGACCTCCGCCTCGTGGCGCAGGCCGAGCGCGCCGAGCACCCGCCGCGCCGCCCGCCGCGCCAGGCTCGGCGGGCCGCGGCGTCCGGCCTCCTCCTCCTCGGGCGGGGGCGCGCTCCCGCCATGGTTCCCAAGCATAGAGTGGGTGAATATACTCCGCTGGCACTTTTTTCGCGAAACCCACAGGAGGACGGATGGCACAGCGCCGGCCGGGCAAGGGCCGAGGCAAGAAGCGGGCGCGGGGCAAGCGCGACGCCGCCGGCGCCGCCCACGACGCCGCCGGCGGGCAACTCCGCCCGCCCGGACCCGCCGGCGAGGCCGATGCGGCGGGCAGGGCGAGCCGGCCACGCCGCCACTCGCGCGACCGTGGGCGCGGTCGCGGTCGCGGCATTGGCCCTGGCACTGCCGGCGCCGGCGCGGTCGCCGGCATCCGGGGGCATGTCTGGCTGGCGCTTACCGCCCCTGGCCGGCGGCAGGTCTGGCTGGCGCTCGCGGCGCTGGTGGCGCTGCTGTGCGTGGCGTACGGCAACGTGATCTTCGACGGGCGCTCCCTGGTCTACTCGAACGGCACCAACCCGCTCGACTACCGGTACCTGCCGCAGAACTACGGACCGGGATTCGAGCCTCCCGAGACCTGGAAGAGCCAGAACCTGAACCTGATGGCCAACTTCCACGACCCGGGCGGACCGCTCTGGCAGTGGGAGCCGGACGCCGAGTTCGTGCGCCAGGGGCTGCGCGCCGGCGAGCCGCCATGGTGGAACCCTTACGTCGGCATGGGCACGCCGGAGATGGCCAACCTGACCTCGACGGCGGCCTTCCCTCCCTACCTGGCGATGCTGGCGCTGGGCAACACCAACGTGCTGCGCAACGTCTTCCAGCTGCTGGTCGTGCTGTGCGGCGGCTGGTTCACCTTCCTGTTCCTCCATCGACACGGCCTCGCGCCGCTCGCCTGCCTGATCGGCGCCGCCGCCTTCATGTTCTGCGGCGGCGTGACCCAGAACGTCGGCTCCTTCGAAGGACCCGCGACCGCCTGCATTCCCTTCACGCTCTACCTGGCGCGGTGCTTCCTCGACCGTCCCGGGGCGCGCATGGGGGCGCTGATGGCGCTCGGGTTCGCCGCGGCCGCCCTGGCGAGCTTTCCGCCGCTGGCGGTGGCGGGCTTCGGGTTCACCGCGCTGTACGCGGTGACCGCGGTGGCGTCGACGCCCGCCGGCGCGGGCGCCCCGCCCCGCGGCCGCGTGCTGGCCCGGTTCGCGCTGGCGGCGCTCGCGGCGGTGGGCCTGGTGGGCTTCTATTACCTGCCGGTCGTGGCGCTCGAGCATGCCGCACCCCAGATCCGGGCGGTCTATGACACGGCGGCGCAATACGCGATCAAGCCCGTCACCCTGCTGCAGTTGCTGTCGCCGGTGCTGATGGGGGCCAACGAGATCCTGCTGCATCCGCCGATGGGGGAGCCCGACGCCCCCCATCTGACCTACGCCGGATGGGTGCCGCTGCTGCTGTGCGCGCTCGCTGTGCGGCGCCCGCCGCCCGGGCGGGAGCGTGCCCTGTGGTTGGCGAGCTGGATCGCCCTGGCGCTGGCGGTGACGAAGCTGGTCGGACTGCCGCCGGTCCAGTGGCTGGCCTATCTGCCGGTCTTCAAGCAGATCCATTTTGCCTTCTACCTGGCGCCGCTGATCGACCTGCTGGTCGCCCTGCTCGCGGCGCTCGGCGTCGCGCAGCTGCGGCGCGGCGCGGTCACCTACCGCTGGGCGGCGGCCGCCGGAGCGGCCGGCCTCCTGACGCTCGCGGGAACGCGCTGGATCGGCGTCCACGCCGGCGTTTTCTTGCGGGAGGGGGCGCCGCAGTGGGAGAGCGAATGGCAGCTGCTGCTCGGCCTCGCCGTGGCCTGGATCGCGCTGGTCCTGGCCGGCGTCCACCGCGCCCGCCGGTCGCGGACCACCCACCTCGTGGCGGCGGCGCTGCTGGTGCTGTTCGCCGTCGAAGCGTTCCTCCACACCTGGTACCCGCGGCCCCGGCGCTTCGACGTCTGGCGCCACCCGCCGGACTACGTGCGCGCCCTGGCGCGAGTGGCCGGCTATGGGCGCGTCTTCGGGGCCGAGGCCTTGACGGCCGACGCCGGCGGGGCCTTCGGCATCTTCCAGCTCGACTCGCTGATGGCCTTCAACGCGCCGCGGGCGTTCGACCTCTACCACACCTACTCCCACCCCTATGGCGGACCCATCTTCCTGACCGGGTCGCACCAGGAGCTCCCGCCCGACGGTGTGCTCGACAGAGCCGCTGTCGAGTTCCTGGCGATCGCCTACAGCTCGTCTCGGACGACGACCGAGGCGGAGGGCCGGGGCTACGGCCGGCTGTACGACGACGGCTTCGTGCGCATCTTCAGGCGCCGCGGGTCCCCGCATTACTTCTTCACCAGCGATTTCCAGGTGGTGCCCGCCAGCCGGGCGCTGGCGCTTCTCGGCGGCTTGCCGGCGGGGCGCCGGGTGCTGCTCGAATCGACCCCGCCGGTGGCGGCATCGCCCAACCGGCCCGGCGATCCGGCGGTGACGGTCGCGGCCTTCGGGCGCAACGGCTACCGCCTGCGGGTGGACGCGCCGCGGCCCGGGCTGGTCTACGCCGCCGACAGCCTGCTCCCTGGCTGGAGCGCCCGGGTCGGCGGCCGGCCGGCGGCGATCCTGCCGGCCAACTATGCTTTCCGCGCGGTGGCGGTGCCGGCCGGGCGGTCCGAGGTGGAGCTCTCCTACTGGCCTCCGGGCCTCACCCCGGGCCTGGTGGTGACGCTGGCGAGCGCGCTGGCGCTGGCCGGGGTGGTGGCCTGGCCGGAGGTGCGGAAGCGCCTGCGAGCGTCGCGGACGTCGCGGGCGCCGGCGGCGGTACCCGCGGGGACCGGGACGGCCGGGGAAGCTCCGGCGGCGGCAGCGGGCAGTGTCCTGGCCAGCAATCGAGGACACTACCCGGCGGCGGGATAGGATCGGAGGACCGGCGGATGAGGCGGATGCGGGTGATGGTGCTGTACGGGACGCGACCGGAGCTGATCAAGATGGCGCCGGTCGTCCGCGAGCTGCGCCGCCTGCCGGAGCACTTCGTGCCAATCGTCTGCACGACCGCCCAGCACCGCGACATGCTCGATCCGTTGCAGGAGGTCTTCGCCCTGCGGCCGGACCACGACCTCGACCTCATGCGCGCCGACCAGGGGCTCAACGACCTCGCGGCGCGCGCCTTCGCCGCGCTCGACGCGGTGCTCGCCGGCGAGCGGCCGGACCTGGTGCTGATCCAGGGCGACACGACCACGGCGATGGCCGGGGCGCTGGCGGCGTTCCACCGGCGCATCCCGGTCGGCCATGTCGAGGCCGGCCTGCGCACCGGCGATCTGCGGCAGCCGTTCCCGGAGGAGGCGAACCGGCGGGTCGTCGACCTGGTCGCGGAGCTCTGCTTCGCGCCGACGCCGCGCGCCGCCGGCGCGCTGCTCGCCGAGGGTGTGCCCGCCGAGCGCGTCTTCGTGACCGGCAACACCGTGGTCGACGCGCTGCAGTGGGCCGCGTCCCGCCTGCCGCCGGAACCGGACCGGGACGAGGTGCTGATCACCGTCCATCGGCGCGAGAGCTTCGGCGCGCCGCTGCGGCGGATCCTCGCCGCGGTGCGCGAGCTGGCAGCGGCATTTCCGGAGATCCGCTGGGTCTACCCGGTGCACCGCAACCCGAACGTGCTCCACGCGGCCGAGGAGGCTCTCGGCGGTCTCCCGAACGTGGAGCTGCTGGCGCCGCTGGACTATCTCGAGCTGGTGCGGAGGCTGCGGCGGGCCCGGCTGGTGCTGACCGACAGCGGCGGCATCCAGGAAGAGGCGCCGACCTTCGGCAAGCGCGTGCTCGTGCTGCGTGACACGACCGAGCGGCCGGAAGGCGTCGAGGCCGGGGTGGCCACGGTCGTGGGCACCGGCACGGAGCGCATCGTGGCGGCGGCGACGCGGCTGCTGCGCGAGGCGGCCGCCGGACCCGTCGAGATGGTGAATCCTTACGGCGACGGGCAGGCGGCGGCCCGGATCGGCGCCATCCTGGTGCGCTGGGCGGCGGCACGGAGCGGCGGGCAGCCGCCATGACCAGGATGACCAAGACGACCCGGGCGACCCAGCCGAGCCCGCCGATCACGAGCGGCGAGGAGGCGAGCTCCCCGTTCGCGCCCGCACGCTGCCTGGTCACCGGCGGCGCGGGCTTCATCGGCAGCAACCTCACGCGGTCCCTGCTGGCCGCCGGCTGCGAGGTGACGGTCGTGGACGACCTCTCGACCGGCAAGCGCGAGCACCTGCCGGCCGATCCACGGCTGACCCTGGTCGCGGCGGACCTCGCGTCGTGGCGGGGCCTGCCGCGGCTGCTCGCCCGCACCGACTACGTCTTCCACCTGGCGGCGCAGGTCGGCAACGTGCTGTCGCTCACCCGCACGGAGCGCGACGCGAGGACCAACGTCCTCGGCACCGTGCGGCTGCTCGCGGCGTGCCGCGGCACCGGGGTGAAGAAGCTCGTCTACTCGAGCTCCTCGGCGACCTTCGGGGAAGCGCAGCGCCTGCCGATCGACGAGGACCATCCCCAGCAGCCGGAGAGCTTCTACGCCCTGAGCAAGCTCACTGCCGAGCGCTACGCCGGCCTGGCCGCCGAGCTCTGGGGGGCTCCCGCGGTGAGCCTGCGGTACTTCAACGTCTACGGTCTGCCGATGGAGGACAGCGAGTACACCGGCGTGATCTCGATCTTCTTCCGGCGGCTGCAGCGCGGCGAGGCGCTGATCGTCTATGGCGATGGCGGGCAGGTGCGTGACTTCGTGCAGGTCGGAGACGTGGTCCGCGCGAACCTGCTCGCCGCGCTGCACGGCCGCCCCGGAGCGGTGTACAACATCGGCACGGGCGTGGCGACGTCGATCGCCGAGCTGGCGCGCACCAGGCGCGAGGCCGCCGGCCGGGAGGTCGAGGTCCTGGTGCAGCCGGCGCGCGCCGGCGAGGTCCGGCGGAGCGTGGCGGACATCGGCCGCGCGCGCCGCGAGCTGGGGTACGAGCCGCGGATCGGCCTGCGGCAAGGTCTCGACGAGATATGGCAGAGCCTGAGCTGAGCGCCAGTGGCGGCGCACCCGGTGCTGGCTCCCCGCCGGTGCTCCCCGCCGGCTCGCCGGTGCTCGTCGTCGCGGTGGAATGCGAAGAGCAGGGGCGGTGGCTCGCGACGATCGATTTTGCTCGTGCGGGGGTGCGGCCGATCTATTACCGTGGCGCCGCGGAGGTGCCTGCCGCGGGGCAGCCTGCCGCGGCCCCGCCGGCCTCGGAAGCGCCCGCCGCGGAGCAGCCTGCCTCTGTCCCGCCTGCTTCGGCCCCGCCTGCCGCGGCAGTGCCCGCCGCGACGCGGGGGCTGGCGCCGATGCGGGTGCAGAGGGCTGATGCCGGCGGCGCGGAGCCGGCGCTGCCCGACTTCACGGCGATCGTCGAGGGCCTGGCGGAGGACCGGCCGGTGGCCTGCTTCGTCGCCGAGGGCGGGCCGCTGGCGCGGCTGGTGGCGGTGGCGGCCGACCTGGCCCAGCTGCCGGTGCTCTATCTCGTGACCACGGGCGCGGATCTCGAGAGCCTCGGCCGGCGTGAGAAGCCGATTCCCGACCTCTACTTCCTCGCCGACGAGGAGCTGCTGCCCGAGGCGTCGCTCGATCCGCGGTACGGGGCGACGCTGCTCCCCACCGGTCACCCCGCCGACAGCCCCGCGGCAGGCCAGCGGATCGCGAACGCGATCAGGGATTGGCGCTCGGGCGCGTTGCCGGCGGCGGCGCCCGAGCTGAGCATCATCGTCCCCGCCTACAAGGAAGAGGGCAACATCGAGCTGGTCTGCGATCGGCTGCTGGCGATGCTCGAGCAGGACGGGCTGAACGCCGAGATCCTGCTCGTCGACGACGCCAGCCCGGACGGCACCTATCGCGTCGCCCGCGCCCAGATGCTGCGCTCGCCGCGGATCCGGGCCTTCAGCAAGCCGCCGCCCCGCGGCATGGGCAGCGGCATCCGCTACGGCCTGCGCTATGCGCGCGCGCCGATCGCCGCGGTGACCATGGGAGACGGCTCGGACGAGGTGAGCCGCATCCCGGAGATGTATGCTAAGGTCCACCGGGAAAATTACGGGCTGGCGGTCGGATCCCGCTACCGGCACCGCCGGAACTATCGCACCGTACCGTTGATCTATCGCTTCTGGAGCGCCTGCTTCCGGCTCGTCACGCGCCTGTTGATCGGGTTGCGCATGTCGGATTACACGAATGCATTCCGCGTTTTCCATCGCCGCATCTTCGAGCGCTACGGCGCCGAGAGCGCCGGCTTCGAGATCTCGCCCGAGATCACGTTCAAGGCATGGTTCGCCACGCGGCGGGTGACGGAGGTCGACGTCTGCCACCTGAAGCGGGCGTCCGGCCAGAGCAGCTTCTCCTTCCTGCGCGCCGGCCCCGGTTATGCCAAGATCCTGGTCAAGGCGCTGATCAACCGGTTGACGGGCAAGTGGATCGTCCTGGAATGGTAAGGCCGCGCGCGGCGGCGGCGAGGAGCATGACCCGATGAAGATCCTGGTGACCGGCGGCCTGGGCGCGGTCGGCGCGCCGCTCGCGGCTCGCCTGCGGGACGCCGGGCACGAGGTGTGGGTCCTCGACCGCGCCCATCACCACGGCGACCGCGGCCGCCACTACTATCGCTGCGACGTCGGCGAGCATCGCCAGCTGGAGCGGGTCTTCGACGAGGTGGCGTTCGACTGCGTGTACCACGCGGCGGCGGAGTTCGGCCGCATCAACGGCGAGGACTTCTACGAGACCCTCTGGCGGACCAACGCCGTGGGGACCAAGAACCTGATCCGTCTGCAGGAGAGGCGCGGCTTCCGCATGGTGGTCTTCTCGAGCTCGGAGATCTACGGCGACTACGCGGGCGTGATGCGCGAGGAGGTCCCCGATCAGCACCCGATCCAGCAGCTGAACGACTACGCGGTGTCGAAGTGGGTCAACGAGTTGCAGGTGCGCAACTCGACGGCGCTGTACGGCACCGAGACCGTGATCGTCCGCCTGTTCAACACCTATGGGCCGGGCGAACCCTACAGCGAGTACCGCAGCGTGATCTGCAAGTTCATCTTCTGCGCGCTGCACGGCCTGCCCTATACCGTCTACCTCGAGCACCGCCGGACCTCGAGCTACATCGACGACACCGTCCGCACGCTGGCCGCCATCTGCGAGCGCTTCCGGCCGGGCGCCGTCTACAACATCGCGGGCGACACCCTGCACGACATCAAGAGCGTCTCCGACATGATCCTGGCGCAGTGCGGGCGCGGCGACGAGCTGGTGCGCTACCTGCCCGCGGAGGTGCACAACACCCGCGACAAGCGGGCCGCGAACGAGCTCGCCCGCCGCGAGCTCGACCACCGCCAGACGGTCGGGCTCGAGGAAGGCATCGCCCGCACCGTCGCCTGGCAGCGCGCCTACTATGGGGTCTGAGGCGCTGCCGCCGCCGCTGCGCTCGGCGGTCGTGATCGGCGCCGGCTACGTCGGGCTGCCGCTGTGCCTGCAGCTGGCGAAGAGCGGCCTGGACGTGACCGCCGTCGACGTCGACGAGCGGGTGGTGCGGGAGATCGAGGAGCGGCGCGCCAAGATCGAGGAGCAGGAGGACTTCGAGAGCTTCTTCGCCGATCCGGACGTGCAGGCCCACCTGCGCGCGACGGGAGCGCCGGTCGAGAGCGACGCCTTCGTGATCGCGGTGCCGACCCCGGTCGATCACGCGACGAAGGCCCCGGACCTGCGGGCGGTGGTCGCGGCGACCGAATCGATCCTGCCGGTCCTGCGGCGCGGCAACCTGGTGATCGTCGAGTCGACGATCCCGCCGCTGGCGACGGAGCAGGTCGTCGCGCCGATCCTCGAGCGCTCCGGCCTGCGCGTCGGGCCGGACGTCCTGCTCGCCCACTGCCCCGAGCGGGTGCTGCCGGGCAACATCATGGCCGAGGCGGTATTCAACGCGCGGGTCGTGGGCGGCATCGATGCGCCGTCGAGCCGGCGCGCGGCCGAGCTGTTCGGACGCTTCGTCAAGGGCAAGCTGCTGCTGACGGACGCGCGGACGGCGGAATTCGTCAAGCTGATCGAGAATTCGCATCGCGACGTCAACGTCGCGTTCGCCAACCAGGTGGCGATCCTGTGCGAGCGCCTGGGTATCGACGCGGGTGTGGCGATCGAGCTTGCCAATCACCATCCGCGGGTGGAGATCCTGAAGCCGGGCATCGGCGTGGGCGGGCATTGCATCCCGGTCGATCCCTGGTTCCTGGTCGCGGCGTGCCCGGACTTGACCGCGCTGCTGCGCGCCGCGCGCGCGGTCAACGACGGCATGCCGGAGCGGACGGCGGACAAGATCTGCGCGGCTGTCGCCGGCATCGACGAGCCGCGCGTGGTATGCCTCGGCGCGACCTACAAGCCGAACGTCCGCGACCTGCGCGAGAGCCCGGCCCTCGAGGTGCACCGCATCCTGCGCTCGCGCGGCCTCGACGCCGCGCTCTACGATCCGCTGGTGCCCGGCATGGCCTGCGACTCGGTGCTGTCGGCGGCGCGCGGCGCGGACGTCCTCGCGATCCTGGTGCCGCACCACCTGATCCTCACCGAGTTGCAGTACCGCCGCCACGAGATCCTGCGCGTCATGCGGCGCCCGCAGCTGCTGGCGTTCACGCCCGGGACGATCTGAGAGCACGCCGGGGGCTGCCGGCGCCGGCTGCGCCGCCGGTCATCCCGACTCCCGCTCCTGCCAGAGCATCACGGCTTCTCGGGCCGCTTTTCAGCCATGAGGATCAGCTCGCCCATGTAGAAGGGGAGGCTGGCCGCTGTCGCGGCGCGCGGCAGGATGCGATAGAGGGGCGTGAGCAGGCGGTGGAATTCCGGGCCGAAGGTCTGCAGCATCTCGTAGACGTAGGCGACGGGCAGGGGCTTCCAGTGGCTCCGCAGGCGGACGTCGCGCAGGCCGACGCGTGCGACCGCTTCTCGGAGGGCCCGGCTCGAGAAGAGATGGATGTGCTCCACGGGCTCGTACAGCGGCCAGTATCTCCCCATGACGCGCGCCGGCAGCGAGCCGCTGTTCGGGGTCTGCACGATCAGCGTGCCGCCGGGAGCCAGCAGCTCCGCGCAGCGGCCGAGGAGGCGCATCGGATCGGTCACGTGCTCGATGACGCCCAGCAGGCTGACGACGTCGAAAAGGCGCTGCGGGAAGCGATCGCCGTGGAGATCGGCCTGGAAGATCCGCCCGGGCAGGCGCCGGCTGGCCACCTCGACGGCCTCCGGCTGGAGCTCGAGGCCGTAGACGTCCCAGCCGTGCCGCTCGAGCAGCTGCAGGAAGCAGCCCGTGAAGCAGCCCACGTCCAGCACCGACGGGTGCGGCACCCGCAGGCGCGGCCGCAGCAGCTCGAGATACTGCCGCTCCACGGTCTGGTACTCCTGCTCGAAGCGCCGCCGCAGCTCGTAGTTGCCGGCGGCGAACTTGCGGGCGTAGTGCGCTGCGATCGCGGTGTCGTCGGGCACCGGATAGGTCGACACCAGGCCGCACCGCGGACAGCGGTGATAGCGGTGGCCGCGATAGCGGAAGACCCGCCGTTGCGCGGTCCCGCAGACGCAGCAGAGCTCCGCCGGCGGCTCCGCGGTCATCGATGCCTCATCTCGGTCCCTCCGCCGCCGGGCTTGCCGTTCGAGCGGTTCCACCAGGCGGCCGCCAGCCGCTCGCGGAGCCACCGCGGCGGCACGTCGTACCGGGGCAGCAGCAGGCCGAAGGAGCTCCCCAGCCTGCAGGGCTCGCCGGTCACCCCGGCGGCGCGGGCCCAGGGCGCCAGGTCCTCCGCGTGGAAGCTCATCAGGGCCCAGCGCACCGGCGCCGGCGGCAGCCGCTCGATCTCGTGGCGGAAATCGGTGGTCGCGTCGAGCGGGATCGCCAGGACCCTCTCGCCGGACAGGAAGTTCAGGGGGTAGACCAGCCAGTAAGGCCCGATGACCGCGGTCACCTGCCGCTGCTCGAGGAGGCGCAGCGCCCGCTGGTCCGCGACGGCGTCGGCCGCCCATTGCTGCCGCTTCGCCGTCCAGGGCCAGAGGGTGCTGGCCAGGTGGAGCGCCAACACCGCCGCGGCCAGGGTGGCGGCGAGCGCCGGGGAGCGCCCGGCGAGCCGCTGGAGCGACAGCGCGAAGAGGACGGGCACGACGAGATAGATCGGCATCACGTAGCGCACCGGGAGGGCGCGCACGCTGCCCGCGAACGAGACCAGGTAGACCCCGGCGGAGGCCGCGATCACCAGGATGCACAGCGGCAGGGCGGCGCGCTCGACGGCCGCGGTGGCGCCGCCATCCGGCTCCGTGGCGGCCGCCTCGGCAGTGGCCAGATCCGCGGCGGCCAGGTCCGCAGCGTTCCCCCCCTGGGCGGCGGCACGGCGCCGCAGCCAGGGAATCGCCAGGATGGCGAAGAGCGACAACCCGATCGAGATCAGCAGGGCCGGCAGGTGGAGCAGCCGCTGTACGGGGTTGAGCGGGAGGCTGCCGTCGAAGCCGTCGGTCGAGGCCAGCAGCTGGGGCAAGTTCACCAGCACGAGATAGCGTGCGTCGTCGAGCGCCGCCGCCAGCCCCGCCACCGGCCGCAGGCCGAAGTTGTTCATGAGCGATGGGAATGAATAGCGGAGGTTGAAGACGATCCACGGCAGGGCACCCAGCACGGCGCCGAGCGCGGCCAGCGACCAGAATCGGCGGCGCGCGGCCAGCCGCGGCCGGCGCCAGGCCAGCCATGCCAGCGCCGGCCCGGAGCACGCCAGGGTCTGCGCCGAGGCCCACCAGCCGATCCCGATCGACACCCCCAGCGCGAAGCAGGCCGGCCAGCCCCCGCCTCTGCCGGCGCGCGCCGGCCCCGCGTCCGCCGCCGGAGCAGGGGGAGTGCGAGAGATGCGGGCGAGGCGAGCCGCCAGCCACAGCGTCGTGGCGCAGACCAGCAGGATCTCGGGGTAGCCGTTCGGCATGTAGGTCCAGACCGTGACCGCCGCCGGAGGCAGGGCGGCGAAGGGGAGGCCCCAGAGCGCGAGCCTCGCGCCCAGCAGCTCGCGCAGGAACAAGGTCCAGGCCGCGAGCAGCAGGATCTGGACGATCATCGGGCCGGCGGCCAGGGTCGCGCGCGAAGCGCCAAAGAACAGGAAGAGCAGTCCCGCCGGGTAGGCGCCGAGCGCGCCGACGCGGCAGTTGGCGAAGAACACCGGCGGATGTCCGTGCAGCAGGCGCAGGCCGGCAAGGCCGATTTCCACGCAGTCGGCGTCGGCCGGGTACTTGTGGCTGGGGAACGCCGTGGCCACGCGCAGCGCCACGCCGGCGGCAAGGACCGGCAGTGCGGCCCACCAGGTCCAGAACGCGGCGGCGGCAGAGGCGCTGGAGGTGGACTGCGGGCCGGGAGCCGTCATGGTCGCGCGGATCGTACCCCGTTCCGGCGATCTTCGGAGCGGCCGGCGCAGCAGCGAAAGGTGGGGCGGCGGCGGGTGGCCTTCAGGGGGACGTGCCGCCGGGATGGTGCCGCTTTCCGGCCAGGATGTCGATGAAGAACGGCCGCGCCAGGCCCGCCCGGACCTCGACCAGGGGCGGCGCGTCCGGCCAGCTCCAGGTCTTGACGCGCGGGTCGAGAGTATCGGGGGAGGCCTCCAGCCGCGCATCGCTGGCTCCCGCCGGGTAGCAGAAGACGCCGACCGCCTGGACGAAGACCGCCAGGCAGGTCGCCGCCACGAAGCAGGCGAGGCCGCGGCGGCGCAGCGACGCGACGACGGGCGCCAGCAGCCAGACCAGCAGCGGCAGCATGTCGGTGGCGAAGCGGGGTCCGTAGCACCAGCCGCCGCGCCAGTCCGCCTTGGCATAGAAGAGGATCTGGAGCGCCGCGGCCGCCGCCATGCACGGCGCCAGCGCGCGAGTGGAGGGACTGGTGCGAGTGGCGGCAGCCGGGTGGCCGGGACCCGGCTCTGCGAGCGGGCGCCGGAGAGCAACCGGCAGGAGCACCAGGAACAGCAGGAACGGCATGTAGACGAAGATCCCCTTGCCCGGGCTGAACAGCTCGCCGGCGAGGCCCGGCCACAGCGGATAGAGGAGGATGGTGCGGGCGTCGACGCCGTAGCCGCCGTGGATGGTGCCGAAGACGGCGTAATCGTAAGCCGCGAGGAGAGCGAGCGGCACCGCCGCGCCGGCCACGAACCAGGGCGCCATCCGCCTGGGGCGGGCCCAGAGCGCCGCGTAGACGGCGAAGCCGGCGGCGAGGATGAGGTCCGGCGGCCGGGTGGCGATGAGCAGCCCGCTGGCGGCGCCGGCCGCCGCCAGTGCCAGGCGAGTCGGCTTGCCGGTGGCGGCGAGCAGCGCCACGATCGCGAACAGCTCGGCGGCGCCGTGCTGCCACAGCGCCTGGCTCGAGATGGACCAGGTCTCGGTGCCGAAGGCGAAGGCCAGGGTGAGCAGCAGGGCCCGGCCCCGCTGCAGCTGCCGGCGGAGCAGCAGGTACATGAGGGCGGAGCAGAGTGCCGCGACCGCGGCGGCGGCGGCCTTCTCGGTGAGCTCGCCGGCGATCTCGACGTCGCGCAGGTTGCCCCAGCCATGATGCGCGAGGTAGAGCGCGGTGGGTACGTAGAGCGGTGTCACCAGGAGCGGCATGACGATCGGATAGCGCGAGGCCACCCGGCCGTCGCGGGCGGCGACCAGCCAGTAGACCTCGAGCGGGCCGCCCTTGTGCTCCATCTGGACGGCCTCCGCCACCGGGCCGAGGTAGAGCGTCCCATGGCAGAGCAGCGCGAGGGGGAGGAAGCGGGCAGGGAAGGAGTCGCCGGTCGAGATGTCGCGCAGGTTGGCGTTGTAGACCAACAGTGCAAAGAGGAGTACGGCGAGCGCGATGCGCCGTTCGCCGCGACCGGACCGGATTGGTACGCCGTTGGCTGGCATTATGAAGAACTGTATGCCAATCATGCCACTGCCGTTGTGAGACAATCAAGGTCGACGCGGCGCACTCCGCGCCGGCGCGGGGGCCGCGCGCGGCGCGCAGGGCGCGGACGGGGAACGGTTCCTCGGGGGAATTGGGGATGGTTCGGCTATGCGGGAACCGGGCGGAGATCCCCAGCCGGCGGTAGAATGGCCTGCGCGGAGCGCTCGGCCGGTCCACGCGGACGCGGCGGAAGGGAGCTTGCCGATGCAGCCAGCAGAGATCGTCCGATTGACCCCCGGCAAGCGGGTGCTCTTCCTCACCAAGGACCCGGAGCTCATCCGCCGGCAGCTGCGCGGCGAGCTCGATCTGCGCATGGACGACCTTGCCGTCGAGGAGCTGCTCGACGACATCAACACCGACGCCATGACGCCGGCCTGGGTGTGCTTCAGCCACCGGCCGGAGGACATCGCCCGCGACGCCTATGCCGGCCTGATCGTCGACGGCCGGCGGCTGTTCGAGCGCGACGCGCTGCGCGACGGCAACTTCGAGGTGATCGTGTCGGGGCACCGGAAAGGGGTCGGCAGCTCGCGCGAGACCGCGGTGCAGGCGGAGAAGTGGTCGGGCATCCGCATCGCCATTGCCGCCTCCTTCGCGCCCATCCACGCCCGCAACAACATCAGCCAGGGCGTGCTGATGGGCGACCATGCGCAGCTGTGCCGCCTGCAGCACGGGGAGGGCATCCCGCTCGCCGAGCTCTATGCCGGCTACGATCCGATCACCCGCATCGTCGTCCAGCGGGGCGGTCTGTTCCCGTTCTCGAAGGCGCTGGCGCGCGGCGAGATCGAGCTGCCGCTGCCGGACACCGGGCCGCGGCCGATGACCATGGCGGAGAAGCTGCTGGCGCGCCACGTGCTGGGCGGCGCCGGCGACGCCGATGGCGCCGATGAACATCCGCGGTACGTCAAGCCCAGAGACGCCGTGGTGGTGAGCGTCGACGGCGGCTACTCGCACGAGTTCACCACCGCCCAGGTCCACCACTTCCTCGAGCAGGAGCACGGCGCCGGCTACCGCATCGAGAACCCGGAGCGCTTCGCCGTCTTCGAGGACCACCTGATCTACGCCGACGAGGTGCCGAAGATGCAGCCGTTCGCCGGCAAGATCGAGACCCTGCGCGAGCTGCAGCGGCAGTTCCAGGCCCACACCGGGGTGCGGAACTTCGCCGCCAGCGGCGGCCTCTCGCCCGGCATCTGCCACGAGGTGGCGCGCGAGGCGCTGGTCGAGCCCGGCGACTTCATCCAGGCGACCGACAGCCACACCTGCATGGGCGGCGTCAACAACGCCCTGGCGTGGGGGGTCGGCGCCACCGAGTACGCCGACATGATCCATTCCGGCTTCACCCAGGTCGAGGTGCCGGACTCGATCCGCTTCGAGCTGGTGGGCAAGCTCGGGCCCGGCGTCACCGCCAAGGACGTGATGCTGTACATCCTGCTCGAGTACGCCAAGCGCGAGCTGACGCTCGACCGGGTGATGGAATTCACCGGTCCCGGCGTGTCGACGCTGTCGATGGACGAGCGCGCGACGCTCACCAACATGGCGACCGAGTGCAGCGCCAAGACCGCCATCGTCGTTGCCGACGAGGAGACCTGGCGCTGGCTGTCGGAGTGGCGGCCGGATGCCGCCGAGGAGACCCGCGCGCGCTGGCGGCGGCGCGCCGTCGCGCCCGACCCGGACGCCCACTACGGCGGCGGCGTCCACACCATCGACTTGTCGGCGATGCGGCCGATGGTGGCCCACCCGGGCGACCCCGACCGCGGCATCCCGTCGGACCCCACCAACGGCGCCTGGATCGACGAGATCGGCGAGGTCAAGATCGACATCGCCTACGGCGGCAGCTGCACCGCCGGCAAGATCGACGACCTGATCTTCTACCACCAGGTGGTCAAGGAGGCGGTCGACGCCGGCCTGCGGGTCGCCGCGGGGGTGCGCTTCCTCATCCAGTGCGGATCGCAGGCGGTGGAGCGGTTCGTGCGCGAACAGGGGCTCGCCGAGACTTTCGAGCGCGCCGGCGTCACGCTCATCCACCCCGGCTGCGGCGCCTGCATCGGCTGCGGCCCCGGCGTCTCGGAGACCCCGGGGGAGGTCACCGTGTCGGCGATCAACCGCAACTACAAGGGGCGCTCCGGCCCCGGCAAGCTGTGGCTGGCCTCGCCGTTGACCGTCGCCGCCTCGGCCTTCACCGGCACCATCACCGCCTACCGGCCCGGGATGTTCGCCGAGCTCGCGAGCCGGCAGCCCCGGCACCCCCGGCACCCGAAACTGCCGATCCTGAGCCCGGCCTGAATGGCCGGAGCGGGACACTGAGTGGCCCCCCCCGGCGCGCGCGCCATCCTGGCGGTGGCGCTCTATGCCGCGGTCGGCGCCGCCGGCATCTGGTTCGTCTTCCAGCCGACCCTGGCCTCCCGCTTCGCGATGCTGCAGACGGCTCCTGGCGACCCGCTGCTGACCTGCTACTTCCTCGAGCACGAGCTGCGAGTGGTCGAGCGCCGAGACCACCTCGGCACGTTCTGGTCGCCGCCGTTCTTCTATCCCGCGCCGCATGTCCTGGCCTATTCCGAGAACATGATGGGGGTGCTCCCCGTCTATGCGCTGCTGCGCCTGCGCTGGGATCCCTGCACGTCCTCCCAGCTGCTGCTGATCGTGATGTGCGTGCTGGACTATGCCGCCATGCTGCTGGTGCTGCGCCGGATCGGCGTCGGCCCGCCGCTGGCGGCGCTGGGGGCCTTCTTCTTCGCCTTCGGCGCGCCCCGCGTCGGCCAGGTCGGCCATCTCCAACTGTTCCTCATCTTCTACGTGCCGCTCGCGCTGTGGGCGCTCTGGCGCCTGCTGGCGGCGCCCAGCCGGGGCAGGCTGGCGCTGCTGCTCCTGCTGCTCTACCTGCAGATGCTGTCGGTGATCTACGTCGGGTGGTTCCTGCTGCTGACGTTCGGCCTGGCGGTGCCGCTGCTGCTCTTCTGGGACCGCGAAGGCCGGCGGCGCCTCGCCGCCTTCTGGCGGGCCGCGCCGTGGTTCATCGCCCTGTCGGTGGCGTCCTGGGCGGCGGCTCACTATGTCGTCCTGCGGCCCTACATGGCGGCGAAGGCCGCGCTCGGCGAGCGCTCCTGGGACGACGTGGTGCCCTCCCTGGTCCGTCCCGAGTGGTGGTTGGCGGCGATGCCGGGCAGCACGTACCAGTGGCTGCTCCCTGACTATCCTCGCGGTTCATCCGGGAGCTGGGAGCTCTACCTCTTTCCGGGCCTGGTGCCGATCGGGCTCGGCGTGGCCTCGGCCGTCTATACCCTGCGCTTGTCGCGCGAGGAGCGCCGCCGGCAAGCGCTGCTCGTCACCTGTTGGACCACGGCAATCGCGCTGGCGGTGGTCTCGCTGGTCGTGCCGCGGTTCGCCTTCGACGGCCCGCGCCTGGGCCAGACCGAGCCCGGCGTCAGCCTGTGGTGGCTGGTCTACCGGTGGGTGCCGGGCGCCGGGGCGATCCGTGCCGTCGATCGGATCTCCATCCTCATCTTCGCGCTGGGCGCCGTCGCCGCCTGCTGGGGCGCCGACGCCGCCCTCCGCCGCAGCCGCCTGCGCCCGCGGGCGCGAGCCGCGCTGCTTGCCGCGCTGCTCCTGGCCGGCGTGGCGGAGCAGCGCATCGAGTCGCCGCCCGCCTTCGAGAAGCAGCATTTCTTCGACCGCGTCGCCGCGGTGCGCGCCAGCATCCCTCGCGGCTGCCACCTGCTCTATCTCGCCATGCAGCCCGGCGCCAACTACGTGGTCACCCAGCAGGTCGCCATGTGGGCCGGCCTGGACGCCCAGGTGCCGGTGGTCAACGGCTTCTCCGGATACTTCCCGCCGCGCTACCCGCGATCGCCGAGGACGTGGACCGCGGCCGAGCTCAGGGCGTGGACCGGCGACGACCCCTGCGTCGTGTCGCTGCCGTGACGGACCTGCCGTGACGCGACGAACGCCATGGGGTAGCGGTCTAAGACCGCTAGCCGCCATGGGCCGCTCTGGACCTTGGCCGGCGGCGGCGGGTAGGATCGGGCGGCAATTCGCCGCGACTGCGAAGGAGGGTTCCATGGACTCGATGAAGACCACGAGGAGGCTCGCCATGCGCCTGGCGGCCGTGCTGCTGCTCGCCTGCGGCCTGCTGCCGCTGCTGTTGCACGCCGCCACCCAGAGGCAGGCAGCGGGAGGTGACGCGCCGAGCGGCGTTGCGGCGCCGCCGGTGCTGGCGATCAAGGCGGCACGCCTGTTCGACGGCCGCTCGGACCATTGGGTGCGCGATGGCGTCGTGGTCGTGGCCGGCGGCAAGATCCAGGCGGTGGGCGCCGGGGCGGCGGTCCCGGCCGGTGCTCAGGTGCTGGATCTCGGCGATGTCACCCTGCTGCCCGGCCTGATCGACTGCCACACCCACCTGTCGTTCGAGTCGTCGGACGACTTCACCCGCGACACCGTCACCCGCCTGCGCCGCGACGTGGCGGAGGCCGCGATCCGCGCCACCGTCAACGCCCGGCACACCCTGATGGCCGGCTTCACCACGGTGCGCGACGTCGGCAGCTCCGATTTCATCGACGTCGGGCTGCGCAACGCCATCCGCGACGGCGTCGTCCCGGGACCGCGGATGCTGGTGGCGGTGCACATGCTGGGTGCGCGCGGCGGCCACGCCGACGGCGCCGGCTTCGCGTTCAAGCGCCTGGGCGAAGAGCCGAGCATCGAGCGCGGCATCGCCAGCGGCCCCGACCAGTTCCGCGACGCGGTGCGCTTCTGCGTCAAGTACGGCGCCGACGTGATCAAGGTCGGCGCCACCGGCGGCGTCCTGTCGCTGTCCGACGAGGTCGACACGCCGCAGGTGACCCAGGCGGAGATGGACGCGATCGTCGACGAGGCGCACCGCCTGCACAAGCGCGCGGCGGCGCACGCGCACGGCGTCACCGGCGCGAAGGAGGCGATCCGCGCCGGCATTGACTCGATCGAGCACGGCTCCTTCCTCGACGAGGAGGGGCTGCGCATGATGAAGGAGCGCGGCACCTATCTCGTGCCGACGCTGCTGGCCGGCGAATACGCCAGCGGCCGGGTGGTCCCCCGCCACTATCCGCCGGAGATCGCGGCGAAGGCGGACGCCGCGGTGGCGCAGCGCTCGGCGATGTTCCGGAACGCGCTCAGGATCGGCGTCAAGGTCGCCTTCGGCACCGATTCGGCGGTCAGCCCGCACGGCCTCAACGCGAAGGAGTTCGCGCTGCTGGTCGCCCACGGCATGGCGCCGGCCGCCGCCCTGCGCTCGGCCATGGGTCCTGCCGCCGACCTGCTCGGCCTGCCCGGGCAGATCGGGACGCTCGAGCCGGGCAAGCAGGCCGACCTCGTCGCCGTCCCCGGCGACCCGCTGGCCGACATCAAGGTCATGGAACGCGTCAGCTTCGTGATGAAGGGCGGCCGGATCTGGAAGGTGGCCGGGGTGGAGAAGTAGCGCGGGGCGCGAGGCGACAGTGAGTAGAGAGCGTCTGCCGGTAGCACCGTAGAGCGCGCCCGCCGGCAGTACCGTAGAGCGCGCCGGTTGGCAGTTCAGTAGAGCGCGCCCGCTGGCGCTTGGACGGCCAGCGCGCGCTCGATCTCGGCGCGGATCTGGGCCTCGATGCGCAGGCTGTCGCAGATGTCGGCCCCGGCCAGCTCGGCGGCGTATCGCGCCCGGATCTCCTGCTCGATACGAGGGCGGTTCGCTCGCCTCGCCAGCGCGTGGCCGTTGGCCACCAGGTTGGCTGCGCCATCGTCGCTCATTGCTTTCTCCGCGCCACCGCCGCGGGCTGCCGCAGGCGGAGCCTGATCCTGCGCCGTCCCTTCGACTCGGGGAACGCGGCGCGTTCGGCTCTCCCATTGGTAATAGTGAGACGCCCGCGGA
>DATDGZ010000493.1:0-20014 GCA_036521795.1 Thermoanaerobaculia bacterium | reverse complement strand
GGCCACTCGCTCACCAGGCGCCTGCGCGGCCTGCCGCCGGCGGCGCGGGCCGGCGCGGCCGGCACGGCCGAGGTCATGGAGGCCGCCGCCAGGGCCGGCACGGCGGAGAGCATGGCGGCCGCCGCCGCCACTGGCCCTGCGGGCGCTACCGCGGGTGCCGTCGCTTCGGGAGCGGCCGCCGGGCCGGCGCCGCTGGCCTTCTCGGAGGCGGGTTGGGAGACCAACAACAAGTGGCAGAAGGCGGTGCGCGACGGCCGCTTCAAGCTGCTCGTCGCCCAGACCTATCACGAGCAGCGCTGGATCGCCGGCGAAGGCGTCGAGTTCGCCCTCTACGACCTCGTCGCCGACCCGCTCGAGACCCAGAACGTCGCCGACCGCCACCCCGCCGAGCTCGAGCGCCTGAAGCGCGCCCTCTGGGCCTGGGACCGGGCGCCGAAGCTCGACGTCGAGACCGACCCCCCCACCCCCACCTGCCGCCCCGGCCAGCCGAAGCAGATCGATCCCCAGACCCGCGCCCTGCTGCACTCCCTGGGCTATCTCTGAGCCCGGGGCACGCCGTCCGCGGCTGGGCCGCCATGGACATGCGGCGCCAGGGCGCGGCGGGCCACGCCGAGCGGCACTCGAGGGCGGTTAGAATAGGCACCCTGGACGGCAGGACCGCGGGCGCTAGAGAGATGACCGACCCTCACCCACAGCCACGAAGCGCTGGCACCTTCGCCAGGGGCCGCAGCCCGCGGCTGGCCTCCGGTGCGGCACGGGCCGCGCGTACCGCCCGCTCCGTGAGCGGGGCTTGCTTGGCGTGCGCCCTTGCCGCCGCGTGCGTCGTGCTCGCCGCTTGTGGCCACGACGGCGGCGGCGCTCCGGCGGCCGGGAAGTCGAACGCCGCCGGCTCGGCCGGGACCGCCGGCGGCCCGCTCCCTGATGCCTGCGAGCTGCTGACGCCGGCGGACGTCGAGGCGGTCACCCGCGACGCGTCGGGGTCGCTCAGCAGCACGCTCGAGGACGCCGTCGGCAAGGACCCCACCCAGTGCGCCTACAGCCTGGGCGGCGACGCCACGGCGCGGATGATCGGCCTGTCGTTGCGCCGCGCGCCGGGCGCCGAGGAGGCGGCGAGCCAGCAGCGGGCCGCGGAGGCGGGCCTGCGCTCGCTCGCCGCCGGGGCGCCGGTGGAGGAGCTGCCGGGGCTCGGCGACGGCGCGTTCTGGATCGGCGGCCGGATCGATCAGCTCAACGTGCGCCGCGGCGAGACGCTGCTGGTCTTCACCGTCCAGTTGGACAAGGACCCGCTCGGCACCGCGCGCGCCCTTGCCGGCAAGGCGCTGGCACGCCTCGCACACCCGGCGCCCGTCCCCAAGCCGGCCCCGCCCTCCAAGCCGCTGCCGCCCCCCGGAACGGCGGCCCCCGCGGCTCCGGGCGCCGCCGGCGGTTCTCCCCGGAGCGGCGGAACGGCATGAGCGGCATGAGCGGCACGAACGGCATGAGCGGCACGAACGGCATGAGTGGCTCGAGCGGCAAGCGCCGGCTCGCCGCCGGCGTCGTGCTGCTCGGCGCCGCGGCCCTGCTCGCCGCCGCCGCGCGCCAGGGTTCGCCGCCGGCTCCGGCCGCGGGGCCCGCGGCGCCCTCGCCGGGGGTGCCGCACGTCTACGTCAGCTACACCATCCCGCCGGCCGTTGCCGGCTCCGGCGGGGCGCCCGCCCCGGTGCCGCCGCCGTACCCCGACGCGGCGAGCGCCGGCATCGATCCGGACGCACTCACCCACCTGATGCTGCGAGCGAATCTCTTCCACTCGGATGCGGTGGTGATCGTCAAGGATGGGCGGCTGGTGACGGACGTTCGCTTCGGCAAGCCGGTCGGGCCGATCGAGGTCAGCTCGATCACCAAGTCGGTCACCGGCCTGGCGATCGGCCGCCTGCTCTACACCGGGAAGATCCGCTCCCTCGACGAGCCCGCCGCCACCTGGTACCCGGAGTGGCGCCGCGGCCCGAAGCGGGCGATCACCCTGCGCCAGCTGATGAACCACACCTCGGGCCTCGCGGCGCAGCCCACCCCCGAGGAGGTCTACGCCAGCGCCGACCTGGTGCGGCAGGCGCTGGCCGCCGACCTCGCCCATCCGCCCGGCACCCACTTCTCCTACAACCACAAGGCCGTCAACCTGCTCGCCGGCATCGTCGAGAAGGCCAGCGGCCAGAAGCTCGACGAATACGTGCGCGACGAGCTGTTCGCGCCGCTCGGCATCCGCGGCTTCTCCTGGATGCGCGATCCCGCCGGCAACCCTCATGTCCTCGCCGGCCTGCAGTTGGACGCCGGCGACCTGGCGCGCATCGGCCAGCTGATGCTCGACGGTGGCGTCTACGGCGGCCGGCGCCTGCTCGCCGCCGACTTCGTCCGCGAATCGGTGCACGCCGCGCAGCCCTTCTCGCCGACCGGCGGCCTGCTCTGGTGGGTCATCCCGGAATGGACGCGGCTGGTCGTGGACCGGCCGCTCCTCGAGACCTGGCGCCGGGGAGGGGCCGATCCCGCGTTCCTGGCGGCGCTGGAGCCGCTCGCCGGCCGCGAGATCCCGCGGCAGGAGCTCTTCGCCACCCTCGATCGCGCCTTCGGCCACGACAAGGCCCTGAACCTGTGGGTCGCCAACGTGCCGGCCCGCAACCTGCCAACCCCGAAGGTCACCACCGGTCCGTCCATCGGCTTCGACGCCAACGGCGCCCTGGGCCAGTATCTCGTCGTGCTTCCCGCCTCCCACCTGGTCGCCGTCCGCCAGCTGCGCCAGCGTCCCCACCGCGCCAGCGGCGACGACTTCGAAGACTTCCCCGACCTGGTGCGCGCGCTGGTCCCCGCCAAGCCCGCCCGGAGCTGACACCCCGTTCCGACTCTCGAAGAGAACGCAGGAGGCACCGCTCACCATGAATTCACGATCGCTGGCCCTGGCCGTCAGTCTGTGCGCCCTCCTTCTGCCAGCCATGGCCGCCGCCGGGTGTCGCGGGCGCCAGCAGGCGCCGCAGCGCCAGGCCGGCGCCCCACCGCCGAGCGCCGGCGCGCCGGCCGGGCGCGGCGCCGTGCCGCAGGAGAACCTGGCTTGCCAGCTGCTGACCCGAGACGATGCCGAGGCGCTGCTCGGCGGCCCGGTCCTGGATCCGCCGGTGACCAGCAGCATGGCCGACATCGGCGTCGTGTCGTGGCGGTGCGGCTACATCTCCGCCGCGAAGAACCCGACGAAGGTGGTGACGCTGCTGGTCAACCGCTGGCAGGAGCCCGGCGGCGTCCGCAGCGCCTTCGAGCACGCGCACACCCTGTCGCAGACCATCTCGGGCCAGGTGCCCGAGAACGTCGACGGCCTCGGCGATCGCGCCTACTGGTCGGGCGGCAAGGTGAACCAGCTCAACGTCCTCCGCGGCCGCGACTGGCTGGTGATCAGCGGTGCCGCCAGCCCCGGCCTCGACCAGCTGGGGCCGGCCAAGGCAGCGGCAGCGAAGATCCTCGCTCACTACTAGGAAAAGGACCCACCTGCCTCCCCTCCGGGGGGAAAGGGGGCGCCACGTCCACCTTCATCGCTCGCCCGGGCTGCCTCGCGCTGACGCAGCACCTCGTAGAGCACCACCGCCACCGCGCTCGACAAGTTGAGCGACCGCAGCGCCGGATCGACCATCGGGATCGCCAGCAGCCGGTCCTGGTAGCGCTTGCGCAGCCCCAGCGGCAGCCCGGCGCTCTCTCGTCCGAAGACCAGCGCCAGCCGCTCGGGATAACGCACGCTCCACAGGTCGCGCGGCGCCTCGGCGCTGAAGAAGAACGGCTCGCCGAGCTCGGGCAGCCGCCGCTCCAGGCTCTCCCAGCTGGGCCAGACCCGCGGCTGCACCCGCGGCCAGTAGTCGAGGCCGGCGCGGCGCACCTCGCGGTCGTCGAGCGAGAAGCCGAGTGGTTCCACCAGGTGCAGCCGGGCACCGGCCGCCAGGCATGTGCGGCCGGCGTTGCCGGTGTTCCAGTGGATCTCCGGCTCGACCAGCACGACATGGAGAGAGTCCACGCCTCGAAGCTTAACCCGACGCCGCCGGAGCTCGATGGGCTCGATTGGCAGGAAAGTTGCTATGAGGTCTTAGGGCGCGCGTGCGCCGCGGTCACGAGCCCAAACCAGTATCGTTCCGAAAGGAGTCCTCATCATGCTGTGGACTATCGTGCTGATCCTTGTCATCCTGTGGGCCCTCGGCTTCGCCGTCCACATCGGCGGCGGTCTCATCCACATCCTGCTGGTGATCGCCCTGATCGTCGTCGTGGTGCGGCTCCTCCAGGGGAGATCTATCTAGAGCCGTGCGCTGAGCCGCATCTTCCAGGCGACAAGGCATTTAGGCGACACCGGCGGCGGCCGCGATGCGGTGGCCACCGGAGCTCGTTCGACCGCTGGACGCCGGGCTCGGCAGCCCCCCGGGCGCTGCCGGCCCCGGCCTTCCCCTTCCCCCTGGCGGGTGCGTTATCCTGTCGGCATGCCGGCAAACGCGGGCATCGTGGCCCGACTGCTGACCGGCGGCCAGCGTGTCCACGAGATCGCCGCCGTCACCGCGCTGATGCGCTCGGGCGCCCTGGCGGTCGAGAAGCTGGCGTCGATCATCGACCACCTCGGCTCCGCCGTCGAGCTGCTCGCCATGCTCGACGAGCAGCGCCTGCCGCCCTTCCTCGCCGGCCAGCTGGGCCTCGGAGGCGTCGCGTCGGCCGACGTCGAGCGGGCTCTCGCGGATGCCGAGTCGTGGCTGGCCGCCGGCCTCGACATCCGCACCGTCCTCGACCCGGCCTACCCTCCCCTCCTGCACTCCATCTTCAACCGGCCGCCCATGCTCTTCGTCGCCGGCACCTGGGACCAGCGGCGGGACTACGCCGCCGTGGCGGTCGTCGGCACCCGCCGCGCGACCGATGCCGGCCTGCGGCGAGCGCGCGTCGTGGTCAAGGAGCTGGCCGCCGCCGGCACCACCATCCTCTCCGGGCTGGCGCTCGGCATCGACACCGCTGCCCACGAGACCGCGCTGGCCCGCGGCGCCAGGACCGTCGCCGTGCTCGGCACGGGTCTGCGCCGGGTCTACCCTCCGGCCAACCGCGGCCTGGCGCAGCGCATCCTCGGCGCGGGAGGCGCGCTCCTCTCCCAGTTCTTCCCCGATCAGCCGCCGACCCGCTGGACCTTCCCGAAGCGCAACGTGGTGATGTCCGGCCTGGCCGTGGCCACCGTCGTCGTCGAAGCGGGCGAGACCTCCGGCGCCAAGATGCAGGCCCGCTTCGCCCTCGAGCACGGCCGCAGCGTCTTCCTCCTCAGCTCCCTGGTCGCCGAGCACGACTGGGCACGGCGCTACGTCCACGACGGCGTCGAGAGCAACCACGCCGTCGAGGTGAGCTCCTCGCGCGACATCCTCGATCGCCTCGCGGGAAAGCTGCCGGCGGTGGCAGCGCCGCTCCCCTGAAACGCGGCGCGGGGTGGTGGCGGCGACGGCAAGCGCGGTCTTCGACGCCTCGCGTCACCTGTTCGGCTCGGTGCCGGGCCTCGCGGGCCTCGCCGGCCTCGCGGCGACCGGGTGCGTCTGCAGCCAGTGCCTCGGCCCGGCCGGCGAAGGATACCGCTGGTGCCTCGGCTGCGACCGCCTCTACGGCAGCGGCGGCGCTCCACGCGAGCTCGCGGCGATCGTGGTGCCGATGACCACCGCCCTGAACCCGAGCGCCTGGTACAGCCGGCTGATCACCTACAAGAAGGGCTACCCGGAGCACCTGCGCCTGCTCGGCGCCCTCGCCTCGACCTGGTTGCGGCACCACAGCGCCGCCGTCGCCGCGCTGCTCGGCGGCGAGCCCGACCTGCTGACCGTCGTGCCCTCGAAGCGCGGCGTCGACTATGAGCGGCAGCCGCTGCGGCAGGCCCTTGCCCATTTCGGCCCCCCTCCCTTTCCCCTGCGGCAGACCCTGCGCCACCTCGAGGGCGGCCATCGCCACCAGTACACTCCCGAGATCTTCGCCCCGGTGACCGCCGGCCTCCGCGAGCAGCGCATCGTGCTCGTCGAGGACACCTGGGTGACCGGCGCCACCGCCCTCAGCGCCGCCGGCGCCCTTCTCGGCCAGGGGGCTGCCGCCGTCTGCGTCCTGCCGCTCGCGCGCTGCATCGACGCCAACTTCTGGGGCGAGTCCCATCCCTATCGCACGGCCATGAGGACCCCGTACGACGTCGCGCACTGGCCGCGGTGACGGCGCCGGTCCGCCCACGCCCGCTGGAAGATGCGCAGCCTCTTGGCGGTGGGAAGGAGGTTCGGAGCAGGACGCGTCAGGATTCGAGGCTGGGTTGCCATCATGGTAAACTTCATGGCATGGATACTGCCATCGAGACATCCATTGATGGAGCCGGGCGGATCGTCATCCCCAAGGCGATCCGCCAGCAGGCCGGCTTTCAGCCCGGCACGCTGCTGACCGTGCGCCTGCGCGAAGGACGCATCGAGATCGAGCCTTCGCCCCGCGAGGTGCGGATCGTGACGAAGGGCAGCCTGCGCGTGGCCTCACCGGTGGCGGAATCGGGCCGCCTGACCGGTGCGGAGGTTGAACGCACCCGCCGAGCCTTGCGCGAGCGGCACGAGTGACCACACGCTCTCCGGTCGCCCTCGACACCAGCGTCCTCGTCGCCGCGCTCCTCTCCTGGCATGAGAGCCATGAAGCCGCCGCCGTAGCGCTCGAGGCCGCCCTGGCCGACCCTGCCGGCGCCGTGCTTCCTCTGCCGGCGCTGGTCGAGGCCTACGCGGTCATGACGCGGCTCCCTGCGCCGCACCGCCTGCGCCCGACCGATGCCGCCGAGATCTTGCGTTCCTCTCTGCGCGAACGTGTACGCGTGGTCACCCTCGACGAAGCCGGAGCGTGGCTGCTCATCGCGTCCCTGGCGGACTCGGGCGTCGCCGGCGGCCGCGCCTACGACGCGCTCATTGCCGCCTGCGCCAGAGCCGCGCCAGCCGGGCGCCTCGCCACTCTCAACGGGCGCGATTTCGCCGCCGGGGCCCCCGATCTCGAACTGATCGTCCCTTGAGCCGCCGTCACGCCGCGCGGCGGCAGGCACCAGGCTTTCTCGCCACAGGAGCCGCGCCGGTCACAATATCTTGCCCTCTCCCACGTCTACAGGAGTGTGGACGAGGCGCTGAGCAGGACCTGGATGACCGAACAGGACCGACAGATCACCGACGCGGTCGCTCGCGAGCAGCACCGGCTGCGCGGCTTCATCCGCAAGTGGGTGGTCGACGAAGGCGAGGCCGAGGACATCCTGCAGGACGTCTTCTACGAGCTGGTGGAGGCTTTCCGGGTGGCGCAGCCGATCGAACAGGTCGGCGCCTGGATGTTCCGGGTGGCCCGCAACCGGATCACCGACCTCTTCCGCAAGCGCCGGTCCGCGCCGTTGCAGGCCGGCGCCGTGGAGAACCAGGACGGCGAGCCGCCGCGGCTCGAGGACCTGCTCCATTCGCCCGCGGCCGGCCCGGAGGCGGCCTACGCCCGCGGCTTGCTGCTCGACGAGCTGGAGGCCGCCCTGGACGAGCTGCCGCCCGAGCAGCGAGAGGTCTTCCTCGCGCACGAGATGGAGGGGCGCAGCTTCAAGGAGATCGCCGCCACGACCGGCGTCGGCGTCAACACGCTGCTCTCCCGCAAGCACTATGCGGTGCTTCACCTGCGCCGGCGGCTGCGGGCCATTTACCAAGACTACCTGAGCTCATGAGGACAAGACGATGATGCGACGCAAGGTGTCGAGAGGAGTCAAGTTCGTGATGATCGCGGTCCTGTGCACGATCGTGCTGTGCCTGGTCTGCCTGCTGGTGATGGGCCTGTGGAACTGGCTGATGCCGGCGATCTTCGGCTTGAAGGCGATCACGTTCTGGCAGGCCCTGGGCCTGCTGTTCCTGTCCAAGCTCCTGTTCACCGGCTTCCACGGCCGGTCGCGCCGGTCCATGCACTGGCGTCACCGCATGACGGAGCGGTGGGAGCGGATGACCCCCGAAGAGCGCGAGAAGTTCCGCGAAGGCATGCGCTCCCGCTGCGGCCACGCCTTCGACCCGCCGGCGGAGACGCCGACCGCCTGAACCGCGGAACCGCCCCGACCGCGCGCCGAGGTGACCACCGCGGCGCGCGGTCCGGCGTCGCCGCTCCTTCGAGACGTGGTGACGCCGAGCCGGTCAGTCCTCCTCGTCGTCCGGCTTCTTCTCCTTCTCCGGCGGGAACTCCGGCAGGGCTTCCTTGACCGGAACGATCCCCGCCATCCCCCTCGCGGCCATGGCGCGGTTGAGCTCGGGGATGCTCTCGTCGTAGAGCGACCGGAACCGCCGGCGCGCGTCGTCGAGCTGCCGGTCGAGCAGCTCGAACACGTCGCGCTCGGGCTGCGTGGGCGCCAGGTCGGGGTTGCCCGAGACGTCGGCGGCGCCGGTCGAGACCTCCGCGTTGAGCCAGACGAGCTTGAGGAAGATGCCGAGCGGTCCGCGGAACGATTTCTGGTCCCCTTCCGCGATCGTCGGTTGGAGGAGGAGCGCCTCGACCTCCTCCGCCTTCTGGCGCAGGCCCGAGACGGGAGCGACCAGCGAGTCCTCCGCTTTCGCCGCGGCGAGACGCTTCTTGAGTTGCTCGAGCTGCAGGCGCGTCCATTCGAGCTCGCCGAGCATCTCGGCGGCCGCGATCGAGTCGTTGTAGATGGCGAGCGACAGCTTCGACTCCGCCTCGACGTCGGCCGACGTGCCGGCGGAGCCCGGGTCCTTGCGGACTTCGACCGCGGCCGTGGCTTCCCGGTCTCCGACGCGGAGCTTCACCGTGTACCTGCCGGGGGGAACGAGCGGTCCTCTCGTGGCGTCCTCGATCCCGTAATAGAGCACCGGGCGGCGATCCTTCCCCACGAAGCGCTTCTCCTCCCAGAGGTGGGGATTGCCCTTCGGCGTCGCGCGCAGGCGCACGTCGGGGATCGGGTCGTAGCGCAGGTCCCAGGTGACGCGGTTCATGCCGGCCTCGTTCGTCCCGCGCAGCGAGCGAACCCTGGCACCGGTCGAGTCGAAGATCCGGAGTTGGACGAGCGGCGGCTTCTCCTTCGCCTCCACCTCCTCGTCGGACGTCTGCTTCGGCTTCGGGACCGCTTTCTTCAGCCAGTAGGTGAGCAGCGCGCCGTCCGGCCCGTTCTTCCCTTCCGCGGTCCCGGTCGGCGCGTAGGCCGGTTGCGACACCGCTCGGAACCGGTAGGTGGGAACGGGCGGGAAGAGACGCTCCGAGGAATCATGGACCTGCTCGCTCCACTCCTCGAGCGGCGTGACGTCGTCCAGGATGAAGAAGCCCCGGCCGTACGTCGCGACCACGAGGTCGTGGAATCGCGGTTCGACGGTCAGCCAAGAGACCGGCGCGTGCGGCAGCTTCGACTGCAGCGGACGCCAGTGTGCGCCGTCGTCGAACGACAGGTAGAGGCCGTTCTCGGTCCCGGCGTAGAGCATGCCCTGCCGGACAGGGTCCTCGCGCACGACGTGGACGTACGAGAACGAGCTCTTCGGGATGCCGGACGAGATCGGCTTCCACGTCTTGCCGTAATCGGTCGTCTTGAAGATGAAGGGGTCCCGGTTGTCGACCTGGTGCAAGTCGACCGTGACGTAACAGGTTCCTCGCGCATGGGGGGACGGCTCGACGGAGTCGACCGTGCCGTGCTGGGGAAGCAGGGCTCTGCCGGGCGTGACGTTGGCCCAGTGGGCGCCGCCGTCACGCGTCACCTGCACGAGGCCGTCGTTGGTGCCCGCCCAGATCTCGCCCTTGGCGAGCGGCGACTCGGCGATCGAGTACACGACACCCGCGTACTCGACCGAGAGGTTGTCGACCGTGAGGCCGCCCGAATCTCCCATCATCGACGGATCGTTCAACGTCAGGTCGGGACTGATCGCCGCCCAGTGATCGCCGCCGTCGGTCGTCTGCAGCACGTATTGGCTGCCAACGTAGACGGTGCCGTGGTCGTGCGGCGAGATCGCGATCGGGAACGTCCAGTTCATCCGGTACTTGACCTGCCCGGCGTTGGCTCCCATCGTCCGCTCCGGCCAGGCCGAGACCGAGCGCGCCATGCGCGTGCGCGCGTCGTAGCGCTCGACGACTCCCGCGTAGCAGCCTCCCCAGACGACGTCGGGGTCGACAGGGTCGGGCAAGGCCCAACCGGTCTCGCATCCTGCCGTCGTCGTCCACAGGGCCGGCGGGATCGTGTCGGCGCCTGGATTACGGCTCGGGCCGCGCATCGATCCGCCATCCTGCATCTGTCCGTGCACGTAATACGGGATCCGCGTGTCGGTCGCGACGTGGTACATCTGGGCGATCGGCAGCCGCACCCAGGACCACTTCTTCCCCCGCGTGGTCGAAATGACCACGCCGATATCGGAGCCGATCATCATGCGGCTCGGGTTTGCCGGGTCGGCCCACATGTCATGGTTGTCGCCGGCCCAGTCCACCTGGTCGGTCGTCTCCCCGCCGTCGTAGGTCACACCCATCGAGTTCGAGGGGAAGTAGACCTCGTTCGCGTTGTCCGGCATGACGAGCATGCGCGTGTAGTAGTGCGGCCGCTCGTTCAGGAGCCGGCTGTGGCTCACCAGCTTCCACTTCGTCCCGCCGTTGTCGGAGCGCCACAGCGACCCCTTGTCGCCCGTCTCGATCAGGGCGTAGACCCGCAGCGAGTCGCTGGGCGCCACCGCGACGGCGATCTTCCCGAGCGGAGACTCGGGCAGGCCGTCGTCGTGCGTCAATCGCTTCCACTTCGTCCCGCCGTCGTGCGTGACCCAGACGCCGCTGCCGGGGCCGCCGCTCTTCCTCCCCCAGGTCTTGATGTCGATCTGCCAGGTGCCGGCGAAGAGCGTGCGCGAATCGGCAGGATCCATCGCCAGGTCGGAAGCCCCCGTGTTCTCGTCGACGAACAGCACTCTCTCCCAGCTCTTGCCGCCGTCCCGGGTGCGGAAGACGCCGCGCTCCGGCTGCGGCCCGTAGCAGGTGCCGAGCGCCGCGGCGTACACGACGTTGGGGTCGCGGGGATCGATGATCACGCGCCCGATGCGCCCCGTCTTCTCGAGGCCCATGTGCTGCCAGGTCTTGCCGGCGTCGGTGGATCGGTACACGCCGTTGCCGATCGAGACGTTGCTGCGGATGAAGGTCTCTCCCGTGCCGGCCCAGACGATCGCGTGATCCGACGGGGCGATCGCGATCGCGCCGATCGACTGGGCGGGCATCTTGTCGAAAACCGGCTTCCACTCGGTGCCGCCGTCGATCGATTTCCAGATCCCTCCCGAAGCCGCGCCCGCGTAGTACACGTTCGGATCGCCCGGCACGCCGACGACCGCCGAGACGCGGTTGCCCGGCGGGCCGATGAAGCGGAATTTCAGGCCGTCGAACGGGCCCTTGCCCTTCTCCTCGCCCTCCTGCTCCGCCGGCGCACCCGCCTCCGGTCTCTTGACGTCGCCCAGACCCGTGCGCGGCGTCGGCTGCTCCTGCTTCTTCTGTTCCACCGCTTCGTCCGCCGAGGAGATCGCCGCTGCCGCCAGCGCCGCCGCGAGCCAGAGGATCCCCGCCATTCGTTTCATTCGCTCACTCCTTGGGTCGTCGAGCGGGCCCATGAACACTGAGTTTCCAGCCAGGCGTCGTAGACGCCGCCGGAGGTCGCCGCCGCCGGGCTCGCAGAGCCGCTATTCGAAGTAGCCGTTCACGTCCAGGACGAAGTTGACGGTGCCGATGGAGCCGAGATGCACGGCCAGGTCCCCTTCGCCGGTGGAGACGATGGCGTTGTTGGCGCGAACGTCTCCCGCTTTGAAGTTGATGGTGCTGGTGCTGGGCGGCGGCGTGGCGCCGGCATAGAGGCTCAGGTAGCCCGCCGCGGTGGGACCTGCCACCGTCACGTTGACCGACAGGGCGCGCGCCGTCGCGGGGATGCCGCAGCTGCTGCTGAAGGCGGGGAAGACGCGATCGCCGCTGCCCGAGAGCAGCGGGCCGCCCAGCGGTCCGTTGGCGTTGCGAGTATCGGCGATGCGGCAGGGCGGCACGGTGAAGAAGGCGAGCGGCACCGGTGGCGCCGTCACCTTGTAGAAGAAGGGATCGACGTTGGAGGTGGAGCGCCCGGCGGCCGCACCGTTGGCGGGGAAAGCGGCGTAGAAGGTGTCGCCGACCGCCTTCAGCTGCTGATAGTCACCGAGCACGCGCTGGCGCTGATTGCCGGTGATGTTGGTGGCGGGCGACAGGAAGGTGACCAGGGCCTGGTCGGTCCAGGTGGCGGCGTGGTCGGTGCTCATCGCCAGGTGCACCTCGAACTGCGGGAAGCCGCTGACGATGCCGTCATAGATGTCATAGAGCACGGCGACCGCGCCGTTGGCGGCGACAGCGACGGATGGCAGCGCCGCCTGCACCTGGCCGCTGACGAAGCTGGTCTGGGCGACCGCCAGGCCGCCGTGGCCGTCGGCAGTCAGCCGCGAGATCTGCAGGCGGTTGTTGCCGGTGCCCAAGTCTCGGTCGTGGTAGACGTAGTACACGTCGCCCTCGCCAGGGTCGACGGCCACCGCCTCCGAGCCGCCGAGCAGGGCGTTGACGGTGCCGAACTTCTCGACGTTGCCGTGGCACGAGGTGGGCGCCTGGTTCGGATCGTCCGGCCAGCCCTCGTCGGATTCGTGGGTCGCGACCAGGATGCCGCCGCCACTGCCGTTGAGCGACCAGGTCTGCCCATGGTCGGTCGAGCGCGACAGCCGGAAGTTGACGCTCTTGGCGCAGGTGGTGAGGTCGAGGCTGACGTTGTCCTCCCACGCCGCGTAGACGGTGCCGTTGTTGGGGTCCGTGGCGATGCGGATCGCCCCGCTGGCCAGGAAGCCGGTGCCCGTCGAGGTGCCCACCACGACGTCCTGGTTGCCGGCGAACGAGGGCGGGTCGGCGCCCAGCGACACCGCCACGTGATCGGCCGGTGGGTTCGCGCCGTAGTCGGTGTAGCCGACGTAGACGTCGTCCTGAGTCGCCAGGTCGGGGTCGCGATTGACCATCAGCCAGGGCTGGTCGGAGAAGGTGGTATGGCTGGTGTCCTGGGCCGTGCCGCCGCTGGTCAACCACTGCCACGAGGCGAGGTTGGTGGCGTCGCTGGTGCCGCCGCTCCAGGTCGGCTCGTCCGAGTTGCCGACACCCAGGAAAGTGCCATACAGGATCGCCGAGCCATGCCCGTAGTCGAGGGTCTGGTCGCAGGGACAGCCGCCGGCGTCGGGCTGGTTGGGCGGCACCGAGACGGTGAAGCTCTTGGCCCAGGTGAGACCGCCGTCGGTCGACGTCCAGACCGGCGCGCTGCTGCCCCAGCCGCCCGAGAAGGCGGTGATCGTGACGTGGTTGGGATTGCTCGGATCGATGGCGATCGAGGTCTCCTGGTCGCCAAAGCTGTCGGTGGAACTTAGCCCGGCGGCGACCACCAGGTCGACGATGGACGAGCTCAGGCTGGCAGCGGCCCGGCGGGCTTCCTCGGCCACCAGCGGCCGCTGGTAGGAAGTCAGGTCGGGGGGAGCGTCGCCAGGCCGTTCGCGAGCGGCAGCCAGCGGCAAGGCGCCGGACGGCGGACCGCTGGGAGAGGGCGAAGCCGGGGACGTCGCCGCAGGCGCCGGCGCCGCCAGGCAGCACACCGCGAGGCTTCCGAGCAACGGGACGAGAGCCCAGCGTAGACAGCAAGCCGCACTGCTGGATCGAGACAATTCCACCCTCCTCACGAGCTGTTGAAGTAGCGGGTCGAGTCCCCATTATATCCACCCGCGAGCGACCGTGAAGATGCCGAGGCCGGCCGCCACAACCTCGTTTACCTCGTGACGGCCAAGTCGCGGACCGAGCCCTACGGAACAAAATGCCCGGGAACCCTTGCGCCCCTGCGAAGCTGCTCCTATACTTCATTGCACTCAGCAGGGGACAGAGCGATGAGCCCCCGAGACGTCGAGATTTCACCCAGCGTCCAGTTCGTCCGCGTCGAGGGAGACTACGTCCTGATGGACCTCGCCGCCGGTCTCTACTTCGGCCTCGATCCGGTCGCCTCGCACATCTGGCAGAGTCTCTCCGAGCACGGCGATCCGGCCCAGGCCGCCCAGGAGCTGAGCCGCGACTACGACGTCGATCCTGCCCAGGCCAGGGCCGACATCGAGAAGTGGATCGCTGAGCTTGAGACCAAGGGTCTCGTCCGCCACCGCTCGGCCGCATCGGCCGCGCCCGATCCCGCCGCCGTCTCGTGACAGCGCATCAGCTTCTTTGCTATGCTTCTGCAATGTTCCGATTCCGGCATGCGTTCCGGCTCACCGCCTTCGCTTCGACCGGTGGCTGAGCAGCCAAGCTGGGTCCGGGCGACCTGGCACGGCTGGTCGCGCCGCTCGCGGCCCTGGCCGGCGGCGCGCACCCCATCCTGGTCGGCGCCGACACCGCCGACGACGCCGGCGTCTACCAGCTCGGAGCCCACGCCCTGGTCGCCACCGTCGACTTCATCACCCCGGTCTGCGACGACGCCGCCCGCTTCGGCCGGGTGGCTGCCGCCAACTCCCTCTCCGACATCTACGCCATGGGCGGCCGGCCGCTCTTCGCCCTCAACCTCTGCTGCTTTCCGGGCAACGGCGTTCCCGACGGCGTCTTCGCCGCCATCCTCGCCGGCGCCGCCGGCGCGCTCGCCGAGGCCGGCTGCGCTCTGCTCGGCGGCCACACCGTCCGCGACCCCGAGCTCAAGTTCGGCTTGGCGGTGATCGGTGAGGCCGACCCCGCGCGCCTCCTCGCCAACGCCGGCGCCCGCTCCGGCCAGCGCCTCCTGCTCACCAAGCCCCTCGGCACCGGTGTCCTCATCAACGCCTACAAGCTGGGCAAGCTCGACGCCGCGGGCCTCGAGCCTGCCCTCGCCGAGATGGAGCGCCTCAACGCCGGCGCCTGCCGCCTCGCCCTCGCCCATGGCGCCACCGCCGCAACCGACGTCACCGGCTTCGGCCTGGTCGGCCACGCCCTCGGCATGGCGCGAGCCTCCCAGGTCGGCGTCCGCGTGGTCCACGACCACCTGCCCGTCCATCCGAGCTTCAACCGCCTCGCCGCCGCCGGCGTCACCACCGGCAGCACCTGCGCCAACCGCAGCCACGCCGGCGACCAGTTCGTGGACCGCGCCGGTCTCGACGACGGCCGCCGCCAGATCGTCTTCGATCCCCAGACCTCGGGCGGCCTCCTTATCGCCGTCGCCGCCGACGCCGCTCCGGCGCTGCTCGCGGACCTCCTCGCCAGCGGCCACCGTGCCGCCAACATCGGCGAAGTCGTCGCTGGCCCGCCCCGCTTCGAGCTCGTCTGACTCACTCGGCGAAGAGCGACTTGATCAGAGCCTCGTCGGAACTGACCAGCCAGGGATTGAAATGCCGAGGATCAGCTAGCCCGCACGTTCACCCTACCGCCGAGGCTTCACCTTGCCCGGTCCGTGCCCCGCCAGTCCCCGCAGCGATTGCGCGCTCGTCTTCCAGAACCTGAGCTCATCGCTGATCGCATTCATCGCCGCCTGGACGTCCTCGGGCGCCGGCAGCGTCGCACCCCGCGAGGCGATGCGGTCGAAGATCTCGCTCAGCTTGCCGAAGCCCGCTGGATCGCAGTCCAGAGCCATGGCAGGATCCTGCTTGCCACCCTTCGCACGAGCACGCGAGCAGACGTCCGTGGCGCGCGACAGTGCCTCGGCGGCCGCCCGGAAGTGCGAGGCCGCCGCCTGGACCTTCGCCTGGTCGTCGGTCATCACCATCACCCCGCCATCCGTGGTGTTGGTGACCCGACTCATGTCGACGAGCTCGAGCACTGCGACCCCGCGGTAGAGTTCCGCGACGCCGAGTAGCGACGCCGCATCTGCCGTCGACTTCGACGAGCTCACCATGTCCGCCTCCAGACCGGAGGTCAGGGGCGACCCTCAGCCCGCGGACCAGACCGGGGGTGGGAATGCCGCCAGGGCGGCGCCGATCGCCAGCGCACCGAACACGGCGTGACCTCGCTTCATGGGTTCTCCTTTCTTGGTGGAGCAGCTTCGCGAGCGAGCGCTCGAGCGACAGCACTCGTCACGCCTACACCGGAGCTCCGCAGTGATCCCGTTCGTGCAGCAGATCTTACAACACAGCATCACCAGCATGGCGGCCTCGGCACTGTCCGGTCCGCAAGACGCCAGGGCCGGGCGGGACGGTCTCCTGCGACCCGTCCCGTATCGCCGCCACAAAAGCAGGTGGAGCTCCGGAGCTTCCGGAGCTCTGAAGCACTTGCCACTCACCTCAGAAACCGCTACCATCAATGTTTGAGCATTGTCGACGTTCAGGCGACGGAGCGTGCAGCCGTCCGCCCGAGGGTTGGAGGCTCGATGATCGCCGGCGCGCCGGGCCGGCACGCAGGAGACGACGCCATGTTCGACCCGAGATCCACTCGACCCACGGGGGAGCCCGTAGCTCCGGTCAACCATGATGCTGCCAAGCTCCCGCAGACCCTGATGCTCGCCGCGGGGCTGGGGCTGCTCGCCCTCAACTTTGCCTGGGCAGCTCCGCCGGCCGCCTCCAAGGCCGCGGCGGCCGCTCCCGAAGCCAGACCCGGCGCATCGTGCCCGGTCCCGGAGCCACCCAATGCGGCCGACGGTTCGCTTCGCGGCTTCACTCGGCACCCGACCCTCTACCTCGAAGTGGATGGCAAGGAGGTGCCGGCCGAGATCTACCGCATCGGCAGCGATGCCCTCCTGATGATCAGCCCGAAGCTGCCGACTCCTCTCGTGCTCAAGGGATGGATCGTGGCGTCGGTGCCGCTGGGGAAGATCGACAAACGGCCCGATGGCAGCGTGGACGTGCGGCGTGATGCCGAGCTGAAGCGGCTCGGCTCGTACAGTGCGACCTACGACACGGTCACCTTCGAAGTCGCCGGACACCGGGAGGTCGCGCGGATGCGGCCGCTGGACTTCCTGCGGGCGGACGGTGCGCCCTCGTCGCAGCGCCGCCGTTAGCGACGGCTGGCACATGCCGGCGCCCCCCTCTGCCGCCAGCAGCCGCAAGAGGTCCGGCCAGCGCCGCCGGCCCTTGGCGGCTGTCCCCGCCCTTTGCCTGGCGTTTGGCGTTGCGCTCGGGCCCGGCGACCGAAGCGCCGTCGCGGCGGCCCCCCCTTCCCCGCCGCTCGCCCGGCACCTGAGCGGCTTCACCAGGGACTCCGAGTTCGTCCTGGCCGTCGACGGCGTGCCGGTCCCGGTCGAGCTGTACAAGGCCGAGAGTGCCGGCGCCATCGTCCTCATCAGTCCGAGCCTCCACTCGCCGCTCGTGCTGCGGGCGGGCACGCTGGCAACCGTGGACGCGGGCAAGCTCCTCAAGCATCCCGATGCGACGCTGGACGTGGCGACGGATGCCGTCCTGACGCCGCGGGGGACCTTCGAGATCACCCAGGATGGGGTGGCCTTCACCATCGACGGGCACCGGGCAAGCGTGCGGCATGTGGATCCGCCCCCCCTCCTCGGGCTGCGCCGGCTCGACGAGGTCACCGCCCACAACCCCGAGTACCTGGCCGGCGCCAGCCGCTACGCGGTCAACTCGCAGGCGGTCGCGGCGCTCCGGCAGGAGCGCCGGCTCATCACGGTGCGGGTCTACTACGGCTCGTGGTGCCCGCACTGCCGCATGCTGGTGCCGCACGCGATCAGGCTCGAGCACGAGCTGCGGGGGAGCCGGATCCGTTTCGAGTACTTCGGCCTGCGCAACCCGCTGAAGGATCCGGCGGCGATCAAGGCTGGCGTCAGCGAGATCCCTACCGGCGTGGTCTTCGCGCATAGCCGGGAGTTAGGCCGGATCCTCAGCGACAGCGACTGGCAAGCGCTCGAGCTCACCCTGCGCCGCGTCCTGGCGGGCCCTCCATGATCGGCGATCTGACTTGAATGACAGACTTTGCTTGACACATCCCGTGCGACGACTTAGTATGAACGAGTCTAGGAGAGAAGCGTTGAGCAGCACCAAGCGCATCCTGCTCGTTCGTCGCACCTGACACCAGGCGCATGCCTCCCGTGGCGGAGGCAGCGCGCCAGGCCGCCCATCTGACCGGGTGACAAGCGGCCGGGTGACAGGCGGCCGGGTGATAGGCCCCTGCCGTGTCGCAGGCCGCCTCCGCCGAACCCCCCTCCAGCAAGTCGACATTCGCTCCAAGAGCTCGGACGCCGTCGCCGGTGATCGCGTCGGCTCTGACTGCCGGCGCCGGGCCCGGGCCAGGCGGCAGCCGCTGGGCCGCCCATCCCCGAGGAAAGGAGGTGACAGATCCCATGGAGAAAGAGCCGGAGAAGGACCGCGACCGCGAGGTGAGGCTGCCGTATCATCCGCCAGAGCTACGGGAGTATGGCTCGGTGGTGAAGCTCACCGGCGGACCCAACTGAACCTGATCCGACGGCGGCGCTGGCAAACGGATCCCCGACATCTAGTAAGGCGTGGGAGGATCGCGTTTGTCGACGACCGGGTAGGCGGTCTGCCTACCATTACCCCGAGTTTTCGCATCCGGGGTCGTTCTCCCGGATGCGAAGCTCGGTTTTACAGGCTTGCACGATGCGCGATGCATCTTCGACTCACGGAGTCTCGCGCGCAGGGATGGTGTCTGGCGTGAGCCCACCGCTTCAAGCTCCTCCGGCGCCGGGCGTGCCCGCGGCCCATGTCGCGACCTCCGAGCTGCGCCTTCCCGTGCTGCGCTCGCTCGCGCTGACGCTCCGCGCCCTCGCCACCTTCGTGGCTCTCGACGCAGGGTTCCGGGTGCTGGGCTTCGGCCGCACGTTCGAGGCCGTGCGGAGGCGGCGGCCCGTCGGCTCACGCCTGCCGCCGGCCCAAGGGCTGCGACGCGCGCGCGCCACCTTCCAGGCGGTGCAGAACGCGACGATGCTCTACTTTCGACGCCGCCAAGACTGCTTGCCCAAGGCGCTTGGAACCTGGCACCTGCTGCGCCGGCAGGGGATCGCGGCGGACCTGTGCTTCGGGGTCGCTAAGTTCCCGTTCAGGGCCCATTCCTGGGTCGAATTCCAGGGCGAGATCCTGGATGACGACCCGGCGCGCGTGAACAGATACACGGTCCTTCAGCGCTTCGGCTCATGAGGAGCGACGGATGCGAGCCGCCATCGGCGCCATCCTGAACCGCGAGGGCGGACCTGTCGGCAGCCAGGAGCTCGAGGCCCTGGCCTCGCGCGCCGACCTCCCCTGGGGGGGCGCCCCGCGGCTGTGCCCTGGCGAAGGCTGCGGTCTCCTCTGGATCCCGGCCTCTCCCAACACCGCGCTCCCGCCTCCCAGCGGCGCGACGCTTCCCTTCGGCATGCCCGCCGCGGCCGATCGCTTCACGGTGGTCGTCGACGGCACGCTCGACAACCGTGCGGAGCTGGCGCGCCAGCTCGGCCTTCCAGCCGCCGCCGCAGCCCTCGGCTCCGAGCCGCTCCTCATCGCTGCCGCCTGCGAGCGCTGGGGCGCAGAATGCCCGACGCAACTAATCGGAGAGATCGCCTTCCTCGCCTGGGACCGCCGCGAGCGGCGCCTGCTGGCAGCCCGCGACGCCGTCGGCTCGCGGGAGCTGTTCTTCGCCGACCTGGGACGGCAGCAGCGGTTCGCATCCCAGTCGAGCATGATCCGTGACCGTCCCACCCTGTCGGACCTCGACGAAGAGTACGTCGCCGATCTCCTGGCGGGTGCCGACCTCTGGGGGCCGGCCACGCCGTTCCGGAGCGTTCGCCGGCTCGAGATCGGCCATCGCCTGGCGGTCGCGGACGGCCGGCTCGAGACCCGGCGCTACTGGGCTCCCGCCGACCGGCCCCTCCTACGCTACCGGACGGATGGGGAGTACGGGGAGCACTTCCTGGCCGTGTTCCGCGAGGCGGTCAGGCGCTGTCTCGCCACCGGCGGCCGGGTCTGGTCGGACCTCTCAGGCGGTCTCGACTCGTCCTCCATCGTCTGCGTACCATCTGTGTCGCCTCGGTCCGAGCCTGTGTCATGGCCCCTTCGATCAGGCCCTCGATGTTCGCGGCACGTGTTTTGGCTTTTTCGTCAATCGTTGCAGCTTC
>DATDGZ010000492.1:0-8820 GCA_036521795.1 Thermoanaerobaculia bacterium | reverse complement strand
GGCCGGCTTCTTTGTGCGCCCTTGATGGCGCCGCCGATAAGATGGGGCCATGTGCCGCCGCCACCGCCGCCACCGTCGCGAGTCGCGCCCACGGAGGCCCGTGGCATCCCCCTCCCCCGGGGCCGAGGCGGGCCGCGGCGCGGCATGAGTCGCGGGCGGCGCGGCGGAGCGCGGCGGCAGGCCGGAGCCCTCCTGCTGGCCGTGGCGGGGCTTGCCGGTATTCCCCTGCGGAGCGCCGCGGCCGGTGGATCTCCGGCAGCATCCGAGCCACCTTCCCAGACCGCCACCGGTCCCGCCGCCGCGACCGCCGCGGCGGCGAATCCAGCCGGGCCTGCCGGGTCGCTCACCAGCCTGACCTTGGAGCAGGCGCTCGAGCTGGCATTGCGCGGCAACCCCGGGCTGCGGGCGCAGGCGGCGACGGTCGAGTCGACGCGGGCGGGCGAGATCACCGCGGCGCTGCGGCCGAACCCGACGTTCACGAACGGCACCGTGGATTTCACCGGTGGCATCGGCTGGACGTTCGAGCGCGGCGGCAAGCGGCAACGGCGGATCGACAGCGCCCGCCTGGCCACGGCCGGCGCCGAGCGCGATCTGCAGGACACCCGGCGGACCCTGATCAGCACCGTGCGTTCCACGTTCACCGCGGCGCTGCTCGCGCGCGGCAACCTGCGGGCGGCCGAGGAGAACCTGAAGAACTTCCAGCAGGTCGAGGACCTCAACCACATCCGCTTCGACAAGGGCGAGATCGCGGGCGGCGACTTCCTGAAGATCAGCTTGCAGAAGCTGCAGTTCCAGACCGACGTGCAGGACGCCAACCTCGCCTACCGCACGGCGCGGGCGAACCTGCGGCAGGCGATCTTCGCTCCCGAGCTGGCGCAGGACTTCGAGGTCCAGGGGGAGCTGCGTACGGCGCCGCTGCCGCGGACCCTCCCCGACCTCGAGCGGCAGGCGCTGGCGGCGCGGCCGGACCTGCTGTCGGCCGAGACCGCGGTGGCCAAGGCGGACGCCGACGTCAGGCTGGCCAAGGCGAACGCCAAGGTGGACGTCACCGCCTCGCTGGGGTGGATTCACACCGGCCAGTCGCTGGTGGACGACCAGCACGTCCAGCCGTTCTTCAGCTTCGGCCAGAGCGCCAACGCCCTCGGCACCGGCATCAGCTTCCCGCTGCCGATCTTCGACCGCAACCAGGGCGAGATCGCGCGCACCCGGTCCGAGGCGGTGCGCGCCCGCGCGGCGGCCGACACCGTGCGCGCCCAGGTGATCGACGACGTCGAGACCGCCTTCGTCGCGCTACGCACCAGCCAGGAGCGGGTGGATCTCTACGAGACGGTCTACCTCAAGGAATCGCACGATTCGCGAGAGATCGCCGAATACGCCTACCGCAAGGGCGCCACCTCGATCCTCGACCTGCTCGACGCCGAGCGCACCGACCGCGCCACGCAGCTGGCCTACCGTCAAGCCCTCGCCGATTACGTCACCCGGCTGGCGCAGCTGCAGGCGGCGGTGGGCGGGGCGCTCGGGCCGTAGCGAGCGTGCCCGCCGGCTTCCAGAGTCAGTGCCGCTCCGGCGGCGCCATGAGCGCTCCCGGCTTTCTTTTGGCTCGAGCTCCTCTAAGATCCACGGCATGATCCCCCTGACCGACGTCCGGGCCGCCGCGAGTCGCATTGCAGGCTCCATCCATCACACCCCTTTGTTTTCCAGCCTCCAACTCGGGGAGCGGGTCGGAGTGCGGCTCTACCTCAAGTGCGAGAGCTTCCAGAAGACCGGCTCGTTCAAGGCGCGGGGTGCCCTGAACCGGGTGCTGTCGCTCTCCGGCGACGAGCGCGGGCGCGGCCTGGTCACCGTCTCGGCCGGAAACCACGCCGCCGCTGTTGCCTGGGCGGCACGCGTCGCGGGGTGCTCGTCCGTCGTGGTCATGCCGGCCGACGCGCCGCAGTCGAAGATCGACGCGGTGCGCGGCTACGGCGCCGAGATCGTCCTCCATCCCGACCGGCCGACCCTGTTCGACAAGCTCAACGAGGTCCGGGAGGCGCGCGGCCTGACCTTCGTCCACCCCTTCGACGACCCGGTCCTGCTCGCCGGCTCTGGGACGACCGGCCTGGAGATCCTCGAGGACCTGCCCCAGGTCGACATGGTCATCGTGCCGGTGGGAGGGGGCGGCCTGTTGGGCGGCGTGACCTCCGCCATCAAGGGGAGCCAACCGCGGGTCCGCGTGGTCGCTGTCGAGCTGGAGGCCGGCCCCGGTCTCGGCCCCGCGCTCGCCGCCGGCAAGCCGGTTCCGGTGACCCGGCCGGCAACCCTGGCCGACGGCATGACGCCCCCCTTCGTTGGCGCCCTCCCCCTCGCCATCGCCCGCGAGGCCGTGGACGACATCGTCACCGTCACCGAGGACGAGATCAAGGAGGGGATGCGTCTCCTCCTCACGCGGGCCAAGCTCTACGTCGAGGCCTCCGGCGCCGCGGCCACCGGGGCGCTCCTCGCCGGCAAAGTCCGGGTCTCCCCTGGAGAGCGGGTCGTCGCGCTCGTCTCGGGGGGGAACATCGACCTCGAGAAGGTGTCGGGACTGGTGTAGGCACGCCTGCAGTCGAGGCCGCCGCTCCCGTGCGCCGGCGGGCGCTGTCGTCCTCCTGCGAGGACATATCTCCCGGCCCGGCTACCCCGCAAACCCCCTGACCGTGGGCGAGCACCTTGAGGAAGGCGCGTCTTGACCGCCGGCTCAGGCAGAAGGAGGCGGCCCGGATACTTGGCTGGCGCCCCGCCGCCCTCGGCACGTGGGATAAGGGCCATGGTCGCGCGCCCGACGTTCGCTTCTGGCCGGCGCCAGCTTCAGGCTTGGCGGGCTTGCCACGGGTTCAAGAGAGGGATGCCCAGTCTTTCGAAGTGTTGGAGATTGCGGGTGACCAGAGTCAAGCGGTGAACGTCCGCCGTGGCAGCGAAGCAAGCGTCGAAAGAGCCGAGGTTCAGTCCTGCCTTGTGCCCACGGGCCATGACGATTCCCCAACTTTCGGCGGTCCGGCGGTCGATGTCGAGGAGACGTCCTTCGAAACGGAAGGGCAACTCGCCGTTCAGCCAATCCGTCAAACGGTCACGCCGCGTGCCGGCATCCATCAGCTCAATCCCTCGGCGGATTTCTGCCAGCGAAGCCACACTGAGGAAGACCTGGTCCTCATCGACCTCGCTGAGCCATCGGACGACGTTGGGGTCGGGTGCCGGCTTCACCCATTCCGAGACAACGTTGGTGTCGAGCAGGAAGCTCATAAGTCGATATCGCTGGGATGGTCCTGCTGGCGCTCGAGATCCAGACCCGAGTTCCGCAACGGCGAGGCCGCGAAGAAATCCACGAGCGTGCCCTGACGCCGGTTCTTTCGCTCCCACTCTTCAGCGGCGACGACGACCACGGCCTTCCGGCCATGCCTGGTGATGGTCTGAGGACCTTTCTTCAAGGCGCTCTCAACGACTTCACTGAGATGTGCCTTGGCGTCGGCAAGCGTCCAGGCTTTAGCGTTCGAGGCCACGGTAACTCCCTCGGAATTGGTCATTCTGGTTATTTTACCCCGTCGCTCGGCTCCCGGCAAGGTTGTTGACAAGGAGGCCAGGAGGTGCAGCCAGCCCAGGAGCGGCTCCGCCGTCCTCACCTACTGGGGCACGTCGCCCGCAAGATCGGCTGCTCCGCATATGGCTGGACTTCCCTGCGATCGGGCCGGCATGCATCCCTGCGATGATGGTGCATCCTGGTGCACTTTGGTGTATCATCACCACATGGTGACTCCACAGAAGCCCGTCCGCCAGAGCGTGAGCCTCCCTCCGGCCATGGCTCGGCGCGTCAGGTCGCTCGCGAAGCTGAGCCGCACCAGCACCAACCGGGTGCTGGTGGATCTGATCGAGTCAGGGTTGGCGGCGAGGGAGCAGGAAAGGAAGCGCTTCTTCGACCTGGCGGACCGGCTGGCGCGCTCCCACGATCCGGAAGAGCAGCGCCGGGTCAAGGAGGAACTGGCGCTCATGACCTTCGGTGAGTGATGCCGAAGATCCGATGGACCGACCTGCCGCCAGCCCTGCGCGATCACTTATTTGAACGCCTCCGTGAGCGCAAGATCACGGCCGAGGATCTCTATCAGCTGAAGCTCTGGCGAGAGTCCGAGCCGGAGGCTCCGGACGGCCTCTGGTACAAAGATTTTCGCTCGTTCAAGATCTGTGGCGAAGGGGAGCTTCCGAAAACGTTCTTGCTGAAAAGCCAGGCGGCGAAAGGAAAGGAACTATGAACCTTCGTGCGTCAGGTCGGCTCCGTACGTGCTCTTTGGCTTCCTGCTGGACGCTCTGCCCCAGCTCAGGGTCGACCTGCTCGAAGGTGAGTCGGAACCTGCGGGCGAGCACGGGTTGCGGGTCGCCGTTGATCTCGCGCGCACGAAGTTCGCCGAGCAGCTCGAAAAGGCGCACATTTCCCGTGCGCAGGTGCGTACGGCGTCGCTCTCGATCGAGCGGTCGGAGACCGGGGTCGTGCGACAGGTTGGTTGTGAAGGGAGCAGCGCGGCGCTGGTCGTGAGGATGCGCCGAGGCTACGACCTGCATCTGCGGGTCGAAGTGGTGACTGAGAGCGGTCTTCTGGTCGTGGCAGAGAATACGGTCTTCGCTGCGCCGCATGATCCGGCGCACGAATCCCAGAGCGGCCGCGAACGCGAAGGTGCCACGCAACGAAGCTCCTCTGCAGGAGGAGCTTAAGCTCTTACCAGAGGAAAGCGCCGTAGGACGCCGCCCGAGCGATCGGCTGCGACAGGGGGCCGGCGTCAAAGCCCAGCCGGCGGGCAAGCTCCCGCTCGGAGAGTCGCCTCACTCGTGGCGCAGGGCGATCATCGGGTCGATGCGACGGGCGCGGCGGGCGGGGAGGTAGCTTGCCGCCAGGGCGACCAGGGCGAGCAGGATGGCGACCGCGGCGAAGACCGCTGGATCGGTGGCGCGGACGGCGAACAGCAGGCCCTGGAGGAGGCTGGAGGCGACGAGGGCGGCGGCAAGGCCGGCGACGATACCGAGGGCGGCGGGACGCATCGCCTGGCGCACCACCTGCGCCACCACCCGGCCGCCGCCGGCGCCGAGCGCCAGGCGCACGCCGATCTCGCGGGTGCGCTGCGCGACGTTGTAGGCCATCACCGCGGCGACGCCGAGCGACGCCAGCGCCAGCGCGATACCGGCGAAGAGCGCCATCAGGACGGTGAGGAAGCGCTGGCTCGACACCGCGCGGGAGGCGAACTCTTCCATCGTCGCCACCTCGCTCAGCGGCAGGTTGGGGTCCATGCCGCGCAGCAGGGCGCGTAGCGGGCCGGCCAGCGCCTGCGGCTCGCCGGCGCCGCGCAGCACGAGTTGCAGGCCCGCCTCGACGTTCTGCGCCATCGGCTCGTAGATCTGCGGCGGCGCCGGCACCGCCGGCCCCAGCAGCTTCTCGTCGCCGACCACCCCGACGATCGTGCGCCAGCGCGAGGTGGACGTGGCGCCATTGCTCTCCGTGTCCATGGTGAGCCGCTGGCCGATCGGGTCGTCGCCGCCGAAGAATTCGCGAGCGAAGCGCTGGTTGACGAGCACCACGCCGGGCCCGCTCTTGCTGTCCTGCAGGCTGAAGCGGCGGCCGCGCTGCACCGGCACCCGCATGACGTCGAAGTACTCGGCGCTGACCAGCCGGTGCTGGTAGCTGCTGCCGGAGGGCCGTCCGGCGATCGCGAACACACCCGTCCAGCCTTCGCCGGTCGGCGGCAGGCCGTCGGCGACGGCGGCGCCGCGGACACCGGGCAGTGCGCCGGCGCGCCGGCACAGCTCCTCGTAGAAGGCCACCCGCTGATGCTCGGTGGGGTAGGCGGCGCCCGGCAGCGAGATGGCGGCTGCCAGCACGTGGTCCGTGCGCACGCCGAGGTCGACGCGGCGCAGGTGGTCGAGGCTGTCGAGCAGCAGCGAGGCGGCGATGACCAGGAGGGCCGCGGTCGCCACCTCGCAGGCGACCAGGCCGTCGCGCAGGCGCCGCGTGCCGCGGCCGGCGGTGCCGCGGGCGCCGCCGTGCAGCGCCGCCCCCGCCCCCTCGGCGTGCACCTCCTGGAAGGCCGGAGCGAGGGCGAAGAGCAGGGTTGCCAAGAGGGTGGTGGCGCAGGCGAAGGCGAGCACCGCTCCCTGCACCCGAATCTCACCGGCCCCCGGGAGGTCGGCCGGCCCCATCGCGAGCAGCCAGCGCGTGCCGCCGACCCCAAGCCCGAGCCCCGCCGCGCCGCCGAACAGCGAGAGCAGCAGGCTCTCGGTGAACAGCTGGCGGAGGATCCGCCAGCGGCCGGCGCCGAGGGCGGTGCGCAGGGCGATCTCCGGCCGCCGCACCGTGCCGCGGGCGAGCTGGAGGTTGGCGACGTTGGCGCAGGCGACCAGGAGCACCAGCGCCACCGCGCCGAGCAGCAGGAGCAGCGGCGCGCGGCGCGGCCCGGTGAGCCAGCGGTCGAGAGGCACGGCGCCGGCGCCCATCACCCGGTTGGTCGCTGGGTAGATCCTGGCGAGACGCGCCGCCATCGTGGCGAGATAGGCCTGCGCCGCCGCCAGGGTTTCGCCGGGCCGCAGCCGGCCGACGGCGCGCAGGTTGTGTGCCCGGCGGAAGTAGATCGCGCCGCGGTCCTCCGGGCGCCAGCCCACCGGCAGCCAGAGGTCGCCGTCGCGGAAGGGGTAGTGGAAGCCGGCCGGCATGACGCCGATCACGGTGTAGGCGAAGCCGTTGAGCCGGAAGGTGCCGCCGAGCACCGCGCGGCTGCCGCCGTAGCGGCCTTGCCACAGGGCGTGCGAGAGGACGGCGACGCGGTGACCGCGCCAGCTCTCCTCGGCGCGCATCCACCGCCCGGCGGCGGGCGGCACGCGCAGCACCGAGAAGAAGTTGCCGGTCACCCTCGCGGCTTTCAGCATGGCCGGTTCGCCGCTGCCGGTGAGGGCGACCGAGCTCAGCCCGTCCACGTACGCGCCGATGTCCGCGAAGGCGCGATTGGGCTGGTCCCAATCCAGGTAGTTGGCGGGAGCGACCTGGGAGTCGGTCCAGCCGTACTCGGGGTTGGTCTCGTAGAGCATCAGCAGCCGCCCGGGATCCGGGAAGGGGAGCGGCGCGAGCATGACGCCGTACACCACCGAGAAGACGGCCACGTTGGCGCCGATGCCGAGCGCCAGCGTGAGGACCGCGGCGGCGGCGAAGCCCGGGCTGCGCCGCAGCGTGCGGAGGGCGAAGCGCACGTCTTGCAGGAGGTCGTTCATGGTCTCTCCCCGCCGCCGCGCGCGGCGCTGTCGGCGGTCGATCTCGTAGCAGGCCGCCCGGTAGCGGTCGGCGTCACCGAACCTACGGCTCGCCTCGTGCCGCGCCGCCTGCGCGTCGGCTCCGGCGTCCATCAGCTCGCGCACGGTGCTGTCGACATGCGCCGCGAACTCCAGCTCGATGTCGCGGCGCTGGGCGCGCGCATCGCGCCGCCTCTCGCCGGCACCGAAGCGGCGCTGCCGCCCGGGAGAAGCGCCGTCGCGCATACGTCTCAGACCGCGGCCAGGACCTTGCCGACCGCGTCGACGTAATGGCGCCAGGTGGTGGTCTCGACTTCCAATTGGCGGCGGCCGGCCGCGGTCAGCTGGTAGAACTTGGCCTGGCGCCCGTTCTCGGAGAGCCCCCAGCTGGACTCCACCCAGCCACGCGCCTCGATGCGGTGCAGGGAAGGGTAGAGCGCCCCCTCCTCGACCTGCAGGTGGCCGCCGGAGACCTGGCGTATCCAGCGCATCACCTCGTAGCCGTGCCGGGATCCCCAGATGAGGGCCTTCAGCGTCAGCATGTCCAGGGTCCCCTGGAAGAGGTCGCTCTCGCGTTTGCCCATGCCTTTCCCTCCCCTAAAAAGCTAAGGGGAGTCTCGGCTCCTTCCCCTCAAATGTCAAGGGGTCGGGGGCGGCGTGGCCCGGCCCTACCGGCGCGGGGCCGACGCGGCGGGGACCGTGGGCTTGGCGAGGTGGTAGAGATGGAAGGTGCTGGCGACGTAGCCGCGATCCTCTCCCTGCTGCGTGACCGCGGTTGTCGCCGGGAGCCAGCGGTCGGCGATGGAGCGGTAGCGCGGGTAGCCGTACATCTCCTGGGGCGACGAGCGCAGGATCGCGGGCACGCAGACCTCCGCGGCGGCGCCGACCGCGTACCAGCCCGCGGGCAGGGGCGTCCGCTCCGGCGAGAGGCCCACCCCCGGACCCAGGTAGCGGTCGAGCTGTGGTCCGCCGATCGCCGGGTCGAGGACGAAGAAGGGGACGAGGCCACGCCGCTCGGCGGCCTCCCGCAGGGCGATCAGGTTCTGGTGGTAGTAACAGCTGTCGGTCGAGAGCGCGAAGCGCATTGGATCGCGCCGGCCGAGCCACCAGGTGTTCTGCTCCGAGATCCAGGTGGGCGCGAGGGCGAGAGATTCCGCGAGGAGCGCGGCGAAGAGCGCCATGGCGATGCGGGGCCGGTGCGCCGCCCAGAGGGCCGCCGGCAGGTAGAGGATGGGCAGGATGGGCAGGAGGTGGCGAAGGCCGACGTTGTAGTTGGAGGTCATCGCGACGAGGAGGTAGACGCCCGCGCTCAGGGCGAGGATCGCCACGAACCCGCGGCGCCAGGGCGCGGTCGCCGCCTCTCCTCTCTCGCGGTCAGACTGTCCGCCGGCGCGAATCGGTCCACCGGGCGATTCGCCCGCGCCCTGCGGAGCCTCGGCGAACGCCGCGTCGCGGTGGGCACGCCGCCGCCGCCGGCACGCCAGGAGCGCGGCGGCGGCGGCGGCGCTGGCGAGCAGGAGCACGAGCGGAGCAGCCGCCGCCGATATC
>DATDGZ010000491.1:0-9784 GCA_036521795.1 Thermoanaerobaculia bacterium | reverse complement strand
CATGACCTCCGGCAGCTGCTCCATGGTGCGGGAGCCGATCTGGGTGTTGACGCTGGTGCGCAAGCCCGCTGCCTTGGCGCGGACCAACGCGTCGATCGCCATCTCGTAAGAGCCCGGCACCCCTCGTAGCTGGTCGTGGAGATCTGGTAGCCCGTCGATCGACACGCCGAGACCCTGCAGGCCGGCCGCAACCGCCTCCTCGAGCCTCCCATCCGTCAGGTTGCGGGCGCCCGTCTGGATCGCGCAGTACATGCCGTGACGGCGGGCGGCGCGGATGATCTCTGTCCAGTCGCGGCGCAGGTAGGCCTCGCCACCGATGAGCGTCAGCTCGCGCGTACCCAGGCGGGCGAGCTGTTCGACGACGTCGAGACATTCCTCCGTGCTCAGCTCGTTCGGCCGCGGCCTGCCGGCCCGCGACCCGCAGTGCTGACACTTGAGGTTGCAGGCCAGGGTGATCTCCCAGACCACGTGGACGGGGACATAGCGGCGCCGGTCGTCCGCGGTCCGGAGCCGGGCGGGGCGACGGGGGGTCTCGCTCACTGCGCACCTCCTCTTCTCGCGCGATGTCGGCGGGGTGGCGCGGCGGCGCGCGGCGGCGCGCCCGGACGCGAAATCCGGCGAGCGGGACCTCGCGGCCCCGCCCATCCACGCCACAGCGAGCCGAGGTCAGTGGTGCTTCTTCTCGAGCTTGGCGATCTCGATCTTCAGCGCCTCCAGAGAAGCGGAGACATCGCCCGCCTCCCGCAGGTACTCCTCCGCTTGCTTGGCGACCGCCTTCATACGCTCGACGTCTCCCGACGCGCACGCTTCCTGAATTCCGACGCCATACAGAATGTGGATCATCTCATCCTCCTCTCCCGGCGGCTGGGCGCTCGCGGTGCGCCTGTCCGGGGGCTGGTGTTGAGTGCTCTCCGGAGTCTCAGCTGCGCTTCTTCTCGATCTTGGCGATCTCCAGCTTCAGAGCCGCCAACGAGGCAGAGACGTCGCCCCACTCTCGCAGGTGCTCCTCCGCCTGCTTGGCAACCGCTTTCATCCGCGCGAGATCGCCGGAAGCCACGGCTTCCTGGATCGCCGGTCCATACATCACCATCGCCATGGCGCCCTCCTTCCTCGAGAGAGCCTGCGACGCCTTCGCAGGCTTGGTTTGAGACCCCAGATCGACAGACTGCGCGATGACTGCCTTACTGAAGAGCTATGTTACCATCTCTTAGCGTCACGTCAATAGCGAGGGACCGCCAATGTCTTCCTCTCGCCGCGATGGCGTCGGCCAACCGCGGAGCCTGAGTGACCTGCGCCGCCACGTCGCGCGCCTCCACGCGAGCAACGAGCCGATCGTGGACGCCGACCTGGACGCCCGAATCGGCCTCCGGGTTGGAGTGGATGGATCGGCCCGCTCCTGGCTCGATCTGCTGGGCGCGTACGGACAGCATCGGATCGATCAGGCAGACCTCCCGTACTGGGTCTTCCGGGAGCTGTTCCGCCGCCTGGAGGTGCCGGAGGAAGAGGTCTTGCTGGATCTGGGCAGCGGTTACGGGCGGGTCGCCTTCTACGGCGTCCTGCTGCGCGAGACTCGGGTCCACGGCATCGAGCTCGTGCGAGAACGAGTCGACGAGGCGCTGCGAGTCCGCGATCTCCTCGGCCTTGCGCGGCTCGAGCTCACGTGCGGCGACGCGGTGAGCGCACCCTGGCCCGATACCCGCTGGTACTGCGTGCTGAACTCCTTCTTGCCCTCGGTCTTGCCCGCGGTCGTGGAGCGGTTGCGGCGGTGCGCACGCGACCGAAGGATCGTCATCGCATCGATCTCGACGTCCAACCTCGTCTTCGCGGCTCAGCCCTGGCTCGTCGAGCTGCCCCCGGTTGCCGACCCCTGTGACTCCCTGGGGTTGCGCCTCTTCGCGTCCTGATCGCTGGGCGAAGCCAGGTCCAGGTCTCGGTTACGCGAAGGCGAGCGCGACCGGGACGGCCGTCTCAGCCGCCGAGGACGCTGCCGCCGTTGACGCTCAGGACTTCGCCGGTGACGTGGCGGGCGAGCGGCGAGGCGAGGAAGACGACCGGGCCGGCGATGTCGTCGGGGGTGGCGATGCGGCCGAGCGGGATGCCGGCCAGGGCCTCGTTCCGCCCCGGGCCGGAAAGTGCCGCCGCCGTCATGTCGGTGTCGACCCAGCCGGGAGCGACCGAGTTGACCCGCACCCGCGGCGCCAGCTCGACGGCCCACGAGCGGGTGGCGGCGATCATCGCTCCCTTGCTGGCGGCATAGGAGCTGTAGCCCGGCTCGCCGCGCTGGCCGGCGGTCGAGGTCAGGTTGACGACGTTGCCGTCGGCCGCAAGCTCGAGCAGCGGCAGCGCCGCCGCGGTGCAGAGGAACGAGCCGGTGACGTTGACCGCCAGCGTCTCGTCGAGGACGGTGCCGTCGAAGTCGCCGAGCGGGCTTGGGACCCAGATGCCGGCGTTGTTGACCAGGACGTCGAGCGCCCCCCATTCGGCGGCGGCGAAGGCGAACATCGCCCAGACGTCGGCCCGGTCGCGCAGGTCGCAGCGTCGCACGAGGTGTGGCGGCGGTCCGCCCGGCCTGGGGCCCAGGCCGCGCAGCTCCTCGAGCAGCGCCGTCGCCCGATCCTCGCGGGACTGGTAGTGGACGAGCACGGCGGCGCCGGCGCGGGCGAAGAGGCGGCAGCAGGCCGCGCCGATGCCGCGGCTGCCGCCGGTCACCAGCACCCGGCGGCCGCCGAGGTCGATCACTGGACGGTCTCGACCAACATGGCGATTCCCTGTCCGCCGCCGATGCAGGCCGAGGCGACGCCGGTGCCGCCGCCGCGCCGGCCGAGCTCCTTGAGCAGGGTGATCAGCAGGCGGGTGCCGGAGGCGCCGAGCGGATGGCCGAGAGCGATGGCGCCGCCGTTGACGTTGAGCTTGTCGACGTCGAGCTGCAGCTCGCGGATGACCGCCAGGATCTGGCCGGCGAACGCCTCGTTGATCTCGATCAGGTCGAGATCGCCGAGGTCCATGCCGGTCCTGGCCAGCACGGCGCGGATCGCCGGGGCCGGCCCGATGCCCATGCGCGACGGGTCGACGCCGACCACCGACCAGCCGAGGATGCGGCCGAGCGGCTTCCAGCCCCGCTCCGCGGCATGCTCGGCCGTCGACAGCAGCATCATGGCGGCACCGTCGACGATGCCGGAGGCGTTGCCGGCGGTGACGAAGCCGTCCTTGTCGAACGCCGGCGGCAGCGCGGCGAGGTCCTCCATGGTGCTGTCCGGGCGCAGGTGGTCGTCGCGCTCGACCAGCTTCGCCTTCTTGCCCTTGCCGACCTCGACCGGCACCACCTCCTCGGAGAGCCTGCAGCTCGCCCAGGCGGCGCCGGCGCGCCGCTGCGAGAGCAGCGCGAGCTCGTCCTGGTCGGCACGGGTGATGCCGTAGTCGCGCGCCAGGTTGTTGCTGGTCTGGGCCATGTAATAGCCGCAGTAGGAATCGAAGAGCGCCACCATCAGTAGGTCTTCGAGCTTGCCCTGGCCCAGCTTGAAGCCACGCCGGGCGCCCCAGATGACGTGGGGAGTCTGTGACATGTTCTCCATGCCCCCGACCAGGCAGGTGGTGGCATCGCCGGTCAGGATCGCCTGCGCGCCGGAGATCACCGATTGGATGCCGGAGCCGCAGAGGCGGTTGACGGTGAGCGCCGGCACCTCGGCCGGCAGCCCCGCCTTGAGCGCCACGTGGCGCGCCCCGTAGATGGCGTCCGGCGAGGTCTGCAGGGCGTTGCCGACCACCGCGTGGTCGATCTCGCTGCCCTCCACGCCCAGGCGGTCGAGCAGGGCCCGCGCCGCGTGGGCGGCGAGATCGATCGCCGAGACGTCGGCGAAAGCACCGTTGTAACCGATCATCGGGGTGCGCACCCCGTCGACCAGGACCAGATCACGGATATTCATCGGCGATGTGCCTCCTGAGTCAGCAGAGTCAGTCGTCGTCGGCCGCCAGCAGAGCCCGTGCCGCCGCGGCGTGAAATCGCCGCCGCCAGCGGTTCAGGTTGGTCGCCGGGTCGACGCGGTGAGCGAGCAGCACGAAGACCCGCGGGCGGCTCGGGTCGATCCACAGGCTGCCGCCCGCGAAGCCGGTATGCCCGAAGGAGCCTGCCGAGAGCGCCGGCCCCCCTCCTCCGCCATGCGACCGGCGCCGCCACCAGCCGAGGGCGAACGGCCCACCGCCGGCGAGGGCAGCGGCAATGTCCTCCTTGTGCAACAGCGCGCGCGGCTCCAACCATTCCGCGCCCAGCCGCCAGAGCGCGGCGGCCGTGCCGAACAGGCCGGCAAAGCCCCACAGGACGCCGTCCGCCAGTCCGGGTGCCGCCGCAGTGGCCAGCCCGGCCAGGAAGCGGGCGTTGCCGTCCTGCGGCAGCCCGATGTGCGGCGGCGGCAGGAGCGGCGCAGCGACCCCCTGCCGGGCGGCCAGCTCCATCTCGCGCCCCGAGCCCATCCGCGACTCCGCCACCTGTGGCAGGTCCCCCGGGACCACGGCGATCGAGCCTCCCACGCCGAGCGGTGCCAGCACTCGCTCCCCAACCAACGCCGCGAGCGGCCGGCCGAGCGCCCGCTCCGCCGCCAGGCCCCACAGCAGGTAGTCGAGGTCGCTGTAGGTGCCCGCGCGAGCGCCGAGCAGGGTGCCCGAGAGCAGCAGCGCCTCCACCTCGGCAAGCGACCGGCAGCGGGCGTAGAGCGGCGTCCAGCCCACCAGGCCGGAGCGGTGGCGCAACAGGTCCGCGAGCGGCAGCGCCGCCAGCCGGCGGTCTGCGCCGCCGAACACGTCGCCGATCCGCGTGCCGAGCGGCAGCTCGCCGGCACGGTCGAGCAGCAGGGCGAGCGTGGCGACGAACGGCTTGGTCAGCGAGCCGTAATCGAACCAGGTTGCCGCCTCCGCCCGCCGTCCCACCGGCGGCCCGCCGCGCGCCCATCCCGCCGTCCGGCTCCACTCCAGCCTCCGCCAGCCGCCTGCCAGAGCCACCGCCGCAGAGGCAGCGCCCGAATCGACCAGCGAATCGACCAGGCGCGCCAGCGCGGTCAACTTCCGGGCAGCGCGGCCGGACGACCCGTGCCCCTCTCCTCCGGGGCAGTCTCGAAGCATCTCGCTCACGTCGGTCGTCACCAGTCCCGATCCTATCAATGGCCTTTGTCTGGCTCCAAGAGGCGCGCACTCTCGGCCGGCGACGAAACGCTCACATTCCGAGTTTCTAGGGCGGCTGAGCAGTGGTACGATCCTCTTGGATGAGTTTAGCTTCCTCGCCGGCGGCGTCTCTTCCGCCCGCCAACAGCTCGATCGAGAGGCAGCGTCATGGGAATTGCGTCTAAGTCATTGAGGCTCACCGTTGACGAGCTCCGCCGTCTTCCCGACGACGGGCTGCGTCACGAGCTGATCGACGGCGAGCACTACGTGAGCCCCGCACCCAAGACGAAGCACCAGCGAATCTCCGGCCGGATCTTCGGCCAGATCTTCATCTACCTGAAGGAGCACCCGGTGGGGGAGGTGTACTATGCCCCGCTCGACGTCGTGTTCAGCGACGACGATTGCGTCGAGCCCGACCTGCTCTATGTCTCGCGCGAGCGCGAGGCCCGGCAGATGACCGAAGACTATATGGAAGGAGCTCCCGATCTCGTCGTCGAGATCCTGTCTCCATCGACAAAGCATGTCGACCGCGGCGTCAAGCACGGATTGTACGAACGCTTCCGTGTACCTGAATACTGGATCATCGACCCAGAGAATGAGGTGGTGAAAGTGTACCGGCGGGAGGAAGGCGGCCTTCTGCTGAGCGCGGAGTTATCTCGCCAAGGAGGTACCTCGGTACCGCTGCTCTCCACTCCTCTCCTTCCGGGCTTCGAGCCTTCACTCGACGAGATCTTCGCATGAGGAGCGTGCGCATGGGGAATAGAGGGATTACGTCTTCTCCGGTAAGGCTCACCTATCAAGACCTCCGTCGTCTGCCCGACGACGGCATGCGTCACGAGCTGATCGACGGAGAGCACTACGTGACCCCGGCGCCCCGACCCAAGCACCAGCGAGTCTCCGGCAGGCTCTATCTCCGTCTCGGCACGTTCCTGGAGGAGCACCCCCTGGGGCGTGTGTATTACGCGCCCCTCGACGTGGTCCTGACCGATCTCGATTGCGTCGAGCCCGACCTGCTCTATGTCTCGGACGAGCGCGAGCAGCGACAGATGACGGAGGATTACCTGGAAGGCGCGCCCGACCTCGTCGTGGAGATCCTGTCACCGTCGACGAAGCGCGTCGACCAAGGCGTCAAGCATCGTCTGTACGAGCGTTTCCTGGTGCAGGAGTACTGGATCGTCGACCCGGAGAAGGAGACGGTCAGCGTCTACCGGCTCCAGGACGACCGCCTTCAGCTGAGCACTGAGCTGTTCCGCCAGGGAGGCACCTCCGTCCCGGTCCTCTCCACTCCTCTCCTTCCCGGTCTCGAGATCCGGCTCGACAAGGTCTTCGACTGAGGCCAAGTAGGTATCTCGCCATGGAAAATCCGTCTTCTCCGGTAAGGCTCACCTACGCGGACCTCTGCCGTCTGCCCGACGACGGCCTGCGCCACGAGCTGATCGATGGCGAACACTACATGACCCCGGCGCCAACCCACGGACATCAGCAGGTCGCGATGAACGTGGCGGGCCATCTGTTCATGTACCTGCGCGAGCGTCGTCGCGGCCGCGTCTACATGGCGCCCCTGGACGTGCTGTTCTCTGATGCGGACGTCGTCGAGCCCGACGTGCTGTACGTCTCGAAGAAGCGGCTGCGGGCCCAGCAGGACGAGCGCTGCCTCACGGTCGTCCCGGATCTCGTCGTCGAGGTGCTGTCGCCCTCGACGAGGCGCGTCGATCGCGGCGCCAAGCGCAGCCTCTACGAGCGTCAAGGCGTGACCGAGTACTGGCTGATCGATCCGGTGCTCGAGACGGTCCAGGTCTTCCGCCTGAAGCGTGGCCGCTTCGAGCTCGCCGCCGACCTGATCCGCCAGCGGGGTGACGCGGCGGCGTCCCTCTCGACTCCGCTGCTGCCGGGTTTTCGGATTCTCCTGGACGACGTCTTCGACTGAGCGCCCCCCTCGGGTAGTAGGTCCGTTTTCTCGACTACCCCATCGGGGACACCACTGTCCCGGAAACCCTTCAGAGATAATTCGCCGGATCGCCGGTCTGGAAGACCACCACCCGCTCACCCGCGGCGAACGCGCCCTCCGCGGCGAGGCCGAGGGTCGCGGCGAGAGCCGCGGCGCCCTCCGGGCCCACGCGCAGCCCCTCGTCGCGCGCCGCTCGCGCCGCCACGTCCGGCAGGCACGCCTCGTCCACGGCCACCGCCCGCCCGGCCGACTCGCGCAGCGCACGCAGCACCAGGAAATCGCCGAGCGCCCGCGGCACCCGCAGCCCCCAGACCCGCGTCTGCGGCTCCTCCCAGGGCTCCGCGCTCTCCTGGCCATGTGCGAAGGCGCGCACGATCGGCGCGCAGCCGGCCATCTGCACCGCCACGAAGCGCGGCCGCTTCTCCCCCACCAGGCCGAGCCGCCGCAGCTCCGCGAAGGCCTTGTGCATCCCGACGATGCCGGTGCCGCCGCCCAGCGGGTAGACGATCCAGTCCGGCAGCTCCCAGCCCAGCTGCTCGGCGAGCTCGAGGCCCATGGTCTTCTTGCCCTCGGCGCGGTAGGGCTCGCGCAGCGTCGAGAGGTTCCAGAAGCCCTCGCCTCCGCCCCCACCCGCGCCCTCGGAGAGCAGCCGCGCCGCCTCGACCAGGGTCCCCGGCGAGGAGAGCACCTCGGCGCCATGGTCGCGGCAGCGCGCTGCGATGGACGGCGGCGTGTCCGCCGGCATCGCCACGCGGGCCGGCAGGCCGGCGGCCGCGGCATAGGCGGCGAGCGCCAGGGCGGCGTTGCCGGCGCTCGCCAGCTGCACTCCCGGCGCTCCCAGCTCCCGCGCCCGGTTCACCGCCAGCGACAGCCCGCGCGCCTTGAAGGAGCCGGTCGGATTGCCTGCTTCGTCCTTCACCCACAGCTCGGCGCCGGCGCACGGCGTGCGGCGCAGGCGCACCAGCGGCGTGGCACCTTCGCCAAGGTCGATCCGCCGCTCGAAATCAGCCAGCGGCAGCAGCTCACGGTAGCGCCAGAGAGTCCAGGGGCGGCCGGGCAAGACCCGCCGCAGCCACTCGCCGCGCGCCGGGTCCAGAGCGTACTCGACCAGCCAGGGGGCGCCTGCCGGCGACAGGAAGGCCGGCGCGTCGAGAGGCGCCGCCGTGCCGGTGCGCGAGCAGATCAGCGAGGTGGCCCAGCGCTGCACGGGCCCAGCCCCGGCGGCCTCGTGCCTCGATTCCGTGCTCATGCGATGCTCCTTTCAGCGGGTGCAGCCCCACGCCAGCAGCATCGCCATCAGGCCGACACCACCGCCTCCCGCCGCCCTCACCGCCGTGACTCCGTGCGCCGCCGGACCACCAGCCGCACCGGCACCCCGGCCAGGTCGAGCTCGTCGCGGAGCCGGTTCTCGAGATAGCGCCGGTAGTGATGGTTGCGGGGCAGCGTGCGGTTGGCGAACAGCATGAACGTGGGCGGTTCGCTCGACACCTGCGTGGCGTAGTAGAGCTTCCAGGGCCGGCCGCCCAGGCTCGGCGGGCTCACCCGCCGGATGGCAGACTCAAACAGCCGATTGGCCTCGGCCGTGCCCAGCTTCAGGGAGTGCGCGGCCAGCGTCGGATCGATCGCCGGAAAGAGCTTCTCGACGCCGCGGCCGGTCAGCGCCGAGACGTTGACGCGCCGCGGGTGCGCCAGGTGCTCGTCGAGCCTCTCGAGTGACAGCTCGAGGCGCCCGCGCGACTCCTCGTCGAGCAGGTCCCACTTGTTGATCGCCAGCACGGCAGCGCGGCCGAGCTCCCAGATGGTGCCGGCGATGGCCAGGTCGCCGCTGGTCACCCCCTGCGCGGCGTCGACGACCAGCACCGCCAGCTGCGCGCGCTCGATCTGGCGCCGCGCCATCATCACCGCCAGCTCCTCCGGGGCGCCCGAGGTCTGGCTGCGGCGCCGGATGCCGGCGGTGTCGATCAGCAGGTAGGAGCGATCGCCGCGGGTGACCGGTGTGTCGATCGGGTCGCGGGTGGTCCCCGCCACCGGCGAGACCAGGGCCCGCGGCTGGCCGACGATGCGGTTGAGCAGCGACGACTTGCCGACGTTGGGGCGGCCGACGATGGCGATCGCCGGCATCTCCGGACGCACCTCGGCAGGCACCTCGGGCAGCGCCAGGGACAGCGCTTCGCGCAGCTCCTCGATCCCCTGCCCGTGCTCGGCCGAGACCAGCAGCTGGCGGTCGATGCCCAGGCGATAGAACTCCGGGAAGCGGCTGCGTGCCTCCCTCGTGTCGCCCTTGTTGACCACCAGCAGGGCGGGCTTGCCGGTGCGGCGCAGCCGTTCCCACACCGCTTCGTCGGCGGTGACCAGGCCGTCGCGCCCGTCGACCAGGAAGAGCAGGAGATCGCACTCCTCGACGGCCATGAAGACCTGGGTCGACAGCCCCAGCGGGTCGTCACCGAGCATCAGGCCGCCGGTGTCGATCACTTGGAACGAGCGGTCGCCGTCGAGCTCGGCAAGCCCGGTGATGCGGTCGCGGGTCACCCCCGGCAGGTCGTGGACGATTGCCTGGCGGCGGCCCAGCAGGCGATTGAAGAGGGTGGACTTGCCGACGTTGGGGCGGCCGACGATGGCCACCGTCGGAGTCAGGCTCATTGCCGCCGTCTCATGGCCGCCGTCTCATGGCCGCCGTCTCATGGC
>DATDGZ010000490.1:0-27910 GCA_036521795.1 Thermoanaerobaculia bacterium | reverse complement strand
GGCGGACCCAGCGCGAGGGTCGCTTCCAGATCCAGATCCAGATCCGGACCCGAACCCGGACCCGGACCCGGATCCAGTGCTTTGGCCACCAGCGTCTCGGCCGCTTCCCGCGGCGATTCTGCCGAGGCTGGCAGCGTTGCCGCGGCCGCGGCCTCCGGCGTCCCCTCTGCGGTGCCCGGTGGCGTTGCAGCGGCTGTGGCCGGCAGCGATACCTCCGGTGTCTCGGCCGCTTCCCGCGGCCTCTCGGGCCGTAGGTCGAGCTCCTCGAGCGGTGGCAACAGCTGCGCGCCATCGACCTTCGCACCGCCCGCCGGCGCCGGCGGGTCGATGCTACGCGACCGGAACAGCGACCGCCGGCGCGGCAGGGGCGGAAACGCGGGCTCCGGCAGCGGCGGCGGCCGGAATCGCGGCGTCTCGGACAGCAGGCCGTCGGCGGGCAGAGCGCTCAAGACCTCGGCGCGGTCTGCCGCGTCCGACGCGGCAGCTCCCGGCCGCGCGCCGCCTTCCTTGGCGCTCCACAGGTAGCGGGCGCGGTTGACGCGGTCGAGCAGCAGGCTGTAGCGCGACGGGCACTCCTCGTGGTAGTAGCGCTGCAACGCCTCGCAGATCCGCAGCTCGTGCAACACGTGCACCTTGACGCGCCGGCCGCACGCGAAGGCGATCTCGTCCTGGCAGACCAGGTTGCGCGGGTCCTGCATCGCGACGTCGAGCCGGCCGCCGGAGACCCGGAACGGGATGGCGCGGCAGCGCCGCGCCAGCTTCTCGGGGATGAGGCGCAGCACCTCCTCCGGGATGCCGCGCAGGTCCTCGATGACGGCGGCCGGCACGCCCAGCTGCTCGGACAGCGAGCGCACCAGCAGGTCTTCGCCCAGCACCTCCATCTCGAGCAGGCAGGTGCCGACCCGCCCTCCCACGGCGTTCTGCGTCTGCAACGCGCGCGTCAGCTGCTGGACCGTGATCCAGCCCCGCGCGACCAGGAGCTGTCCGAGCTTACCCATGCTCCCGACCTCGTTCCGTGGTCAATTCGGGGCAGTGGACGGGGGTTCGAGTTCAGCTTTTCTAACTGCTTGTCGGGACGCCACTTATCTGCTGCGCCACGATTATAGAAGCGGCTCTAGAGCCTTGTAAAGCGAAGCGTGCGGCTGCTATTCTGGGCGGATGAGGGAATTGGCGCGATCTCGGCTTGCGACGGTCTCGTGGTTCTCGGGTATTGGCGCCATCGGTGCGATTGCCCTCGGCGCGTTCGGCGCGTTCGGCGCCATCGGCGCAGGACAGTCAGCCTCCGCAGCAGCCCTGCCGGCCCGGGCGCTGGGCATCCAGGGAGGCCAGGGCGGCCCCGGTGCCTCGGGCGCGCCGAGCGCGCCGGGCGGCCCAGGCGCCGCGGGACCTGCGAGCGCTCCGGTTCCCCCGCGCCCACCCGGCGTTCCTGATCCCTCGCGCCCACCCGGCGCTTCCGACGCGCCTCGCGGCGGCAGCGGCGACTTCGAGTTCCTGATGGCCAACCTGCTGGTCGGCGACGGCATGCTGCCCGAGGCCCTGTCGGCCTTCGAGGAGGCCGAGAAGGCCCGCCCCGACTCCGCCTACATCCATCTCGAGCACGCCCAGCTGCTTGCCCGCCTGGCCCAGGCCGCGCGCCTGCCCAGCGCCCAGACCGGCTACCTGCGCCAGGCGACCGACGAGGTCGGCAAGGCGCGCCAGCTCGCGCCGCACAATCTCGACGTGCTGCGGGGCGTCGGCCTGGTCTATCTCGAGATGGCGGGCCAGGACCCTGCCGCCCTGCACACGGCCCTCGAGGCGCTCGAGACCGTGCACCAGAGCGATCCGGAGGACTTGCAGACGGCGATCAACCTCGGGCGGCTCTACCTCGAGCAGCAGCAGCCCGCCAAGGCGGCTGAGGTGTTCCGCGAGGTCATCCATGAATCCCCCCAGCAGCGGGCCGCCTACGCCTTGCTGGTGGAGGCGCTGCTGCGCGACGACAAGGCCAAGGAGGCCGAGACGGTTCTCGCCCAGATCCTCGAGTTCGAGCCCGCCGCGCTCGAGGCGCGCCTCACCCTGGCCGAGCTCGAGGGCCGGCGGAACGACTACGCCGCGGTGCTGGCGACGCTCACCGCGGCGCCGGAGGCCGAGCGGGGCGACGTCCGCTTGCAGCGGCAGCTGGCGTGGGCCTACTACTTGACCGGCGACGTGGACCGCGCCCTGGCCACGGTCGAGCCCCTGCTCCCGGCGGCCCCGGCGGCTCCGGCGGCGCCGACGGCGCCGCGCCTGCAGCAGTCGCCGGCCGCGCCGCCGCAGACAGGCTCCGATCCCGACGAGATGCAGCTCCTCCTGCTCAAGGGGCTGGCCCTGGCGGCGCAAGGCCACAACGAGGAGGCCGGCGAGCTGCTGGAGCAGCTGCGCGGCACGCGGCCGAACGATGCGGCCCTGGCCACCATCCTGTCGAAGGTGCTCGAGCGCTCCGGCCGCCCGGACGATGCGGCGCGCGTCCTCGCCGAGCTCGACTCCAACCTGGCCAAGGCCGGCAAGCAGGACGAAGAGCGGCAGGCCCGCCTCGAGCTGGCGCAGGTCTATTACGACGCCAAGCAGTGGGACCGGGTGAGCGAGACGCTGCAACCGCTCCTGCGTCTCGGTCCGAAGGAGGAGGCCGTCCGCGAGCCCGCCCTGCAGCTCGCCGCCGACGCCCTGGTCCAGCGCAAGAGCTACGACGACGCGCTGAAGCTGCTCGACCATGCGCAGGCGGCGCAGGCCGACCCGCCGTCTCCGACCTTGTCCGCCAAGCGCGCCGAGGTGCTGTTCCGGGCCGGCCGCGAGGCCGAGGCGTTGCGCCACCTCCAAGACCTCGCCGGCGCCCAGGACCCGCACTCTGCGTTGGCCGCGGCCGAGGCCTACCAGCGCCTCGACAAGTACACCGAGTCGGTCCCGGTGCTCGAGAAGCTGGTTGCCCGGTCGGACGGGGGCTTGGCGGCGCCGGGCTCGAAGGCGGCGCATTTCCTGCTGGGCGCCGCCTACGAGCGCAGCGGCAAGCGCGAGCAGGCGGTGGCCGAGTTCCGGCGGCTGCTCGACACCGACCCGGAGTACCACGCCGCGCTCAACTACCTGGGGTACATGTTCGCCGAGCGGGGCGAACACCTTGACGAAGCCCAGAAGCTGATCGAGAAGGCCGTCGCCCTCGAACCCGACAATGGCGCCTACGTCGACTCCCTTGGTTGGGTGTACTACCGGCTTGGGCGTTTCGAGCAAGCTCGCACCACGCTGGAGCGGGCGACGCGCCTCGAGACCGCCGACGGCACCGTCCAGGAGCACCTGGGCGACGTCTACGGCGCCATGGGGCAGCGCGACCGGGCCGGCGAGGCCTACCGGCGCGCCATCGCGCTCGAGGCCGCCGATCCCGCCAAGGCCGAAGCGGTGAGGCGCAAGCTCGACAGCCTGGCGGGCGGCTCCCGCCCCTGAGCGGGCGGGACACCGGCTTCTTCGCGGCCTCCACCCCGAGCACACACGTTCTGAGATCGCCCGCCACCGTCCGCCGCCGCTGCCTCTCGGCCCCCTTGCAGTGGCTGGCGGCGGCGCTGTCGCTGGCGGTGGCGGTCGCGGCGGCGGTGGGCTGCAGCACGGTCCCCAGGGCACCGGTGCTCCCGCCGCAGGCGGGCGCCCCGCGGGAGGCGGCGCCGGCGCCGGCGGCGATCTCCCCCTGGCAGGTGCCCGCCGCCGCCTACGGCTCGCAGATCCTCTATCGCGTCGGCGTCGCCGGCCCCGAGGGTGAGGGGAGCCTCAAGCTGACCCTGCGCCTGGCCTCGCCGGAGCGCTACCAGGCGCAGGCGGTGGACGCGCTCGGCCGCGCGGTCTGGGGCCTGGACGTCGAGGGCGACCGCGGCCTGTGGCTCGACCACCGCGGTCATCGTTACTGCCGCCTGTCGGGCTCCCTCGATCTCGCCTTCCTGCCGCTCGGCCCTCTCTCTCTCTCCGCCTTGCCGCCGCTCCTGCTGGGGCGCCTGCCGGTGCCGCCGGCCGACCCGGCGATCGTCAGCCGCGGCACCACGCCCGCCGGCGGCGGCAGCGGCGCGGGCGCCGGCGGCGACACCGTCGCCTACCGCGACGCCGCCGGGCGTGGCTGGAGCGCGGCCCTGCGCGGCGGCCAGGTCGTCAGCTGGGGCCTGTGGCAAGACGCGACGGCAGCCCCGATCCTGTCGTGGGCCGCGAGCGGCAGCTGGTCGGTCCTCTCCGACCGCCGCAAGGGCGTGGAGGTGCGATGGCGGGAAGCCGTGCGCGAACCCCTGCGTGCGCTGGTCCCGATGACGCCCCGGTCCGACTACCGGCAGAGCACCTGCACCGCCGCCACTGCGCCGGCGTCTCCCGGCGCCGGATCGTTCTGACCGACTCCTCCAGACGCTCCGATGGGTAGTGTCCCGGGACACTACCCTCCTCCGGTTCTCCGGTCCTCCGGTCTCCGGTTTGACAGCTCTGTGACGGGCCTCTAGCATATGGCGCCTGGCGCGGGGACCCGGAGTCCTGCGCCGCGGCCGCGCCGATGCCCGCCCGGAAGGGGCACGCCTCGCTCACGCTTCAGCGTTCAGTCGGGTATATAATGGCGCGATTGACGCCCGGCTGAGGTGTGGAGAGTCGAGCCCTCGGACGCGGCTCCTGGGGCGGGCCTCGAGCTGGCCTGAGCGCTCCGCTCGCGCCTCCGGAGTCTTCTTCCGGTGGCCGCACGGCGGGACGCTCCGTGAAGTTCGTCGGTGAGAGGGACGGGACATGGAGATCACAGAGGTCAAGGTCTTTCCGATCCAGGAGGAGAAGCTCAAGGCATTCGTGTCGATCGTCTTCGACCAGTGCTTCATGGTGAACGACATCAAGATCATCCAGGGCAGGGACGGTCTCTTCATCAGCATGCCGAGCCGCAAGAAGAAGAACGGCGAGTTCAAGGACGTGGCTCACCCGCTGAACAACGAGACAAGGCGCATGATCGAGGACAGGGTCCTCGGCGAGTACGAGCGTATCCTGGCCGAGCGCGGCGAGCAGCTGCCGGCGCCGCCGCATCACCTCGCCGACGGCGCCGCCTCCGTGGCCGCTCCGGCGGCCGCCCCAGCGGCCCCGGCGGCCCCGGAAGTGATGCAGGCAGGTGCGGGTACGGCGGGCGCGCACACGGCAGCCCCGGCACCTCCGGCAGCCCACAGGGCGCCGGCGGCGCCGGCAGCAGCGGCAGCCGCGACGGACGTCCGCGCGATGCCGGCGCCTCCCGCGATGGTGGCCGCGGAATTCTCGGCGGCAGGCGCGGCTGGCGTTCCCGGCGTCGCCGGCTCGGACGGCGCGGGTGGCTCTGCCGGCCCGAGCGGCTCGGACGGCTCCGCGGGCACGGCCGGTGCGGATGGCGCTGCCGGTTCGGCCGGTTCGGACGGCGCGGACGGCGCGGACGGCGCGGGCGCCGGCGCCGCGAGTGCCAAGGCCCCTCCGCCTCCTCCGGCGCCGCCCGAGAAGACCCTGGAGGAGATCGAGGAGATGCATCTGCGCGACTCCTTCTGGACGACCTGACGGCCGCTCTCCGGTGCTTCTCGGCGAGGGCCTCCGGAGCCGACCGAGACTGGGGCGTCGCCAAGTGGTAAGGCACCAGACTTTGGATCTGGCATTCGGAGGTTCGAATCCTCCCGCCCCAACCAAGCTGTTCCAGCCGCGGCTCCGCCTGTCGCCTGTCGCGGCACCCCGGCTGGGAGGGCCGCGGCTCCGCCTGTCGCCTGTCGCCCGGCCCCCGGGAACCCGGGAATTCCGCCCGCCGGCGGTCGCGTGCCGGCGGCGGCAGCGTGCAACGGCACGGCGCTTGACCGTGCGAGACCCCAGGCGAGGCCTGGTTCATTGGTGAGCGGAGGAGTATGCCCGGCGACCTGAAGATCTTCGGCGGACGCGCGCATCCGTTGCTGACGCAGGAGATCTGCGACTACCTGAACCTGCCGCCCGGCAACGTCTCGGCGCGCAACTTCTCCGATGGCGAGGTCTTCTGCCAGATCCAGGAGAACGTCCGCGGCTCCGACGTCTTCGTGGTGCAGCCGACCTGCCAGCCGGTGAACGAGAACCTGATGGAGCTGCTGATCATGCTCGACACGTTCAAGCGCTCCTCGGCTTCGCGGGTGACCGCCGTGCTGCCTTACTACGGCTATGCCCGGCAGGACAAGAAGGACCAGCCGCGCGTGCCGATCACCGCCAAGCTGGTGGCCGACCTGATCTCGCGCGCCGGCGCCGACCGCGTCCTCACCATGGACCTCCATGCCGACCAGATCCAGGGGTTCTTCGACGTGCCCGTCGATCACCTGTTCGCGGCGCCGGTCCTGCTCGACGCGATCCGCGAGCTCGACCTCCCCGACCTCGTCATCGTCTCGCCCGATGCCGGCGGCGTCGAGCGCGCCCGCGCCATCGCCAAGCGCATGGACGTCGGACTGGCCATCGTCGACAAGCGCCGCACGGCGCCGAACGAGGCCGACGTGATGTTCGTCATCGGCGAGGTCGACGGCTGCAACGCGCTGATCGTCGACGACATCGTCGATACCGCCGGCACCCTGACCAAGACCGTCGACGCGCTGAAGGCCAAGGGCGCCAGGCGGGTGCTGGCCGCCGGCGTGCACGGCGTCCTGTCCGGGCCGGCGCTGCAGCGCATCGCTCAATCGCCGGTCGAAGCGGTGCTGATCACCAACACCACCCCTCTCGAGGAGAAGCTCGCGCGGTCGCACAAGCTGCGGCCGCTGACGGTCTCGGCGCTGCTCGGCGAGGCCATCCGCAGGATCCACGAAAACAGCTCGGTGAGCTCCCTGTTCGTCTGACCCGTCCGACGAGGTCTTAGAGCTCCGCATGCGAGGCAACGAAGCGAGGTAACCATGAGTGACAAGAGTGAAATGACGATCGAAGTCCAGCCGCGCCAGGAGACCGGCACCAACAGCAACCGCCGGCTGCGCTTGCGCGGCCAGATCCCGGCCGTCGTCTACGGCGGGGCCGGCAAGGATGCGGTGCCCATCCACGTCGACCGCCGGCGGCTCGTCGACCTGCTGCGCAGCGGCGCCGGCGACAACGCGGTCTTCCTGCTCAAGCTGGCGAGCACCGGGCAGGAGCGCCACGCGATGATCCGCGACATGCAGCTCGACCCCATCACCCGCGAGATCCTGCATCTCGACTTCCTGCGCGTGGTGATGACCGAGAAGGTGCGGGTGCAGGTGGCGATCGAGCTGGCCGGCACCGCCTACGGCGTCAAGACCGAGGGCGGCGTGCTCGACTTCTCGCACCGCGAGGTCCACCTCGAGTGCCTGCCCGGCGACATCCCGAAGAAGATCGAGCTCGACGTCAGCGAGCTGCACCTGGGCCAGCACCTGAGCGTCGCCGATCTGCACCTGCCGCCCGGGGTGACGCTGCTCGACGAGCCCGATCGCGTGCTGGTGTCGGTGATGCACTCGAAGACCGAGGTGGCACCGGCCGCCGCCGAGGAGGCCCCGGTGGAGGCCGCCGGGCCCGAGCCCGAGGTGATCAAGAAGGGCAAGACGGAAGAGGCGTGAACCGCCTGATCCTGGGCCTCGGCAACCCGGGAGAGGAGTACCGCGCCACCCGCCACAACGTCGGCTTCCGGGTGGTCGAGGAGCTGGCCCACCGCTGGCAGGCGCGCCTCGATCGCCTGGAGTGCAACGCCCTGACCGCGCGCGTGGAGCTGCCCGGCCTGCCGGCGGTGCCGGGGATGCCGGCGGCCGCGGCGGCTCCAGCCGTGGCGGCGGCGCTGGACGTGCCGGCGGCCGATGCCGCCCAGGCGGCCGGGCCGCCAGCCGCCCCCGAGGCGCTCGCCGTGCTCCTCGCCAAGCCGCAGACCTACATGAACCGCAGCGGCTTCGCGGCGCGCTGCCTCGTCGAGTTACACGGCCTCGACCCGGCCGCCCTGCTGGTGGTCTACGACGAGGTCAACCTGCCGTTCGGCCGCCTGCGCCTGCGGCGCTCCGGCAGCCCGGCCGGCCACCGCGGCATCGAGTCGATCCTCGAGAACCTGCGCACCGACCAGGTGGCCCGCCTGCGCATCGGCATCGGCTCGCCCGAAGGGGCGGCCGCCGCGGTCACCGCGGTCTCCGCCGCAGGGCTCGTCGACCACGTGCTGTCGCCCTTCCCGCCGGCCGAGGAAGCGGCGCTGGCGCCGGTGGTGCAGCGCGCCGCCGACGCCTGCGAGGCCTGGCTGCGCGACGGCATCGACGCCGCCATGAGCCGCTTCAACGGTGCCCCGGACGGTGCCGGGGCAGGGCCGGCGGCCTCGGCTGGAGACCCTGGGGTGGCGCCTCGAGGGTAATACCTTGGCGCCACCCCGGGCTTGGCGCCTGACACTCCGCCGTGTACAATGCGTGGCTCGCTGCGGCGCCGCGGCCCCGAGGGGGCTGCCGGTTGGCCGCCACCATCTCCTCTCTGTTCCGCGCGAAGCGGGACTGACCCAGGCCATAGGGAGGTTCTTCACCGACATGCGCACATATGAGCTGGTATTCGTCGTCGATCCTCGCGTCTCCGACGATGACGTGGTCGCCATGACCCAGGAGTACAAGCAGATGATCACCGCCGGCGGCTCCCAGATCTCGAAGGAAGAGAGCTGGGGCCGGCGCAAGCTGGCCTATCCGATCGCCAAGCTGAACGAGGGCAAGTACGTCCTGCTGTGCATCGAGAGCGAGGGCGGCAAGAGCTCGCTGCCCGCGGTCGAGCACCGCATGCGCCAGAACGACAAGATCCTGCGCTACCTGACGGTGCGCACCGACGAGGACCTGAAGCGGGCCGCCTCGCGCCATCCCAAGACGGCGGGCCGCGCCGTCGAGTCGCCAGCCGGTGTCGCCGACGCCGCCCCTGCTTCGGGTGGTCCGGGCGCCCCGGGCGGCCCGGCCGCCGGCGCTCCGAGCGCCGCGGGGGAGGTCTAACGCCATGGCCCGACCGAGGAAGGTCTTCTACCGCCGGCGCAAGGTCTGCAAGTTCTGCGCGGACAAGATCGACTACGTCGACTTCAAGGACGTCAAGCTCCTGCAGCAGTTCATCCCCGAGCGCTCCAAGATCCTGCCGCGGCGGATCTCGGGCACCTGCGCCCGGCACCAGCGCCTGCTGCAGCAGGCGATCAAGCGGGCGCGTCACCTGGCGCTGATCCCGTTCACCACGGACTAGGAGGGGCCGACGTGAAAGTGATCCTGCTCAGCGATCAACGTCACCTCGGCAAGCGCGGCGAGCTCGTCGAGGTGAAGCCGGGCTACGGCCGCAACTACCTGCTGCCGCAGGGCCTGGCGCTCGAGGCGACGCACGCCAACATCACCTCTTTCGAGCAGCAGCGCGCCAAGATCGACGCCCGCCACGCCCAGGAGCGCGCCGCCGCCGAAGCCGTCGCGGCGCGCATGAAGGACCTGCGGCTGGAGATCCCGAAGCGCGTCGGCGAGACCGAGACCCTCTATGGCTCGGTGACCGCCAGCGAGGTCGGCGACCTGCTCGAGCGCAAGGGGTTCACCGTCGACCGCCGCCGCATCGACCTCGAGGGCGGCATCAAGACCCTCGGCGACCACCAGGTGCGCGTCGAGCTCAACCCCGAGGTCATCGCCGAGATCACCGTCACGGTGGTGCGGGAAGAGTAGTCACGGTGGCCGACGCCGGCGCCAGGCGGTCGCCAGAGCCGTCGCCGCCGGCGCGCCGGACGCCGCGCGTCGACGATTTCCTGGTCGAGCCCACCCGCGAGCTCGAAGACTGGCACTGGCTGTGGAAGGAGGACCGCGAGTTCCCCATCCGCAGCCACCGCGGCCTCTTCGGCCGCCTGCTGGTCGCCTGGAAGCGTCTCCTGCGGCCGCTGGTCAAGGTGCCGCAGAACGACCTCTGGGAGCGCCAGCGCATCTTCAACGTCGTGCTGCTCGAGCACCTGCGGGACGAACGGCAGCGGCGGCACCGCGACGGGGAGCGCATCGCCTATCTCGAGGCCCTGAACGCCGAGGGCATCGAGGAGCTGATGCGGCACAACGACGCGCTCTTCGCGCGCGCCGACCAGAAGCTCGACCGCTACCGCCGCGAAGCCCGCGACCTGCTCGCCAGCCTCGGCGCCACGCTCGCCCGAGCGGAGAGCGGCGCGGCGGCGGCTGCCTCCGGCGGGAGCGGGGAAGAGGGTTGGGAGGAGGTTTCGCGGCGGGTCTCGGAGCACGCCTACTTCGAGCTCGAGAAACGGTATCGCGGCACCGAGGAGGAGATCCGCGGCCGCATCGCCAGCTACCTGCCGTATCTCGCGGCGGGCGGCCCGGCGCTGGATCTCGGTTGCGGCCGGGGCGAGGCGCTGGCGCTGCTCGGCGAGCATGGGATCGCGGCGCGCGGCGTCGACGGCAGCGCCCGCATGGTGGCGATGTGCCGGGCGCGGGGCCTCGACGCCGTCCAGGGCGACCTCTTCGCCGTGCTGGCCGCGGCGCCGCCCGGGAGCCTCGGCGCGGTGCTCTCCTTCCACGTCGTCGAGCACCTGCCGATCGGCGCGCTCGACCGGCTGGTCCGCCTGGCCTGGGGGGCGCTGCGGCCCGGCGGCACACTGATCCTCGAGACTCCCAGCCCGCTGTCGCTGGTGGTCGGGGCGCGCAACTTCTGGCTCGATCCCACCCACGCGCGCCCGGTCCATCCCGAGAGCCTGCGCCTGCTCTACGAGCTTGCCGGCTTCGATCCCGTCGAGCGCCTCGACCTGCGCCCGTTCCCGGCCGCCGAGCGGCTGCCCGAGATCGAGCTGTCGCGCTTGCCGCCCGAGCAGCGGGTGCTGGCGGACGCCGTCAACCGCCTGCGCGACCATCTCGACGACCTGCTCTACGGCTGCCAGGACTTTGCCCTGATCGGCGTCAAGCCGGTGGCGGCCGGTGGCTCCTGAGGCGGCCCCGGTCTCCCGCCTGACCCCCGACCGCCTGGTGCTGGCGCTGGGGCTCGCGGGCGGCCTGCTGCTGGTCTTCGTGACGCCGCCGTTCCAGGTTCCCGACGAGCCGGCCCACTTCTTCCGCGCTTACCAGGTCGCCACCGCCGCCGCCGCCGAGCCGGGACCCGGCGGCGGCATCGGCTATCGCCTGCCGGCGAGCCTGCGGCAGCTTGCCGAGCTCTGCACGGCAGGCGTCGCCTTCCACCCCGGCCGCCGCCTGCCGCCCGGCCTGCTGACCGCCGCCTGGAGCCTGCCGCTCGCGCCGGAGCGCCGCGTCTTCATGCCGGCCGGGAGCCTCACCCTCTACACACCGGTGCCGTACCTGGCCGCCGCCGCCGCGCTCGCCGCCGGCCGCTTGCTGGCGCTGCGGCCGCTGGCGCTGCTCTACCTGGCGCGCCTCGGCAACCTGGCGGCCGCGCTGGCGGTGTCGTGGATCGCGGTGCGGATCGCCCCCGCGCAACGCTGGCTGCTCGCGCTGCTGGCGCTGACCCCGATGGCGATGTTCGAGCGCAGCTCGGCTTCCGCCGACGCCCTCACCGACGCCCTGCCGCTGCTGCTGGTGAGCTGCCTGCTGTCGCTGGTCCTGCGGCGGGCGGCGGACCCGGCTGGGGAGTCCCATCCAGCCGGGTCCGCCGGCGGGAGCCCCGCGCTGCTGCTGGCCACCGCCTTCCTGGTCGCCGCCGCCAAGGGGGTCTACTTCCTGCTCGATCTGCTGGTGTTCCTGGTGCCGCCCGGGGTCCGCGCCAAGGGGTGCGCGGCCGGTCGCGCGCGCTCCCGCGCCGTCGCCGGCCTGTGGGCGGGCGGCCTGGCCGCCGCGGTCGCCGGCGCCGGCATCTCCGCGTGGGTGACGCACCGGTTCGCCAACCTGGGCTCCCCGCGCCTCGGCGTGCACCCGGAGGCCCAGCTGCGCGGCGTGCTGGCGGCGCCGCTGCGCTTCCTCGGCCTGGCGGCGGCCGACTACGTCCATCACCTCCCGCGCTACGGCGCCGGCTTCGTCGGCATTTTCGGCTGGCTGGACACCCCCCTGCCGAAGCCGTCGATGGTGCTCTGGGGCCTGCTGCTGCTGGCGGCGGCGCTGACCGGCGGCGATCCGGCGCTGGCGCTCGCCGCCTGGCAGCGGCGGCTGGCGGTGGCGGTCACGGTCGCCGTCCTGCTGCTCCTCAGCCTGTCGCAGTACGTCACCTGGACGCCGCTGGGCGCCGGCTTCGTCGACGGCCTGCAAGGCCGCTACTTCCTGCCGGTGGCGCCGGTGGCCGCGATCCTGTTCTACAACCGGCGTTTCGCCGCTCGCGGGGCCGGCAGCCCGCTGCCGGCGGCTGGCGCGGCCGCACCGGCCAGGCCGGCCGCCGCCGGCTGGCTCTACGGCGGCCTGAGCGTGGCCTTCACCGTGCTGACCCTGCTGTGCATCTGGTTCCGCTACCATGGCGCATAGAACGGAGCTCTCCCTGGCGAAGGCGTGGGACAGGGAACCCGGGGTTGCAACTCCACGTATTACGACCAGGGCGGCCGCCGCGGCCTGCCCGGAGAGATGAGACCGGCTGCCATGATCCGCCTGCGCAACGTCGAGAAGTCCTATCCGGCCGCCCAGGGCGGCGCCACCTACGTGCTGCGCCGCATCCACCTCACGGTCGAGGAGGGGGAGTTCGTCACCATCATGGGCCCTTCCGGCTCCGGCAAGACGACGCTGCTCTCGATCCTCGGCATGCTGGATGGCGCCTGGACCGGCGAGTTCGACCTGCTCGGCCAGCCCATCCACCTGATGAAGCCGAAGCAGCGGGCGCAGGTCGCCAAGCAGAACGTCGGCTTCGTCTTCCAGGCCTACCACCTGCTCGACAGCCTCACCGTCGCCGAGAACCTCGACCTGCCCCTGTCCTACAAGGACATCAAGCGGGCCGACCGCCAGGCGCTGGTGGCCGACGCCCTCGACCGTTTCCAGATCGTCGGCAAGAAGGATCTCTTCCCCTCGCAGCTCTCCGGTGGGCAGCAACAGTTGGTCGGGGTGGCGCGGGCGGTGATCGGCAACCCCAAGCTGCTGCTCGCCGACGAGCCGACCGGCAATCTCCACACCTCCCAGGCCGACGAGATCATGCAGCTGTTCAAGCGGCTGAACGACGAGGGCACCACCATCATCCAGGTCACCCACTCGGAGAGGAACGCCGAGTACGGCCACCGCATCGTCCGCCTGCTCGACGGCTGGATCGTGGACTGAGGCGGGCGACCCCCAGGCGCCGGCACCGCGGGCTCAGTCGCCGCGCAGGGTGATGGCCGGGTCGATCTCGGCGGCCCGCCGGGCCGGCAGGAAGGCGGCGAGCAGCGCGACGCCGAGCAGGATGACGCTGCCGAGCGCGTAGACCGCCGGGTCGTCGCTGCGAATGCCGTAGAGCAGGGCCTGCAGGAAGCGGCCGAGGGCGAGCGAACCCAACACCCCGCCGGCGATCCCGGCCCCGGTCATCGCCAGCGTGCCGCGCAGCACCAGCGCGAACACCTGGCCGCGGCGGGCGCCGAGCGCCATGCGCACGCCGACCTCCTGGGCGCGCTGCAGCACGGCGTACGACATGACGCCGTAGACGCCGAGGCTCGCCAGCACCAGCGCCAGCAGCGCCAGGCTGCCGATCAGCAGCATCTGGAAGCGCCGCTGGGCGAGCGATCGATCGACCATGTCGGCGAGCAGCCCGAGCCGGGCGATCGGCTGCTGGCGGTCGAGCGCCAGGACCTCCTGGCGCAGCTGCGCCGCGAGGCCGAGCGGGTTCGCGGCACGCCTGACCACCATGGTGAAGGCCGGGGCGGGGACCTGCCGGTAGGGCACATAGGTGTCCAGCGTGGGCTTCTCGGCGAGCGAGAGCTGGTGGACGTTGCCGACCACGCCGACCACCGTCATCCAGGGGTCCTGCTCCTCCCATTTGAGCTGCTTGCCGATCGGGTCCTGGCCGGGCCAGGCATAGCGCGCCAGGTTCTCGTTGACGATCACCACCGGCGCGCTCGGCGAGTCGCGGTCGTCGAAGGTGCGGCCACGCCGCAGCGGGATGCGCATGGCGTGGAAGTAGCCGCCGCTCACCTCCCGCTTCTCGGCGTCGATCGCCTCGCCGGGGCGGGGCTTCGGCCGCCCGAAGATGAAGATGTCGCCGTCTTCTTCGCTGTTGCCGAACGGCACGGAGTCGACGATGCCGGCGGCCGCGACGCCGGGCAGCGCCGCGGTCCGCCGCAGCAGCTGATCGACGAAGGCGACGACCTGGGCGTCCGAGCGATACCGCGCGTGGGGCAGCGGCAGGCTGGCGGCGAGGACGCCGCCGGCCTCGAAGCCGGGGCTCACCGCCAGCAGCTTGCCGAAGCTGCGGACCAGCAGGCCGGCGCCGATCAGCAGCGCCAGCGACATGGCGATCTCGGCGACCACCAGGCCGCGGCGCAGCCGGCTCCCGCCGCGCCCACCGCCGGCGCCGCCGGCGCCCTGGCTGCCCTGCTCGAGGGCCGAGCGGAGATTGACCCGCATCGCCCGCAGCGTGCCCACCGCGGGCGCGAGGCCGGCCAGCAGCCCCGCGGCGAGCGTCACCGCGGCGGCGAAGAGCAGCGCCTCGGGGTGGATCCGCACCTCGAGGACCCGCGGCAGGTTGCCGGGACGGAGCGCGACCAGCAGGTTCACTCCCCAGCTCGCGAGCAGCAGGCCCAGGCCGCCGCCCAACGCCGCCAGCATCAGCGTCTCGGTCAGCAGCTGCCGCGCCAGGCGCCAGCGCCCGGCGCCGAGCGAGGCGCGCAGCGCGATCTCGCGCCGCCGGACGCTGCCGCGGGCCAGCAGCAGGTTCGCGAGGTTGGTGCAGGCGATCAGCAGGATCAGGCCGACGGCGCCGAGCAGCATCCACAAGGCCGGCCGCGCCTCTTCGACCGCGTAGTCGAGCAACCGCTCGACCCGCGCCACCTTCTTGGCGTTGTCGGCCGGAAATGCCAACTCGAGCCGCCGGGAGATGGCGGTCATCTCGGCGCGCGCCCGGGCCACGCCGACGCCGAGCCGCAGTCGCCCGACCGGCCGGATGTAGTTGACGTCGCGCGTCTGCATCGCGTCCGCCCTGGGGTCTTCGTTCCACACCGGTGCCGCGAGGCCGGCGCTCACCCAGAGATCCGCCCCGCCGAGCGGCCTGAATCCCTGCGGCATGACGCCGACCACGGTAAAGGCGCGGCCGTTCAGCTGCACGGTGCGGCCGAGAGCCCGCGGATCGCCGCCGAAGCGATCCCGCCACGCGCCATAAGCGAGCACCGCCGCCCGCGGGCCGCCCGGGCGGTCGATCGCCGCCTCGAGCGTGCGGCCGCGGAGGGCCGGCACGCCGAAGACGGCGAAGAAGCTCGGCGTCACCTCCATGCCCTGGAGCCAGAGCGGCTCGGCGCCGGGCCGGGTGAGGACGAAGTTGTGCCAGGAGATCCCGGCGAGCTGCTCGAAGCTCCGGCTGTAGCGCTGGTAGTCGAGCAGGTTGCCGGGCGCGGTCGGGGCGAACTTGCAGCAGGGCTTCTCCTCGCCGAGGACCACCAGCTCGCCGCCCGGGCGGTAGGGGAGCGGGCGCAGCAGCACCGAGTCGACGACGCTGAAGATGGCGGTGTTGGCGCCGATGCCCAGCGCCAGGGTGAGCACCGCGACGGCGGTGAAGCCGGGACTCTTCCAGAGCAGGCGGGCGGCGAAGCGCAGGTCCGCGGCGATCGTGTCCATCAGCGCACCCTCCGGGATGCCGTTTCGGGTTTCGCCCCGGTGCACGGATTCACCCGCTTCTTACTTGGATTCCGGGGAGAAGGTTTCGGCGCTAGACTGCCTGCCGCACGCTCGACCTTCCGATCGGAGAGGAGCCCTTCCCCTCATGACGCGCCCGATGTGCCTGTCTGCCGCCGTCATCGTCTCCTGCCTGTGCCCGGTGCTCCTGATCCCTACCGCCGCCGGCGCCTCTGGCGCCCTCGCCGCCACCGGCGACTCCACGGCCCAACTCCATGCCCTGTTCGACCGTGAATGGGAGATGCGCTTGCGCGACGAGCCGCTCTTCGCCACCGAGGTTGGCCGGCACGAGTACGACGCGCTGCTGCCGGAGGTTGCCTATGCCGATCTCGAGCGCCGCCACCGGGAGCGGCAGGCGCTGCTGGCCGAGCTGGCGGAGATCGGCGCGATCGATCCTTCGCATCTTTCCGTCACCGACGCCGTCGACGCCCAGATCTGGCGCGCCCAGCTCGAGGACCGCATCGCCGAGTTCGAGCTCGGGAGTTACCAGATGCCGTTCAACGCCGACTCGGGTTTCCACACCGGCTTCGCCATGCTCCCCGACCGGATGCCGTTCGCCACGCGGCGGGACTACGAGAGCTACCTGAGCCGCCTGCGCGCCTGGCCGCGCTACGTCGGCCAGCAGATCGAGCTGATGCGGATGGGCATCCGGAGAGGCTTCACCGTGCCGCGGGCGACGCTCACCGGCTACGAGCGGACGATCTCGGCGCACGTCGTCGACGACCCGGCGAAGAGTGTCTTCTACAAGCCGTTCGAGCGCTTCCCGGCGGCCATGCCCGAGGCCGAGCGCCAGAGCCTCCGCGCGGCGGCCCGCGCCGCCATCCTCGACGGCGCGGTGGCCGGCTACCGGCTGTTGCTCGATTTCTACCGTGCCGAGTACCTGCCGCATGCCCGCGCGACGATCGGCGCCTCGGAGCTGCCGGACGGCCGCGCCTACTACGCTCACCAGATCCGCCACTTCACGACCCTGGACCTTACCCCGGAGCGGATCCACGAAGTCGGCCTCGCGGAGGTCGAGCGCATCACGGGCGAGATGCAAGCCGTCATCCGCCAGGTCGGCTTCAAGGGCGACTTCGCCGCGTTCGTCCGCTTCCTGCGCACCGACCCGCGCTTCTACCCCAAGACCGGCGAGGAGCTGCTCAAGGACGCGGCGTGGATCGCCAAGCGGATCGACGGCAAGCTCCCCTCCGAGTTCAAGACGCTGCCGCGCCTGCCCTACACCGTCCAGCCCGTCCCCGACCACCTGGCTCCCAAGTACACCGCCGGGCGTTACGTCCAGTCGCCGGCCGGCAGCACCCAGCCCGGGATCTACTGGGTCAACATCTACCAGCCCGAGACCCGCCCGCTCTACGACCTCGAGGCGCTCACCCTCCACGAGGCGGTGCCCGGCCACCACCTGCAGATCGCGCTCAGCCAGGAGCTCGCGGACCTGCCCAACTTCCGCCGCTACTCCTACCTCTCGGCTTTCGGCGAGGGGTGGGGCCTGTACTCCGAGTGGCTCGGCCTCGAGATGGGCTTCTACACCGATCCCTACAGCAACTTCGGCCGCCTCACCTACGAGATGTGGCGCGCCTGCCGGCTGGTCGTCGACACCGGCATCCACGCCCAGGGCTGGACCCGCCAGCAGGCGATCGACTACCTCGCCGCGCACACCGCACTGCCGCTGCACGAGGTGGAGACCGAGACCGACCGCTACATCTCGTGGCCAGGCCAGGCCCTCGCCTACAAGCTCGGCGAGCTCAAGATCAAGGAGCTCCGCCGCAAGGCCGAGAACGCCCTGGGCCCGTCGTTCGACGTCCGCCGGTTCCACGACGTCGTCCTCGGCAGCGGCGCCGTGCCGCTCGCCGTCCTCGAGCAGAACGTCGACCGGTTCATCGCCGCGCAGACGGCCCGCCCCGGACCGTGACGGGCGTAGACTGGTGGTAGCTTGCCAGGGGCAAGCCAGGACACTACGCGATATCCGGGTCAGTTCCCTTCGCCGCCGGGAGGCGGGTTGGTGGGCACCGCGGGGGTGCCGCCGGGCGGCGGCGGACCGCCCTTCTGCGGCATCTTCTCGCCTTCCTTCGGAATGTAGAAGGGACGCTGCTGGTACCAGGGCAGCGTGGTGATGGTGGACCAGCGGGCGCTGTACTCGCGGGCGGGCTCGGTGCCGGCGACGAAAGCCTCCTTGACGACCTTCGGGCTGCCCTGGGCGGCGAGCAGGCCGCTGTAGTAGTCGACGTCGCGGAAGACCACGCCCGGCGGCGGCGTGAAGGTCTCACCCTTCTGGATCCAGCCGTTCTTCAGGCCGTCCTCGACGATGCCGCGCCACATCGGCAGGGCGGCGACGGCGCCGCTCATCCCCTGGCCGAGGGAGCGCTTCACGTCGTAGCCGATCCAGGTGAGGATGGTGTAGCGGGGCGTGAAGCCCACGAACCAGGCGTCGGTGAAGTCGTCGGTGGTGCCGGTCTTGCCGGCGATGTCGACCGGCAGGTCCTTGATCGCGTAGGCGGTGCCGCGGTCGATCACCCCTTCGAGCATGTGGGTCAGCACGTAGGCCACCGCCGGATCGCTCGAGGTGTAGGCGGCGGGGAAATGCTGCTCCAGCACCTGTCCGTCCGGCGACGAGATGCGCTCGATCATGTACGGCTCGATGTGAGTGCCCTGGTTGGCGATCGCGGCGTAGGACGCGGCGAGCTCGATCGGCGTCAGGTCGGTCGCGCCGAGCGCGGTGCTCGGGTACGTCGGAAGGAACGTGTAAATGCCGCAGCGGTGGGCGAAGGACACCACCTTGGCGCCGCCGACGAGGTCGAGCAGCTTGACCGCCGGCACGTTGATCGACTGCTCGAGCGCCCGGCGCAGGGTCACGATGCCGTAATGCTTGTGGTAGTAGTTCTGGGGCCAGTAGCTCAGCTTGCCGTCGGCGCCGATGAAGCCGGTCGGCGCGTCGAGCAGCGTGTCGGCGGGCGTCCAACCCTGCTCGAGGGCGGCGCCGTAGACGAACGGCTTGAACGCCGAGCCCACCTGGCGGCGCGCCTGGGTGATGCGGTTGAACTTGTTGCGCGCGAAGTCCCAGCCGCCGACCAGGGCGCGGATCGCCCCGGTGCGCGATTCGATCACCAGCCCGGCGGCCTCCATCCGCGGCTCTTGCTCGAGGATCAGCTGCATCGCATGCATCGCGGCGTCGGCCGGCGGCGGGCTCGGGGCCTTCCTGCCTGCCCGGGCGGGCCTAGCGGCCTTCAGATCGACGGGCTCGAAGCGGAACCAGGCCACCATGCCGCGGCGCAGCAGGTCGGCGGGGTGGAGGTGGCCGGTCCAGGCCATGCCCTTGCCCTCGAGCGAGAACTCCTGCTTGCCGATGCGCACGCGGGCGGCGGCGCGGTCCGCGGACAGCACGATGCCCTGGTACCAGCGGCCGGGCACCGGGCGTCCCTGCGCGAACGCCGCGGGCAGGGTCTGCTGCTCGATGGCGTTGTCGTCGAGCTGGCCGATCGGGCCGCCCCAGCCGCGGCGGTGATCGACGTGGAGCAGGCCGGCCCGGATGGATTGCTCGGCGGCGCGCTGGATGCGGGGATCGAGCGTGGTCTGCAGCTGCAGGCCGCCCTCGTAGAGCATGTTGGCGCCGTAGGTGACCTCCAGGTACTTGCGGATCTCCTCGCCGAAGTAGGGCGCGAAGCTCTCCTCCGGCTGCTGCGAGGTCACCTGCAGCGGCTGCGCGGCCGCCTTCTGGTAGGCGTCGGCGGAGACGAAGCGGTTCTCCAGCATGCGCCGCAGCACGCGGTTGCGCTGCCGCAGCACCAGGTCCGGCTCGCGGTAGGGGCTGTAACGGCTGGGGGCCGGGATGATGCCGACCAGGGTCGCCGCCTCGGCCAGGGTGTCGGCCTTGGCTGGCTTGCCGAAGTAATAGCGCGACGCCGCCTCGATGCCGTAGTTGCCGTGGCCGAGGTTCACCAAATTGAGATAGAGGGTGATGATCTGCTGCTTGCTGAGGGTCTTCTCCAGCTCGACGGCGACCAGCGACTCCTCGATCTTGCGCCGCCACTTGCGCTCGCGGGTGAGGAAGAGCGTGCGGGCGAGCTGCATCGAGATCGTCGAGCCGCCCTCCTTCATCCGGCCGGCGCGCAGGTCGTCGAGCGCGGCGCGGGCGATGCCCATGGCGTCGATGCCGCCGTGGCGGAAGAAGTTGCTGTCCTCGGAGGCGAGCAGCGCCTGCTCGACGAGCGGCGGGATCTCCCCCTCCTTGAGCATCATCCGGCGCTCGCGCGCGAAGGTGGCGAAGACGCCGCCGTCGACGGCGAACAGCTGCGTCACCAGGTTGGGGGTGAAGTTGGCGAGCGCGCCGACCTGCGGCACGTGAATCAGCGCGGCGACGCTCACCCCGACGCCGGTGCCAGCCACCAGCGCCACGGCCAGCGGCCAGGTCCAGCGGAACCAATGCCGGCGCCGCCTGCGGACGCCGGGTGCGGGGCGGCGGCGGTCGGGCGGTGGGTCGGCGTCTTCCACGCCGATCATTATAGGGGATGGGGGGAGAGCGGCGGGGGCGGGCTCGGCGGCGCTTGCTGTGCAGGGAGGGCCTGCCGTCAACGCCCTGGCGGCGCCGGAGGTGCCGCGTCCGCCCGCCAGGTCACGGTTCGGAGATGCCAGGGATCGCGTCTCGGCTCGCCGCGGCTTCGTCGATGAGCCTCGCGAACTTGGTGGCGGGGTCGATCGAGCGCTCCACCGCCTGCCGGAGCTCGTCGATCGCGGCATGAAGGTTCTGAAATGCGGCCGCCAACTGGTGGTCGTCGACTCGACTCGGGCCTCGTCGCGGATGCGCCAGGGGCGAGTCGTCCAGCGTGCGGACGAGGTGGAAGAAGTCTTCGGGCTCCACTTTCAACTGGCGCAACATCCTCTCGAGGGTGTGAAGCTTCATCAGCTCCTTGCCCGCCTCGTACCTGGAGAGCTGGGCGCGCCCGATGCCGCAGTTGTCCGCGAGCTCGGCCTGGGAGAGCCCTTGCTTCCTGCGCAGGATCGCGAGGGCCTGGCCTATGTATTGGAATGACATTCTCACGTACCTTAATCGGCATGAGTATGAACGATCAGGCAAGAAAATTGAAGTCTTGCGTGCCGAATTAGGAAATAATCGCGATTGCCGACCTAGGCACATCATGAGGAAGGAATGGCTCAGGGGATCTCCGTCATGTTACCTGGTCCGTAGCCATTGCGTTTCTGCCGTGTTGGTACGGGACAAATCTCGCAGAGCTGAAGGTGCGGTCCCTTGTTACCAGTGTCTCGAAAGGCTCATTTGTACCGAAAAATGAGCATTAATGCTTGTGGTGGAAAGATTGTCTGATAGGATGCCGAGCAGGTCATGACGGCACTCCTCTTCATGGGACTACGGCTTCCACCGCTTGGCGGCTATACTTTGCTCGATGAGCATGACGAGCCTGCTGACGGAAGTGGCACCGCCCGGACTGGGCCCGTACAGGGTGCGGGACTATGACCAGCTGCCGGATCAGCCGCGCCACGAGTTGGTGTTCGGGAGGCTGTACGTGACTCCCAGCCCGTTCCCGCGGCATCAGGTCGTCTCCCATGTGCTCGTGCGACTGCTCGGTCGCATTGCCGAGGCCGCCGATGGCTTCCTCTTCTATGCCCCGCTCGACGTCGTGCTGGCGGACCACTCGGTCGTCCAGCCGGATCTCATCTATTTCTCAGCTGCGCGCGTCCCGAATCTGAGCAAACGCATCGAGGTCGCACCTGACCTCGTGGTCGAGGTCCTCTCTCCTGGTACAGCCCGGTTCGACCGGAACAAGAAGCGGAACCTGTATGCCTTCTCCGGTGTCAAGGAATATTGGTTGGTCGACCAGGAGCGGCGGCAGATCGAGTTCCTGATCAACGAAGCTGGAAGCTTCGTCGCGGCAGCCCCGGTCGCGGGCAGATATCGATCTCCGGCGATCCCCGAGATCGAGCTCGACGTGTCCCAGCTCTGGCAGCTGGTGGACGCCAAGCTGCGCCTCTCGCAGCGCGGGCGGTGAGACATCCGCGCAGGGGACCGAGCGGCCTGTGCCGGTGCACGGACCGCCCGGCAGGAGAATTCGCAGTCGCCGCGCTCAGCAGCAGATGACGCCGCTGTTGCACCGCGTCGGCGTGTGGCCTCCCGCGATGGCCTTCAGCTTGTCGCCGAGCTGGCCGTCCTTCTCGAGCAGCCTGAGCGTGTCCTTCGTCAGGGTGAGACGCTTGGTGACCTGCTTCTTCATGACCTTGGCCTCCGTTCTGCCCGCGTTGGCACGGGCTTGCTTAAATCAGTGTGGAACGCGGATGGTAGCGGGACGGCGACGGCCGCGGCTTGCCGCTGCCGGGTCCCGGTGATACAACAGGACACCCGTGGCGGACCCTTCGACGACACCCGTCTCGCCGTTCAACCCTGCCACCGCCCAGGTGCCGCGCGACGGGCCCGGGTGCAGCAAGCCGCTGCTGATCGGGTGCGGCTTCCTGCTGCTGCTGCTGGTCGTGGGGGTCGTGGTGATCAGGATCGAGGCGCCTGCCATCTTCCGCTGGACGTTCCGGGTCGCCGAGACCAGCCTCGCCCCGCGCCTGCCGGCCGACACCACCCCCGCGGAGCGCCAGCGCCTGCACCAGGCGTTCGAGGCGGCCGGCCGTTCCATCGGCACCGACCAGACCGACCTCGCCAACCTGCAACGCGTGCAGCGGGAGATCATGGCGCTGAGCGGGTCGCAGGCGCCGCTCACCCACCAGCAGGTGCGCGAGCTGACCGAGGCCCTCGAAGCGGTGGCGCACAAGCGGGGAGCGCCGGTGCCGGGGGCGGGCCCGGGCCGCCCCCCAGGCCAACCCGCGGCGCCCCCGGGCGGGCAGCCGCGCCAGCCGTCCGGCGCCGGTCCGCGGCCAGCGGCGCCTCCCGGCGCCATCGCGCTGGCAGCGCCGCCTCGCTGACCGCGGTCGGCGCCCCCGCCCCGCCAGGAACAAACAGCCTGCGGCCGTCGTTAGAATGACGGCAATGGGTGACTTCCGCATCGTCTCGAACTTCGAGCCGCAGGGGGACCAGCCGGCGGCGATCGCCGACCTCGCCGAGGGCCTGCGGCGCGGCGACCGCGAACAGGTGCTGCTCGGCGTCACCGGCTCGGGCAAGACCTTCACCGTCGCCAAGGTCATCGAGGCGGTCAACCGGCCCACCCTGGTGCTGTCCCACAACAAGATCCTCGCCGCCCAGCTCTTCCAGGAGTTCCGCAGCTTCTTCCCCGACAACGCCGTCGAGTACTTCGTCTCCTACTACGACTACTACCAGCCCGAGGCCTACGTCCCGCAGACCGACACCTACATCGAGAAGGAGACCACCATCAACGAGGAGATCGACCGCCTGCGGCTGCGCGCCACCAAGGCGCTGTTCGAGCGCCGCGACGTGCTGATCGTCGCCTCGGTCTCCTGCATCTACGGCCTGGGGTCGCCGGAAGCGTTCTTCGGCATGCTGCAGTTCTTCGAGCGCGGCGCCACCGAGGGCCTCGACCGCGTGCTCAAGCGCCTGGTCGACATGCAGTACCAGCGCACCCAGCTCGACCTCTACCACGGCGCCTTCCGCGTGCGCGGCGACGTGCTCGAGATCCTTCCGGCCTACGAGGAGCTGGGCATCCGCGTCGAGTACTTCGGCGACGAGATCGAGCGCATCACCCGCTTCGACGTGCTGCGCGGCGACACCGTCGCCGAGGTCGAGCGGCTGGCGCTCTACCCGAAGACCCACTACGTCACGCCGCGCGAGCGCCTCGAGCGGGCGGTCGTCACCATCCAGGCCGAGCTCGGCGAGCGCCTCGCCCTGCTCGAGGCGGAGGGCAAGCTCCTCGAGCGCCAGCGCCTCGAGCAGCGCACCCGCTTCGACCTCGAGATGCTCAGGGAGATCGGCTACTGCCACGGCATCGAGAACTACTCGCGCCACCTCTCGGGGCGGGCGCCGGGCGAGCCGCCGCCGACGCTGTTCGACTACTTCCCCGACGACTTCCTGCTGGTGATGGACGAGAGCCACCAGACCATCCCGCAGGTGCGCGGCATGTACTTCGGCGACCGCTCGCGCAAGCAGACGCTGGTCGATTTCGGCTTCCGCCTGCCGTCGGCGCTCGACAACCGGCCGCTCAACTTCGACGAGTTCGACGCCCGCGTCGGCCAGCGCATCTACGTCTCGGCCACCCCGGCGCCCTGGGAGCTGCAGCGCACCGGCGGCGTGGTCGTCGAGCAGCTCATCCGGCCGACCGGCCTGCTCGACCCGGTGATCGAGGTGCGGCCAGCCCAGGGGCAGGTGGACGACCTGGTGGGGGAGGTGCGCCGGGTCGTGGAGCGCCGCGAGCGGGTGCTGGTGACGACCCTCACCAAGCGCATGGCCGAGGAGCTCACCCAGTACCTGGCGGAGCTGGGCATCAAGGTGCGCTACCTGCACAGCGACGTCGAGACCCTGGAGCGGGTCGAGATCGTCACCGCGTTGCGGCGCGGCGAGTTCGACGTGCTGGTCGGGATCAATCTCCTGCGCGAGGGCCTGGACCTGCCGGAGGTGTCGCTGGTGGCCATCCTCGACGCCGACAAGGAGGGCTTCCTGCGCAGCGGCACGTCGCTCATCCAGACTTCCGGCCGCGCCGCCCGCAACCTCAACGGCCGGGTGGTCTTTTACGCCGACCATCTCACCGACTCGATGCGGCGGGCGATCGACGAGACCGAGCGCCGCCGGCGCACGCAGGAGGACTACAACCAGCGCACCGGCATCGAGCCGCGGAGCATTCTCAAGGACATCCACAGCCCGCTGGTGGCGATGAGCAACCTCGATTACTACTCGGTGGGCCCGACGCAGCTGCTCGAGGTCGCCGAAGGGCTCGAGCTGCCGCTCGCCGAGCGCATCTCCAAGCTCGAGAAGGAGATGAAGGCAGCCGCCAAGCGCCTCGAGTTCGAGGAGGCGGCGGCGCTGCGCGACCGGCTGCGGGAGCTGCGCGAGATCCAGATCTACGCGGGCTGAGCCCGCGCCGAGCTCCGGCCCCCCGCAACCCAACCCCAGCCCTCCCGCCCATGGACCCGCCGCCGCAGCCACCGCAGCCGCCGCAGCCTCCCGACCAGTCTGACCAGCCCGACCGGCAGGAGACGCTGGCCGCCCGTATCCGTGAGCTGCCCGACCGGCCCGGGATCTACATCTTCAAGGACGCCGCCGGCAAGGTCCTCTACGTCGGCAAGGCCGGCTCGCTGCGCAAGCGCGCCGCCTCCTACCTGTCGCGCGAGCACGAGCCGCGCCTGGCGGCGATGGTGTCCGAGGCGGCCGACGTCGAGTTCGTGGTCACCGACTCGCCCGCCGAGGCGCTGCTGCTCGAGAACAACTGGATCAAGCGCCGCAAGCCGCGCTACAACATCCTGCTGCGCGACGACAAGACCTACCCCTACCTCAAGCTCACCCTCCGGGAGCCCTTCCCGCGCATCGCCTTCACCCGCCGCATCCTCGACGACGGCGCCGAGTACTTCGGGCCCTTCCTGCCCGGCGGCCTGGCGCGCAAGGCGATCAAGCTGGTGCAGAAGCTCTTCCTGGTCCGCGTCTGCCACATCGAGGTCGACGGCTCCCTGCCGCGCCCCTGCCTCTACTACGGCATGCACCGCTGCCTGGGACCGTGCGTGGCGGCCCTGACCACCCCCGAGCTCTATGCCGAGGCGGTGCAGCAGGCCCGCCTCTTCCTGGCCGGGCGCAACGACGTCCTCCTGCGCCGCCTCAAGCGCGAGATGTGGGAGGCCGCCGAGGCCACCGACTACGAGCGCGCCGCCCGCCTGCGGGACACCCTGGCCGAGGTCGAGGCCATCGGCGAGCGCCGCAAGCTCTCCTCGGTCGCCGGCGAGGACGTCGACGTCTACGGCGTCCACGTCGCCGCGGGCCACGCCGCCGTGGCCATCCTGGTGATGCGCGGCGGCCAGGTACTCGACCGCCGCGAGCTGTTCTGGGAAGGAGTGGGTCACATCTCCCCCGAGCTCCTGCTCTCCCAGGTCGTGCCGCAGATCTACGACCGCACTACCTTCATCCCGAAGGAGATCCACCTGCCGGCCCCGATCGAGGACGAGGAGGCCCTCCTCGCCTGGCTCTCCGAGCGCAAGGGCGAGAAGGTCTACCTCCGCATGCCCTCGCGAGGCCCCAAGGCCGAGCGCCTGGCCCTCGCCCGCCACAACGCCGAGATGGCCCACCGCCGCCGTTTCCGCGGCCAGGAGATCGCCCCCGGCGCCGCCGCCCTCGAGCGCCACCTCTGCCTCCTCGACCCCCCACGCCGCATCGAAGGCTTCGACATCTCCCACTTCCAGGGCGGCGAGACCGTAGCCTCCCTGGTCGTCTGGGAAGAAGGCAAGATGCGAAAGTCCGACTACCGCACCTTCAACATCCGGGGCCTCGACCAAGCCGACGACTTCGCCGCCACGCGCCAGGCCGTAGACCGCCGGTACCGCCGGAGGTTAGAGGAACTGGGAGAGATGCCCGACCTCATCCTCATCGACGGCGGCCGGGGCCAGCTGAACGCGGCGCTGGCCGCGTTGGAGGGCCTGGGAGTGGAGGAGACGCCAGTGGTGGCGCTGGCTAAGAGGGAAGAGGAAGTATACGTGCCGGCAAGGCCCGAGCCGCTGGCGCTGCCGCGGGATGATGCGGGGCTGCGGCTCTTGCAGCAGGTGAGGGATGAGGCTCACCGCTTCGCGGTGTCGCGGCACCGGCGGCGGCGGTCGGCGCGGACGCTGCACAGTCGGCTGGACGAGCTGGAGGGGATCGGGCCGCACCGGCGGAAGCGGTTGCTTACGCACTTCGGGAGCCTGGAGAAGGTGCGGGCGGCTCCGCCCGACGAGCTGGTGAGTGTGCTGGGACCCACCCTTGGAGCGCGGGTGTTCGAGCAACTGCACCCGGTGGGAGACAGTCATCAGCCGGTCGCCGCCTCCGCTGAGAACTGACACAAGAACCATCGGGCGCGCCCTCCCTACTAGGGCAGGTGACCGTAGTCTTGTAGGAGGCACCTTCACCTGATGTCGGGCTGGCGATCGCCGCCAGCATCCAAAGCCCGATCTGCACTTGTCAATTTATGTATGAGATTGACGTTAGAACACTGCTCAGCTATGCTCTTCACAGGAAACAGAGAAAAAGCTTGACGGCGACATGCGGCTACGGCTGGCCGGCTAAGGGTCTGGAACGCGCAATGAGCGAAACTAGGGGCGCGAGTCCGTCTATAGCTCTGGGGCGTTGGGCGACAGGCTTCGACAACCGGCAGAGAAACGCGGATGGCTTCTACATCGGTTGCGGTGTTTTGCTTCGCGTTCTCGGTCGTGGCCCTGGCTGGTTGCGGGCCGCCTTCCGGCGAACCTGCATTGCGTGGGGTGGTGGATGCGCTTGGAGGGTTGCGTCTGGTCGAGCCTCGTCTCACTGGCGGCTTTGGCTTCGCTCCATGTCGGTCACCCGCGGCGACTCCCGCTCCCGCTGACAGGCCCGATTTCAGCATCGACGTAGTGCGATGCTCGGCTCTCCCGCCGCTAGGTTCAAAGGCGCGGAGAGCACTGGCCAGCGCTATCGCTGCGATTCGTCGCGTTGAGGACCGTCACCCGCACGGCAGAGACATTGCCTCGTTGGGCGTCGTGAACCTGCTGGCCAATACTGCCGATGGTACAAACCGCGCGGTGCGGAGCCTCGAGGCTGCGGCCAGCGAGTCGTCCGATGCTGGCATCTTGAGCGACCTCTCCGCGGCCTATCTCCTCCGCGCCGGGTTCCGCCAAGACCCCTTCGATCTAATCCTGGCGCTGGAAGCCGCGCAGAAGTCTGTTACGACACCACCGATCCTGCCTGAGGCTTTGTTTAATCGCGCGCTGGTTCTCGAGCAGCTCCATCTGCGGGACGGGGCGGTTGCGGCCTGGAGAGGGTACCTAGCCATCGATCCAGGTTCCCCTTGGTCAGCCGAGGCCAAGCGGCGCCTGAACGCCCTCGCTAGCTTACCGACGAGCGATCTCGGCAACTCAGAAAAGGAAGCGCTGCGCACCGCAGCTCTAATGGGCAGAAGGGCTGATGTGCTGCGCATCGTTACGCTTTCCCCCCAATCGGCCCGTGAGCATGCAATGAACGAGTTGCTGCCGCGTTGGGGAGAGCGCCTCCTGCACGGCGACCGGTTAGGCGCCAGCGAAGAGTTGGCGACCGCCCGCGCGATCGGCGAAACACTCACCGCAATGTACGGCGACCAGACTGTCTCGGGTGCAGCCGCCGCCGTCGATCGGGCAGTTGCGCGGCTCCCTGCTTCGGGATCCGCCGAGGAGCTGGCGCAGGCGCATCT
>DATDGZ010000489.1:0-4184 GCA_036521795.1 Thermoanaerobaculia bacterium | reverse complement strand
GAGGGCGCGCAATCGACGGCATCGTCGTTCTGGTCGCTGATCGCGCGCGAGAGGGTGCGGTTGCTGAACTGCGTGCCGGCGTTCCTGGCGACGGTGATCGAGGGCGCGCCGGCGGGTGTGCGGCTGGATCACCTGGTGCTGGGGGGCGAGGCGTTTTCGGCCTCGCTGCTGGGGCGTATCCGCGCGCGGCTGGAGGTTGGCGCGATCACCAATCTCTACGGTCCGACGGAAGCGACCGTCGACGCCACGGGCCATGTCGCCGGGGATGAGGAGGCCGGCCCGTGGCTGCCGATCGGCTCGCCGCTGCCGAACTATCGGGTCTACATCCTGGACGAACGGTTGGCGCCTGTGCCGGCCGGGGTGATCGGGGAGCTTTACCTGGGCGGGGTTGGCTTGGCGCGGGGTTATGTGGGGCGCGCCGATCTGACGGCGGAGCGGTTCGTGGCGGACCCGTTCGGAGGCGGTGGCGGGCGGCTTTACCGGACGGGGGATCTTGGCCGGTGGCGTGGGGATGGGGTGGTCGAGTTCGTCGGCCGCGCGGACGGCCAGGTGAAGCTGCGGGGTGTACGGATCGAGCCCGGGGAGATCGAGGCGGCGCTGCTGTCGCATGGGTCGATCGAGGCTGCGGCGGTGGTGGTGCGGGACGAGCGGTTGGTGGCGTACATGGTCGGCCGGCCTGTGCCGTCATCGGCGCTGCGGGAGCATGTGGGTCGGCGCTTGCCTGGGTCGATGGTGCCGTCGAGCTATGTGTGGCTGGAGGCGCTGCCGCGGACGACGAGCGGGAAGCTGGACCGTGCGGCGTTGCCGGCGCCGGGGCTGGCGAGCGCGGCCTACGCGCCGCCGCAGGGGGCGGTGGAGGAGCTGCTGGCGGGTCTGTGGAGCGAGCTTCTCGGTGTGGAGCGCGTCGGCCGGCACGACAACTTCTTCGACCTCGGCGGGCATTCGCTGCTGGCGACGCGGGTGGTGTCGCGGGTACGTGCGGCGTTCGGCGTCGACCTGCCGCTGCGGGCGCTGTTCGAGGCCCCCAAGCTACCGGCGCTGGCGGCACGGGTCGCGGCCCTCCGCGCCGCGGGAGCCGGCCTGGCGCTGCCGCCGATCCGGCGGACGGAGGCGCGCCCGCAGCGGCTGCCGCTGTCGTTCGCCCAGCAGCGGCTGTGGTTTCTCGAACAGCTGCAGCCCGGCCCGGCGTACAACATCCCCGGTGCGGTGCGCTTCAACGGCGGCCTGGACGTCGCGGCGCTGGCCGCGAGCTTCAGCGAGGTGGTGCGGCGCCACGAGGCGCTGCGCACGGTGTTCGATCCCGGCGACGGCGAGCCGGCGCAGGTGGTGCTGCCGGCGTCGGCGGTGCGTCTGCCGGTGGTGGACCTGGGCGCCCTGCCGGCGGCGTGGCGGCTCCGGGAGCGCCGGCGGCTGCAGCGCGAGGAGGCCTTGCGGCCGTTCGACCTGGCGCGCGGCCCGCTGCTGCGCCTCTGGCTGTTGGCTCTCGGCGCGGACGAGCACGTGGCGCTGCTGACGATGCACCACATCATCTCGGACGGCTGGTCGATGGCGATCCTGCGCGCCGAGGTGGGAGCCTTGTATGCGGGCCGCCGCGGCGGCCGTCCGGTGGCACTGCCCGAGCTGCCGGTGCAGTATGCGGACTATGCGCTGTGGCAGCGGCAGTGGCTGAGCGGTGAGGCGCTGGCCCCGTCGCTGGCCTATTGGCGCCGGCAGCTGGCCGGCGTGCCGCCCGAGCTGGCGCTGCCCACCGACCGGCCGCGTCCGGCGCTGCCCAGCCAACGGGGGGCGGTGCGGCGCACGGTGCTGGCGGAGCCGGCCGGCGAGCAGCTCAGGGCATTGGGCCGGCGTCTCGCCGCGACGCCGTTCATGGTGGTGCTGGCGGCATTCCAGAGTCTGTTGGGCCGGCTGAGCGGCGAGGAGGTGGTGTGCGTGGGCACGCCGATCGCCGGCCGCAACCGCCTGGAGATCGAGGGCCTGATCGGGTTCTTCGTCAACACCCTGGTGCTGCGCGGCGACCTGAGTGGAGATCCGAGCTTCGCGGCGCTGGTGGAGCGGACGCGGGCGGCGGTGCTCGACGCCGATGCGCATCAGGAGTTGCCCTTCGAGCGGCTGGTCGAGGAGCTGCAGCCGCGGCGCAGCCTGGCGGTGCCGCCGCTGTTCCAGGTGATGATGCTGCTGCACGAGGGAGCGGCGGCGCCGCCGCGCGGCGGATCGCCGGAGGGCGGAGAGGCGGCGGCGGGGATCGCCAAGTTCGACCTCACGCTCTCGGTCGCCGCCGGCGGGAAGGGGCTCGGCCTCACCCTCGAGCACAGCACCGACCTCTTCGACGCCGCCGGCGCCGATCGGCTGCTGCAGCGGCTCAGCGGCTTGCTGCAGGACGTCCTCGCCGACCCCGGCCGCCGTGTCTCCGCCGTGCCGCTGCTCGCCGGCGACGAGCGCCGGCAGTTGCTGCTGGAATGGAACGCCACCGCCGCCGAGGTCCACGATGGCCTGCTGGTGCACCAGCTCTTCGAGCGCCGGGCGGCCGAGCGGCCGACGGCTCCGGCTCTCCTCTGCGGGACGCGGTCCCTGTCCTACCGCGACCTCGAGGAGAGAGCCGACCGGTTGGCGGCGCGGCTGCTCACCCTCGGCGTCGGCCCCGAGGTGAGAGTCGGCCTCTGCCTCGAGCGCTCCGCCGGCCTGGTCGTGGCGCTGCTCGCGGTGTTGAAAGCTGGCGGCGCCTACGTGCCTCTCGATCCCGCCTATCCCGAGGAGCGGCTCGCCTACCTGCTCGAAGACTCCGCCATCCAGGTCCTGCTGACCGCTCCGTCGCCGCCTGCCGCCGTGGCGCGGAGCAACGGCGGAGCGATGGTGGTGCGGATCGATCCGCAGGAGGGCCTGCCGTACCCCTCGCTCGCGGCGGCGGCGAAAGGCCGGCCTGCGGCCGGCACCGGCGCCGCGCCCGGTGCGGAGCATCTGGCCTACGTCATCTATACCTCCGGCTCCACGGGTCTGCCCAAAGGGGTCATGATCTCCCACCGGGCGCTGCGCAACTACGTCGGGTGGGCCTGCCGCGCCTACGACGCCGCGGCAGGCAACGGCTCGCCGCTGCACTCTTCGCTGAGTTTCGACCTCACGGTCACCAGCCTGCTGGTGCCGCTGGCCGCCGGTGCCGCGGTCACCCTGCTCCCCGAAAGCGACGCGCTCGAATCGCTGGCCGCCCTGCTGCGCCGGACAGAGGACCTGGGGATCCTCAAGCTGACCCCCACTCACCTCGACCTGCTGCGGCACCAGATGGCTCCGCACGAGATGGCCGGCAGGGTGCGGCACCTGGTGATCGGCGGCGAGGCGCTGCCGGGCGGCAGCCTCGACGCCTGGCGGCGCCATGCTCCCGACACGCGGCTGATCAACGAGTACGGTCCGACCGAGACGGCCGTCGGCTGTTGCACCTACCAGGTGCAGCCGGGGGATGCCGCCGACGGCCCGGTGCCGATCGGCCGCCCCATCGCCAACACCCGGATCTACCTCCTGGACCGTTGCCTGGAACCGGTTCCGGCCGGGACGCGGGGGGAGATCTGCATCGGCGGCGATGGCGTCGGCCGCGGCTACTGGCGCCGTCCCGAGCTGACCGCCGAACGGTTCATCCCCGACCCGTTCGCCGGCGAGCCGGGAGGGCGGCTGTACCGTTCGGGGGACCTGGGACGCCTGCGCCCCGATGGCAACCTGGTGTTCCTGGGCCGCTTCGACCACCAGGTGAAGGTGCGCGGTTTCCGCATCGAGCTGGGCGAGGTGGAGGCGGCGCTCGCGGCGCACCCAGGGGTCCTGCAGGCGGCCGTCGCCGTGCGCGAGGACGTGCCCGGAGACCGGCGCCTGGTGGCCTACGTCGTCGCTGCGGGTGCGGCGGCCGCGGAAGGCGCCACGGCAACGGCGTCCCCGGCGCTCGCCGCCGGCGATCTGCTGCGGAGCCTGCGCGCCCGCCTGCCGGAGGCCATGGTGCCGTCGACCTTCGTGATGCTCGCCGAGCTGCCCACCACTCCCAGCGGCAAGGTCGATCGCCAACGTCTGCCACCGCCAGAGCGTGCCGGCCATCCTGGCGATTCGCCCCACGCGGCGGCCGGGGCGTCGGCGGCAGGCACGGGGGAGGGGACCGTCGGCGAAGCGGGCGGCGGGGTGCGGCGGGGTGCGGCGGAGGAGTTGCTGGCGGC
>DATDGZ010000488.1:0-32907 GCA_036521795.1 Thermoanaerobaculia bacterium | reverse complement strand
CCTCGATCCAGACGATCTCGGTGCTGTCCGCGGGCGAGGCCGCGAGCGCCCGCTCCAGGCGAGCCATCATCTCGTCGAGGGAAGCCAGCTCGGCGCGCGACACGGGCGGCAGTTTACCTCGGACCGCATCCGGAGGATGCGGGGCCCGGGGCTACTCGACAGTGAGGTGCGAGAAGTAGCCCTCGGTGCCAGCCCGATCCAGAGGGCGATGCGGCCGCGGCGCCGGCCCGGACCCGCCCGGGACGCGCGGGGAAGCCGCGCCGGGAGCCGCCGCGTCGCTCGCCGCCGCGGGTGGCGGAGCGCCGGTGACGAGGTCGAGGGTCGCGGTCAGCTTCGCGCCTCGCCAGTACAGGCGGAACACCGTCGTCCGCTTCTCGCGCGCGACGCGCACGAAGGCGAGCATGCCGCCCAGGCTGTCGGCCCAGTTCGGGGTCGCTCCCAGGACCGTCACTTCCTTCACCACGCCGTCCTCGCTGCCGGCTTCGCGCCAGGCCGTCACCAGATGCCCGACCGGGTCGTCCGGCGGAGCGGCACCCGCAGTCGCCGCTTGCGCGACCTCGTCGAGCAGCTGCCGCGTCTGGCGCACGCACCGCTCGAGATCCTCTCTCTCGCGCGCCGAGCGGGCGAGCAGGAACGACGTCGAGACGGCATTCTCCGGCAAGAGCCGGGCGGCGGCGCCGCCAGGGGCGATGGTGAACCGCAGCCCTTCTCCGGCCAGCGTCATCGGCGCCGCGAACCCGGTCGCCGGATGGCCGGGCAGCGCCGGCGGCACCTCGGCCACCCCTTCGCCGAAGAGCGCATTGCCCAGACCGGAGGCGACCTGTGTCACCAGATCCTCGTCGTCGAGACCCAGGACCACGAGCACGATCTTGCTGTCCAGGTAGTAGAACAGGTGCGAATAGTGGCCGTCCGCGGTGTCGGCGCCGCCATGGCTCCACTCCGCGCCGCGGCCCGGGAAATCGACCACGCGGAAGACCCTCGAGTACTGCTGGAGATCGCCGGGCGGAGCATACGACTTCCCGATCTCCGCGGCGCCGCCGGGGCCGAGCAACGCGCCGGAGGCTGCCGCGTTCATGAAGCGCATCAGGTCTTCGGCGGTCGAGAAGATCCCGGCGCCCCCCTTGCAGCCCCAGTCGGCCTCCCTGCCATTGGCAGGGCCGGCGGCCTGCGGCACATCCATGACGGTGGCCTGCGCCACGGCACGGGGACCGCTCGGCCACGGCTCGCCGGCGAAGAAGGTGTGGTCCATGCCGGCCGGCCGCAGCACCTCCTCGCGCACCACGGCTTCCCAGGTCGTGGACCGCGCCACCTCGAGGATGGCGGCGAGCAGGGTGTAGCCGTCGTTCGAGTAACTGTGCCCCTTCCCCGGCGGGCCGACCAGCGGCGTCGCCAGGATCATGCGCACCGCTTCGCCGCGATTCTTGACTCCGGACGCCGTATCGCCGGTGGAGTTGCCGATGCCTCCGGTATGGGTCAAGAGCTGGTGCACGGTGATCGCGCGCTTGTCCGCCGGTGCATCGGGGAAGAAGCGGCTGAGCGGGTCGTCCAGTCCGAGAGCGCCGCGCCGGGCCGCGCGCAGCACCGCGACCGCGGTCAGCGGCTTGGCGATCGATGCGACGTCGAACGTGGCCCGGGGCGAGACCCCGCCCGAGCCCTCGAGCAGTAAGACGCTGCCGCCTTGCGCGACGAGGCCGACACCACGGAATCCGATCGCGGCAAGAGACTTCCAATACCTGTTGACGGCATCGACCCGGACGCCGCGGGCCGCTGGGGCGCCGCTCCGTGACACCGCTCCGGCGGCCGCGGCCAGATGGAAAGCGCTCAGCACGGCGAGAGCGGCGCCGATTCGTCTGCGGTTGGGGTCCATCGGCCCTCCTCCTGTTGGCCTCATGGCCTGGCGAGCCCATCTCGTGCCCGCCGGCCGACGGACAGGCTACCGCGTCCGCGGCCCGGTGTCTTCCCCGGCGGCGCAATGGCTTGGACTTTGCAGCCTGGGGCTGGCAGAATGGGCGAGCTCGACCGAGGTAAATTGGAATGATTTCAAAGCTTTCCCTCGGGTTCGCCTTGGCCGGGGCCCTGCTCGCAGCTGCCCGTCCATCCCCTGCGGAGGACAGCGCCGACCTCATCCTGATGCACGGCGTGTTCTACCCGGTGGCGCGCCCTGGACGCATCTCGGGCAGTCTCGCGGTCCGCGCCGGCCGCATCGTCTATCTCGGCGGCGACGCCGGCGCCGTTGCCTGGCGCGGCCGGGCGACCCAGGTGATCGAGCTCGCCGGACGCGCGGTCACCCCGGGGCTGATCGACGCCCACTCGCACTTGAAGGGGCTGGGGGCGGCCCTCGACCAGGTCGACCTGCGCGGCGCGGCGAGCTATGACGAGGTGGTGCGGCGGGTCCGCGACGCCGCCGGCGCCGATCGTCGCACCGGGGACCATCCGCCCGGCGCCTGGATTCTCGGCCGCGGCTGGGACCAGAACCTCTGGCCGGACAAGCGCTTCCCGGAGCACCTGGCGCTGTCGCAGGCGGTTCCCGATCGCCCGGTCTGGCTGACCCGCGTCGACGGCCATGCGGCGCTGCTCAACGCCAGCGCCATGGCCGCCCTCGGCATCGACGCGGCCACCCGCGATCCGCTAGGCGGGCGGTTGCTGCGCTTTGCTTCGGGGCAGCCGACCGGCGTGCTGATCGACCGCGCCATGGGCCTCGCCCGGCTGCCCGACCCGACCTCCGCCGAACGCGAGCGCCAGCTCGCCGCCGCGGCCCGCCACTGCGTGGCGTTCGGCCTCACCACGGTGACCGACATGGGCATCGGCGAGGCGGACTACGAGGCCTACGACGCCCTGCGCCGCGGCGGCCGGATGCCGCTGCGCGCGGCGCTCTTCATCGCCGACGACGACGTGCTGCTGGCGCGCTGGTTCGAGCGCGGACCGGAGATCGATCCCGCCGCCAGGATCACCGTGCGCGGCATCAAGATGTATGCCGACGGCGCGCTCGGCAGCCGTGGCGCCGCCCTGATCGAGCCGTACAGCGACGATCCCGGCAACCTGGGCCTGCTGGCCTCGACCGGCGAGCATCTCGAGGAGGTGGCGCGGCACGCGGTGGCGCATGGTTTCCAGGTGGCGATCCATGCCATCGGCGACCGCGGCGGCCTGGTGGCGCTCGACGCCATGGAGCGGGCGCTCGGCAGGCCGCGCCCGGAGCTGCGCTTCCGGCTCGAGCACGCGCAGGTCCTGCGGCAGCAAGACATCGAGCGCCTGGCCAGGCTCGGGATCATCGCCTCCATGCAGCCGACCCACGCCACCTCCGACATGCCCTGGGCGCAGGACCGCCTCGGCAGGGCCCGCCTCGCGGGTGCCTATGCCTGGCGCAAGGTGTTGGCCGCCGGCGGCCGCCTCGCCCTGGGGAGCGACTTCCCGGTGGAGTCGGCGGATCCCCGGCTGGGCATCTACGCGGCGGTCACCCGGCAGGACCTGGCCGGCCAGCCGCCGGGCGGCTGGCTGCCGGGCGAGCGCCTGAGCCGCGAGGAAGCGCTGCGCGGCTTCACTCTCGATGCCGCCTGGTCGCTGTTCCTGGAGCACGAGGTGGGATCGCTCGAGGTCGGCAAGCGCGCCGACCTGGTGGTGTTCGCCGCCGACCCGATGACGGTGCCGGCGGCGGAGATCCCGAGAACGGCAGTGGACCTGACGCTGGTGGAGGGACAGGTGGTTTACCGGCGCGCGGCAGCCGCGGCGGCGGCCGGCCACGCCGGCGACACCGGCCAGCCCGGAGAGGCAGCGCGGTGAAGACGGCCGCCGTCCTGACCCTCGCGCTGGCGCTTGCCGGCGGGGCCTCGCTCGCCGCCGCGCAGCGGCCGCACCAGGGTGCCGGCGCCGTCCGGATGGGAGTCATCCATCGTCAGGCGCCGTCGCCGCTCCCCGGCCGCCGGGCGCGCGGGTTCGCCGCCTCCCGGCAGGTGCCGCCGCCCCCCCCCGGCTTCGTGGTGCCGGGAGGGCGGCCGCCGCCGCCCCGTATCCTGGTGCCGCCGCTGCCACCCGGAGCGGCGGTCATGCCGAGGATGGGCGGCAGGGACTATTACCGCGTCCTCAGGCGCGACATGGTCAACCTGCAGCTGCGCCAGCGTGGCATCAGCCAGCCGGAGGTGCTCGCAGCGATGGACCAGGTGCCGCGGCACCTGTTCCTGCCCGAGCGGATGCGCCCCGAGGCCTATGCCGACCGCGCCTTGCAAGTGGGGCCGAACCGCACGATCTACCAGCCCTACGTGGTGGCCCTGATGACCTCGCTGCTCGACCTCAAGCACGGCGACACCGTGCTCGAGGTCGGCACCGGCACCGGCTACCACGCCGCCGTGCTGTCGCGCATCGCCCGCCAGGTGTACTCGATCGAGATCGACCCGGTGGCCGCCAGCCAGGCCGAGAAGGCGCTCTCGGTGATGGGCTACCACAATGTCGAGGTCTGGGCCGGCGACGGCTACCGGGGGCTGCCGGAGCGGGCCCCGTTCAACGCCATCCTGCTGTCGGCGGCGGCGCCGCGCATCCCGGAGCCGCTCATCGACCAGCTGCGGGTCGGGGGTAAGATGGTGGTGCCGGTCGGCGGCGGCGTCCAGGACCTGCTGGTCATCACCAAGACTCCGCAAGGCATCGAGAAGCGGACCGTGGCCCCGGTGCGGGTCTCGCCGATGACCGGCCAGGTGCAGGATGGCCATTGAGCAGCCTCGCCCGCGGTACCCGCGGCCCTTCCGTCCCCGGCGGCCCCGGCAGCTCCCGCGGATGATTGCCGCGCCTGCCGCGCGGGTCGTCCTGGCCGCCCTGGCGACCGTCGCCGTCTCGGGGATCTTCGGCAGCCTGGGGATCGTCTGGAGCGGTGGGAGCGCAGAGAGTACAGGGAGCGCAGGGAGCGCAGGGAGCAACGATCCCGGAGACCTCGCGTTGCCGGGCGTTGGAGGGATCGCCCAAGCCATGGCCGCGACCGCCACCGAAGACAGTCACGCGGCCGATCCGCCGCGAGAGCGGCGGCTGCGCCAGCGCATGGTGGAGCAGCAGATCCGCTCCCGCGGGGTGACGTCGCCGCAGGTGCTGGCGGCGATGGCGCAGGTGCCCCGTCACCTCTTCGTGCCGGATGGCGAGCGCGGCCAGGCCTACGAGGACCATCCGCTGCCCATCGGCGGCGGCCAGACCATCTCGCAGCCCTACATCGTGGCCCTGATGACCGCGCTGCTCGGCCTGCCGCCGCAGTCGCGGGTGCTCGAGATCGGCACCGGCTCGGGCTACCAGGCGGCGGTGTTGTCGCGCGTGGCGGCCCAGGTCTACAGCGTCGAGATCGTGGCGGAGCTGGGAGCGCGGGCGCGCGAGACACTCTCCCGGCTCGGGTACGAGAACGTCCAGGTGCGCATCGCCGACGGCTACCGCGGTTGGCCCGAGGCGGCGCCGTTCGACGGCATCCTGCTCACCGCCGCGCCGCACGCCGTGCCGCCGCCGCTGGTCGCCCAGCTGAAGCCCGGCGGCCGCATGGTGCTGCCGATCGGCGGCTTCGATCAGGACCTGATCGTGCTGACCAAGCAGCCCGACGGCTCCGTGAAGCAAGAGAAGGTCCTGCCCGTCCGCTTCGTGCCGATGACCGGGGAAGCCGAGGGCCGGCCGTAGACGGGCGCGTCCCTGCGCAAGATCCCGCCACAGATGCTTCTCGCGTTGACGGGCCCTGGCGCCTCCACGTAGGCTGGCGCGGGCTCGAACCAGGTGAGATGGGGGCGCGCCGTGGCGGACTTCGACCGTGAGAGCATCCTCGCGCTGGACAACATCCGGCTCGAGCTGCCGGTGGCGAACATCGGCAGCCGTTGCCTGGCCGGAATGATCGACGGCTGCGCCGTCGCCGTGCTCCTCGGGCTCTGGCTCCTGCTCTGCTCGGTGCTGGCGTTCTGGGTGAGCGGCCCCTGGGGTCTGGCGATCGGCGTGGCGGGCGTCTTCCTCGTCGAGTGGGGATACTTCGCCGGCATGGAGATCGCGACCGGCGGGCGCACCCTGGGCAAGATGGCGTTGCGGCTGCGGGCGGTCACCGCCGCGGGAGCGGAGGCCGGAGCGGGACCGCTGCTCGTCCGCAACCTGGTGCGTGACGTCGACTACCTGGCCGGCGTGCCGCTGATGGCCGTCGATCCGCTGGCACGGCGCATCGGCGACCGGCTGGCCGGCACGCTGGTGGTGCACGAGGGGCACCCGCCCGCGGTGCTGCTCGGCAGGGTACCGCCGGGATGGAGTGCGCGGGAGGTGGCGATCGTCGAGAGCTTCCTCCTCCGCGCCGGCGGGCTGCGCGACGCGGCCGCCCGCGACGAGCTGGCGCAGCGGCTGCTCGCGCGGGTCGAGCGCGACGCGCCGGAGCTGCTGGCTGGGCTCGGCCGGCCCGGGATCGAGGGTCCGGTGGCGATGCTGCGCCAGGCCCTGGCTGCCGAGGAGAGGTGATGGACTACGCCCGCTTCCTGCGCCTGCGCCGGCCGCTCTGGGAGGACTTCGGCCGCCGCCTGGAGGAGATGGCGATGGCGATGGCGAAGGCGCTGCACGAGCCCCGTGCACGCCGCCGCCGCCGCCGTGGACCCGCGGCGCCGACTTACGGCGAGGTCGAGGAGCTGGCGTTCGCCTACCGCCAGGTGCTCCACGACCACGCGCTGGCCGCCAACCGCTTCCCCGGCACCGGCGCCGCCCGGCAGCTGGCGGCGCTGGCCCTCGCGGGCACCCGCCGCCTGACCCGGCAGAGCGCCCCCGCGCACGGCCTGCGGCACTTCGTCTTCCATGCCTTTCCTGCCGCCTTCCAGCGCCAGCTCGGCCTGCTGGGCCTGGCGGCCACGGTGTTCGGCGGCTCGTGCCTGCTCGGCCTGGTGCTCGCGGCCGCCCAGCCGGGTCTCGGCGACCTGCTGCTCGGCCCCAGGGCCATCGCCGGTCTCGCCGAGGGGCGGCTCTGGACCGAGAGCCTCACCACCACCGTGCCGCCGGCCGTGGCCTCGTCCGGCATCGCCACCAACAATCTCTCCGTGGCGCTCGCGGCCTGGGGCGGCGGCGTGCTGGCCGGCGTCGTGCCGCTGTACATCCTGGTCTTGAACGGCCTGCGGCTGGGCGGCGTGATCGGCATCACCCTGCGCTATTCGATGGCCGGCGAGCTGCTGAGCTTCGTGGCGGCGCACGGTCCGCTCGAGCTCACCCTGATCATGGTGGCGGCGGCGGCGGGCCTGGCGCTCGGCCGCGCGCTGGTGGCGGCGGGCGACCTGCCGCGCGCCGAGGCGATGCGCCGGGCAGGCCACGACTCGCTGCTGGTGCTGCTCGGCTGCCTGCCGTGGTTCGTGGTGCTGGCGGTGGTCGAAGCGCGGATCTCGCCCGACCCTTCGGTGCCGGTGGCGTTCAAGGCGGCGCTGGGGTCTGGCCTCGTGCTGCTCTTCTTCGGTCTGGCCCTGGCCCCCGGCCGCGCCGGAGACGAGGCCGATGTCGCTTCCTTCTGAGCCCGCCGCCGGGGCTCTGCCCGCGGAGCTGCCGTTCACGCCGGTACCGTTCCCGGTCCTGCTGGACGACGCCGTGCGTTGGACGCGGCGCTACCTGCGGGTGATCTACCCGCCGATCGCGATCCCGGCGGCGGTCCTCGCCGTACTGGTCGCGGCGGCGCAGGTCGCCTGGCAGCCCTCCCAGGCGATGGCGACCGCCGATCCCTGGCAGTCGCTGGTGCGCATCTACGGCATGCTGGCGGCGTTGCTGCCGTACATACTGGTGAATTCCGTTCTTTACGCGGCCATGACGGTGGCCGCGGTCGACGCGGTGGCTGGCCGCGCCGTCGACGCCCGCCGCGCCCTGCGGTTCGTGGTGCGGCCCCGGGTGCTCGTGACCCAGATCGAGGTGTTCTTCTTGGAGGGGGCTGCCCTGATCTTCTGCCTCTTGCCGGCGCTCTACGTCTGGCCCCTGGTCCGCATGACGGTGCCGGCGATGGCCGACGAGGAGGTGACCGGAGCCAGGGCGATCCGCCGCAGCGCCGAGCTCGCCCACCACAACCCGGGGCGGCGCTTCCTCACCAGCCCGCTGCTCAAGCTCCTGGCGCTCATGGCGGTGGTGTCGGTCATCTCGGTCCTGGCCACCTCGGTGCTGCAGCTGCCGCTGATCGTGGTGCAGATGCTGGTGGTCATGCGCAAGGCGGCAAGCGGCGAGGACCTCCCCGGGTGGTACTCGAGCTTCCTCTGGCTGCAGCTGCCGGTGCGCTGCCTGGCCTCGCTCATCATCTCGGCGGTCTACCTCTACTCGAGCTTCGCCACGGCGCTGCTGTTCTTCGATCTGCGGGCGCGCCGCGAGGGCGACGACCTGCGGCGGGCCATCGCCGGCATGACCGGCGCCCGGCCGGAGCCGCCGCCGCCGCTGCCGCCGCTCGGCCTGCCGCCGTCACCGCTGCCGCCCGGGCCGCTGCCGCCGCTCGGCCTCTCTTCGGCGCCGGAGAGGCCCCCGCGGTGATCCCCGCCCACGTCGTGGTCTTGCGGCCGGCGCTGGCCGATCGTGCGTTGCTCGGGCGCCTGCTGGCCGGGAGCCGGGTGGAGCGGCGCCCGGAGCCTCCCGACGCCTCCTACCTGCGCGACCTGGCCGCCAGCCTCTACACGGCGCTGGCCAAGCTGATCGAGAGCGCGACCGGCCGGCTCGGGCTGCCGGGATGGCTGCTGAACGGCATCGCGGTGGCCCTGGCGGCGGTGGTGGTGGCGCTGCTGGCGCGGGCCTGGTGGGCGCGCCGGCGGCGTGCGCGCGGCAGCGGACCGGGCGTGGAGGGCCCGGCAGCGGACGAGGCCGCGGCCGGCGGCGGACGGGCCGGCGAGGGCGAGCTCCTGGATGCCGCGGCCTGGCGGTTCGAGCTGGAGCGGCGGCTCGCGGAGCAGCAGCTGCCGGAGGCGTTGCGCGCCGCCTGGTGGTGGCTGGCGCGCTCGCTCGCCGGGACGGGGGCGCAGCCGACCTGGACCGGGCGCGAGCTGCTGCTCTGGTCGCGCCGCGAGGACCTGCGGGAGCTCGTGCGCCAGCTCGACCGCCTGACCTACGGTCCGCGGCCGCCGGCCGCCGAGGAGGTGCGGCAGCTCGCGGCGCGCCTGGAGGCAGCCCTGGCATGACGGGTCCGGCCCGGCAGCTGCGGCGCTGGCTGGCGGTGGCGGCGTTGTTCCTGGTGACGGCGGCGGTGACGGCCGCCTTGCTCGGCGACCGCGGCGGCAGCCGCGGCAGCACGATCTCGCGCGGTCCGGGCGGCTGGCTGGCGGCGCGCCGTTACCTGCAGGCTCGCGGTGCGCGGGTGACGCTGATCTCCGAGCCCCTCGCGCGCTACGTCCAGCAGCAATCGGCCGAATCGGGCGAGCCGGGCGAGCCGGGCGAACCGCTCGAGCCGCGCGATCGGAGCGCGCGCGGTGAACCACGCCAGCCGGTCGATCCGCTGCAGCCGCGCCGGCAGGCCGGCCCTGGCGTGCTGGCACTGGTCTTCCCGTGGCAGGCCCAGGCGGCGGGCGACCTCGAGGAGCCGATCGAGGAACATCTCCGCCGCGGCGGCGACGTGGTGCTCGCCTACTCCGGCGAAGCGGCGGGCGCCGAACGCCTGCTCGACGTCTGGCAGTGGGACCGAGACGGCGAGGTGCCGCTGGTGCCCTGGCGGTGGTGGTCGTTCACCCACCGCGAGTGGCGGCTGCGGCCGGCGTCAGGCGCCGTGGGTGGCGGCGGGCGTCCGCTGCGGGTCTGGGCGCCGCGCGCGCTGCCGCAGGTGGGCCCCGCGGCGACCGTGCTGTTCACCACCCCCGCGGGCAAGCCGGCGGTGGCCGTCTACCGTTATCACGGCGGCCGGGTGGTGGTGCTGCCCGCGGACGCTCTCTCCAACGCCCGGCTGGGCGAGGCCGGCAATGCCGACCTGCTCGAGACCCTGCTGCGCAACCTGGGTCCGCGCTGGGCCTTCGACGAGGTTCACCATGGCCTGGTCACGGCCGCGGCGGCCAGCGGCCCGCTTGGCCGCGCCGCGGACCTGCTGCTGGCGCACCTGGTCCTCCTGTACCTGTTGGCGGTCCTCGCGCTTGCCCGGCGGCAGGGGCCGGCGTGGCGCGAGCCGGCGACGGTCACCGGCTCCGCCGCGACCTTCCTGCTGGGCATGGGTGCGCTGCATCACCATCTCGGCCATCACGCCGAGGCGGCGCGGTTGCTGCTGCGGCGCGCGCGCGAGCTCGACCGCGGCCTGCAGCTGCCGCCCGACCTCGACCGCCAGGCCGCGAGCGCCGGCCCGCGCGAGCTGGTCGAGATCGCCACCCTGGTGGCGCGCCGGCGCGCCGGCGCGCCGCTCATCGAACCCGGAGAGCCCCATGACTCTGAATAGCCCTCTGAGTAGCTCCCTGAATAGCCCCCTGAGTAGCGCACTCAGCAGCCCCCCCGATCTGCCGACCGCGCGCCTCGCCGCCGCCGCCGCCGAGCTTGCCGCCGCCGTCGAGCAGCGGGTGCTGGGCCAGCACGAGGCCGTCGAGGTCCTGCTCGCCGCCTACATGGCCGGCGGTCACGTCCTGCTCGAGGGGCTTCCCGGGCTGGGGAAGACCCGGCTCGCCCGCACCTTCGCGCAATCCCTCGGCGTGCGCTTCTGCCGCGTCCAGTTCACTCCCGACCTGATGCCGGCGGACCTCGTCGGCACCAATGTGTTCGATGCCGGCGGCGCCGCTTTCCGGCTGCTGCGCGGCCCGGTGTTCACCGACGTGCTGATGGCCGACGAGATCAACCGCACGCCGCCGAAGACCCAGTCGGCGCTGCTCGAGGCGATGCAGGAGCGCCAGGTCTCGATCGACGGCGACAGCCACCTGCTGGGCGACGGCTTCTTCGTGGTGGCCACCCAGAACCCGATCGAGCTGGAAGGCGTCTACCCGCTTCCCGAGGCGCAGCTCGACCGCTTCCTGGTGCGCATCGAGATGGGCCTCCCCTCGCGGGACGCCGAGCTCGAGCTGCTGCGCCAGGCCGTGGCCGGCACGCTCGACGAGGCGGCCGCACCGGCCGTGCTGCCCGCCGGCGAGGCGCTGGCGTTGCGTGGCGCGTCGCGTCGCGTGCACGTGGCCGAAGATCTGCTCGAGTACCTGACGCGGCTGGCGGCGGCCTCGCGCCGGTCTCCCCACGTCGAGCTGGGGGTCAGCCCGCGCGCCGTGCTGGCGCTGCTCGAGGCCGCGCGGGCGATGGCGCTCGTCGAGGGGCGGGACTATGCCGCGCCCGACGACATCAAGCGCCTGCTGGCGCCCTGCTGGGCCCACCGCCTGATCCTCACCCCCGAGGCGGAGCTCGAGGGTCATACTCCGCGGGAGCTCCTCGAGCAGGTGGCGGCTACGGAACCAGTGCCGCACTAGATGCCACCGCCGACGGCGACGATGAAGCAGGAGAGTGGCATTGCTATGCGGCGATCGAGGCCTACTCTAAAAAGCATTTATCGGATCGCCCCCCCGGGGGGAAGGGGACGCCCCCACCCCCTCTCCGATGGGAGTTGCTTTCTAATGCTCTAGGTTAGGGATCCGTCCTGCCATGCCCGCCGCTCGCTGCTTTCTGCTCCTGGGGTGCTGCACCGCGCTGTTCATCGGTGCGTTCCTCGCGCCGTCCCTGGTGGTGCCGGCGGCGGCCCTGGACGCGGCTGTGCTGGCGGCCGCGTGGCTCGATTGGCGCCGCGCCGGCCGGCGGCGCCTCACCGCGGCCCGCTCCTGGCCGCCGCTGCTGGTGCAGGGGGCGCCGGCGGAGGCGGTGCTCGAGGTCGGGACGGCTGCGGAGCCGGGCCGCTGGCGCCCTCCGGGGGCTCCGGAGGCGGCGGGGGCTCCGGGCCGGGCGACCGTGGTGCTGCTGCGCGAGGGGCTCCACCCGGGGCTGGCGCCGGCGCCGCTGCACCGGCGTCTGCTGGTCGGCGCCGCGCGGCCAGCCGTCTGGCGCTACGGACTGGTGCCGCGGCGCCGCGGCGAGCACCAGCTGGCGCCGCTCACCGTGCGCGTGCTGGGGCCCTGGGGGCTGGCCTGGGCGCAGCGTGACCTGCTGCCCGGCGAGCGGGTGCGGGTCTATCCGCAGGTCCGCTGGGAAGGCCGGGTCGGGCAGCTGCTCGCCGCCGCCCAGCGGCAGCGCCTCGGACAGGTGTCGCTGCCGCTGCAGGGAGCCGGCAGCGAGCCCTACGGGCTGCGCGAGTACCTGGCCGGCGATCCCCTGGGCAAGGTCCACTGGAAGGCGACCGCGCGCCACGGCCGGCTGGTCAGCCGCGAGGACACCTGGGAACGCGGCGCGCGCCTGGTGGTGATGCTCGACTGCGCCCGCACCATGGCGGCGACGGACGGCGGCCGCAGCAAGCTCGACTACGCGCTGGCGGCGGCGCTCGCCCTCTCCCGGGTGGCGGCGGCGCGGGGCGACCAGGTCACCGTCATCGCATTCTCCGACCGCATCGATCGCACGGTGCGGGTGCGCTCGGGAGCGCGCTCGGCGCGGCAGGCCTACGCGGCGCTGTTCGACCTCCAGGCGCGCCTGACCGAGCCGGCCTACGATCTCGCGGTGGAGACCGTCGGCCAGATCGAGCCGCGGCGCGCCACCGCCGTGCTGCTCACCTCGGTCGTCGACCTGGCGGCTGCCGAGCTGCTGCGCGAGTCGCTGCTGCGCCTCGCCGGCCGGCACCGGCCGCTGTTGATCAACCTCGAAGACCCGGAGCTGCGCCGGCTCGCCGCCGCCGCGCCGCGCACGCCGGTCGAGGCGTTCGCCCAGGTGGCGAGCCTCGAGATCGGCCTCGCCAACCGCCGTCTCGCCCGGCACCTGCGGCGCGGCGGCATCCGGGTGGTCAGCAGCTCGGCCGACCAGCTCGCGCTCGCGACCCTCGAGGCCTACCTCGCCCTCTATCGCGGCCGCGTCACGCCGGCGCTCGCCGCGACGCTGTAGCCTCCCTGCTCCGACCGGCCGGCGTTCGGCACGCCACGTTCGTCCGGGTTGGCGATCGGCTGGCGGCGACTCTGCCTCGCGTCGTGCGCATCGCGTCGCTGATTTTCCGTCTCTAAGTACAGAAGGAGGATCCGCGATGACCATTAGGAAGTCGACTCTCGGACGTTGTCTCTCGACGCCGCCGGTCTGGGTGCTGCTGGCCCTGGCCGCCGGGCTGCTGCCCGTGCTGCCCAGCCGCGCGGCGGCGCAGCCCTTCGGCAGCTACATCCTCTTCAGCGGCAGCGGCTCTGCCACCGCCGGCAACGGCTATCTCGAGGTGCCTGACAGCCCGGACCTCGATCCGGCGAGCGCGATCACCTTGGAGGGCTGGGTGCAGCTGGTCACGCCATTCGCCGCGGGCGACTGCCGGAGCCTGATCGGCAAGGACGCGAGCCGGTCCTACTGGCTCGGTATCTGCGGCTCCACGCTGCGCGCCTCGTTCCGGGGCGGCGGCTCCGAGCACGATGGCGGCACGGTGCCGGCGGGACAGTGGACGCACGTCGCCGTCACCTATGACGGCGGCACCCAGAACCATTACGTCAACGGCGAGCTCGTCCAATCCTTCACGGCGAGTGGACCGCCAGGCACCAGCTCGGCGCCGCTCGAGATCGGCGGCGACGTCGCGTTGCCCGAGAGCCCCGCCGGGGCGGTCACCGAGTTCCGGCTCTGGACCATCGCTCGCACCGTCGACCAGATTCGCGCCACGATCAACGTGGCGTTGAGCAGCCCGCTGCCGGGGCTGGTGGCGGTGTGGAGCCTCACGGGCACCGGCAACGACGCGCTGGGGGTCCTGAATGGCTCCTTCGCCGGCACCTGGGCGGCAGTCAAGCCGGCGCCGTTGCACACCTGTGTCAACCCGGGCCCCGGCGACCTCTGCCTGGCGCCTGCCTTCCTGCTCACGGTGAGCTGGCGCACCGGCGACGGCGTCACCGGCATCGGCACCGTCGTGCCGCTCGCCACCACCGGTTCAGGCCTCTTCTGGTTCTTCGCCTCCGACGACTGGGAGCTGATGGTGAAGGTGCTCGACGCCTGCGCGCTGAACCAATCGATATGGGTCTTCTCCGCGGCGACCACCAATGTCTTCTACCGCCTGCAGGTCGTGGACGTGCGCAGCGGCGTCGCCAAGATCTACTTCAACTACCCCGGCCCGCCGGCACCCGCGGTCACCGACACCGTGGCGTTCCCGGGCAGCTGCAACTGAGGCGCCTCCGGGGAATCTCCCTGCGGCCGGGCCGCCGACCGCGGCCCTGCCCTCCTCCCCTCCGGCCACCTGTCCCTCCGGCCACCTGTCCCTCCGGCCACCTTGTCTTCGCCAAACGCCGGCCGCGAGGAGATCCGTCGCCCGCGGCCTGGCTCTCGCGCCCATTCGGCAAAGCTATTGACGCTTGACAGATAGAGATGCTCATGTTAGCATTGCTTTTGATCAAGCCTAACCGGCGATCTCGCCAGCCGCCCAGCCGCCCAGCCAGCGGTCAGCGGCTGCACCCTGACCTGCGCTGGCCGCTGGCGGAGCGGCTGCCCCCGCGACGTCGCCGGCGTCCTTCGGCGACGAAGAGGGGAGGTTCCCGATGAGCAGCGCTGTCCGTACCGGCCTGGTGACCGTCTCCCTGTTGGCATCGTTCGCGGTGCTCGCGGCATCCCCGCTGACCGGCGAGGATCCGGCGCGGCCGGCGGCTCCTTCCCTGGCTGCACGGCTGAGCATCGATCCCCCGGCCTCCTCGGCTTTCTGGCAACGCCAGCGCAGCTCTGCCGAGGCCGCGGCGTTCGAGGAGAAGAGGGGACACCGGCATCCGGCGCCGACGCTTGCCGCTTTCACCGGCGTCGCGACCATCGGCCGCACACGGTACACCTACACCATGGTCGGAACCAACCCACAGTTGCGGAGAGCAAGGAACGTGGTGGTGCCGGTCCTGATCATTCCCCTGCGCTTGGAGTTCGGCGACGGAACGGTGCTCGATACCAGCCAGCCGGATACCTGCCTGGGAGGTCTCGTACCGCTGACCGTTACCCTGCAGTCGCCCCTCTTCCAAGACTTCGACTACGGCGAGGGCCCGAAGCAGTTCCTGGAACAGATCCGGCGCCTGGAGCTCTGGCAGTTCACCGCCCCTGGCAAGCTCAATCCCAACTACAGCGTGCGGCTGTCGCCCGCCGTCCTGCCCACGCAGACTCTCGCTCTCTCTCCTGCCAGTGACACGGAAGAGGTTGCCTGCCTCGCCACCGGCGCACCCGAGAGAATGGGCCACGTCGATGTCGGAGACTGGGATCAGTTCTTCCTGTCTCAGGCGGTGCCACAGTTTCCACAGTGGGGCGTGAACGGCAGCACCTTCGTGCTGTTCCTCTTACCCTTCGTCGACTTCACGTCAGGCGGCGCACCGGTCACGGTCGCCTTCCACGGCGCTTTTCCCACGCCGGGGGGCCTGGTCACGTACGCGGCGGCGCAGCTCGGCGTCGTCAGGCCGGGACAGCTGGTGAATATCGGGCCCGTGTCGCATGAATTCGCCGAATGGCTCGACGACCCATTCGTCAACAATGTTACGCCGCCCTGGGGCAACACCGGCCAGGTGACGACGGGATGTCAGGAGAGCCTCGAAGTGGGCGACCCGCTGACCGGCACCTTTCTGCCGGCCGTCCTGATGCCCAACGGCGTCTCCTATCAGCTGCAGGAGACCGCGTTCCTCTCGTGGTTCTTCGACCAGGTCCCGTCGCTGGGGTTCGACGGCTGGTACTCCTCCGGCGGCACGTTCAGATCGCCCGCGGCGCCCTGCCATTGAGCCCCCGGGAGGCGCGCCGCACGCTGACGGGGCATTGGGCAGGGTCAGCGCTCGCGGCGCGCCCTGGCGGCCCAGGCGACGGTGAAGAGGGCCGCGGCGAGCGTGGGATAGAGCCAGGCGACGCCGGCCGCTCGGGCGGCTGCGGTCGCGCCGGTGTAGTCGAGCTCGGCGACGCCGCTCATCGGTCCGGCGTACCAGAGCAGGAGGTAGACGACCTCGAAGAGCCGCGGGCTGCCCGAGACCGTGCCGAGGGCGAGGGCGAGAGCGGGGATGAAGAGGCAGCCGGCGAGCCACGCTGCGCAGCCGCGGGCATCGCCGGCCAGGGCGAGGCGCAGGCCGGCGCCGGAGCCGGCGAGCGCGGTCAGGACGATCCCGGCCGCCCAGCAGGCCGCGGCTTGCAGGCCCGGCGGCGAGGGCGCCGCGAGGACCAGGGGGCGGGTGCCGTACCGCGCCTCCCGCGCGCCCATCTCGGACCAGAGCGCCAGCGGCCAGATCCAGGCCAGGGCGAGCAGGGTGGCCCGCGCCTGGCCGGCCGGCGCTGCCAGCCCGCCGATCCACAGGCCGGCGGCGGCGGCGAACCACCAGAAGCCGCGGCCGCGCAGCAGCAAGCGCAGCTCGGCGATCACCAGGACGAGGGCGCGGGAACGCGGCGCCCCTGCCGCCAGCGCTTGCCACCAGCGGCCGCCGGTCCACCGGCGCTCGAGCCCGGAGCCGGGCTGGCCGTGCCCCGTGGCCAGGGCTGCCTCCGAGGTCTCCGGCGTCGCGGGCGTCGCGAGCGGCTCGGCCGGCGGCGCCGGATCCAGGGGCTGCGGCGCGGCCGCCCGCCGGCTCGACCGCGCTCTCCTGCCGCCTTCCCGGGCCGGATCGAAGCGCGAGAACGGCAGCGCGGCGATGAGAGCGATAGCGAACGCGATCCCCAGCCAGCCGAGCCGCCGCGCGACGACCGCGGCGGTCCAGTCGATCCCGCGCCAACGCACGCCGCTGCGCAACGGTGGCCGCGGCACCCGCGCTGCCGGCGCGCCTGCCTGGCTGCCGGCGCCCTTCGCCGCTGTCGCCACTGCGGTGCTCCCCGTCTCCGGCGCCGCGCTCTCGTCCGCGCCGGCCGGCCCGATATTGAGGGAGATCCCGCCCCGCGCCGTGGCGGCGGCGGCCGCTCCCGACGGCGCCGGCAGCTGCCGGGCGAAGCTGCTCTCGACCAGCTGAAAGCCGAGCGGGTCGACGCCCGGGCCGATCGCCGCGAGGCTCAGCCAGCCGATCCAGAGGAAGAAGAAGATCACGTTCCCCAGCGCGCCGCGCAGCCATGCGATCGCCTCGAACAGCACCGCCAAGGCGGCTGCCAACGCCACCGGCGGTGCCGCCAGCGCGGCCATCGGCAGGAGCAGCGCCACGAGATCGAGGCGGGCCTCCTCGCGCGCCAGCAGCTGGGTGATGCCGCCGGCAACCGCGCAGAGGAGCAGGATCGAGGCCAGCAGCGAGAAGTTGGACAGCGCCTTGCCCAGGGTGTAGGCGGCGCGCGACATCGGCGTCGCGGCGAGGATCTCGCCGACTCCGGTGCGGCGGTCGCCGTCGAGGGTGTTCTTGACCAGGTAGAAGCCGATCAGCGACAGCAGGCTGCCGACGCTGAGCGCCATGAGCGTGCCGATCCAGGCCGAGTTGTAGACGCCGCGCTGTCCGTGGATGGTGAGCCGGACGTTGCCGGCGTGGACCAGGTAGACGAAGTACAGCGTCCCGGCCAGCGTCGCCAGGTAGCTGAAGCGGCGCCGCCGCTCGCGCAGGTCGGCGCGGGCGATGGCATGGAGCTGCCGCAGGGTGAAGGCGGCGGCCGCCACGGAGCTCATCGCGGCCCGCGATTCCGCGCCGCCGCCGCGAGGTCGGTCCGACGGGTCCCTGCCGCCGCCGCCGCGGCGGGTGCGGCCCTGCCGGTCCTCGCCGCCGCCGGGGGTGCCGCCGGGCGGTGTCGAGGCGGCGCGGCTGCCCGGCTCATGCCGCCCGCCGGTTCTGCCGCGCCGTCGCGATCGCGTACAGATAGGCGTCCTCGAGCGAAGGCGGCAGCGCGGCGCCGGCGGCGCCGGAGACGCCGGCGAGCGTCGGCGCCTGCTCTCCGACCACCCTCAGCGCCACGTCGGCGCCGCGCCGCGCCGTGCCGCTGATCACCAGGCGCTGGCGCGCCGCGGCCAGCTCCGAGCTGGCCACGGTCCACTCCCAGACGCGTCCCTCGACCGTGCGCAGCAGCGCCTCGGGCGCGCCATGAGCGATCAACCGGCCCCGGTCGATGATCGCGATCTCGGTGGCCACGGCTTCGACGTCGCTGACGATATGCGTCGACAGGATGACGACGCGCTCGCCCGCCAGGTCGGAGAGCAGGCCGCGGAAGCGCACCCGCTCCTCGGGGTCGAGGCCGGCCGTCGGCTCGTCGACGATCAGCAACCGTGGGTCGTTGAGCAGCGCCTGGGCGATGCCGACCCGCTGCCGCATGCCGCCGGAGAAGCTGCCGAGCGGCCGGCGGCCGGCCGCGGTGAGGTTCACCAGCTCGAGCAGCTCGTCGATGCGGGCGCGGGCGCGGCGCCCGGCGAGACCCTTGACCGCCGCCAGGTAGGCGAGGAACTCGCGGGCGCTCAGGTTGGGATAGACGCCGAAGTCCTGCGGCAGGTAGCCGAGCGTCCGGCGCAGCTCCTGCGGATGGCGCACGACGTCCTGGCCCTGCCACAGCACCCGCCCCGCGGTCGGCCGGGTCACGGTGGCGAGGATGCGCATCAACGTCGACTTGCCGGCGCCGTTCGGGCCCAGCAGACCAAGGATGCCAGGGCCTTGATCGATGCTGAAGCTGCATAGTGCCTTGACGCCTCCGGAATAAAGCTTGTCAACGGAATCGATCACGAGCATGATGCATCTCCGGGTCGCCTGCGGGCGGCTGTCGCGCGGCGCCGTGGCGGCGCATCGGCACATCGGTGTAACCGCGCGCAGGAAACGCGCGTCTCTAGTGTTGCTTACGGAAATGATCGCCGGAAGTTCCGGGCGCGGAGCCAGCCGCGGCACCCGACCCGGGGGAGACCTTCAATTCGATTGCGGGAATCGCTGACGACGAACCGTGATGGCGTGCTTCTGCCGGTGGGCCGAGCGCGCCAGGTCAGGCTTGCCCTGATGCGGGCGATCGGCGTCGTCGTGATGACCCTGCCGCCTCTCGCGCCCGCCGCGTGCCGCGGCACCCCGCACGTCGCGAAGGCCGTGACAGTCCCCGCTTATCAATGCTCCGACTGCAACGTGCTGTTGATCTCCATCGACACCCTGCGCGCGGATCACCTGCACGCGTATGGCTATGGCCGCGACACCAGCCCGAACATCGATCGCTTTGCGCGGCAGGCGGTGCTCTTCGAGCAGAACATCAACACCGGTGGCGGAACGCTGCCGGTTCATACCTCGATGTTCACCTCGCTGCCGCCCCTCGTCCACGGCGTCTGGGCCGACAACGGAAAGGCGCTCGCGGACGAGCGGGTCACCCTGGCCGAGCAGCTCCGCGCCGCCGGCTACCAGACCCGCGGCTACACCGGCGGCGGCTTCGTGCAGGCCAAGTTCGGGCTCGGCCAGGGCTTCGACTACTTCTACGACCAGGGCGGCGACTTCAAGCTCGAGCTGCCGCTGCTCAACGAGTGGCTGGTGCCCCATGCCGGCGGCAAGTTCTTCCTCTTCCTGCACACCTACGACGTGCACTCGGGCTTCGACAAGCTGCCTTATGATCATGGCAAGCCCTTCAACGACCGTTTCACCGCCGGGCTGAACGTCGGCTTCGACGGCTGCAGGAACGGCGTCTGCGCCAGCGAGCTGCTGGGCGCCGTGAACCATGGCATCACGAGGGGCCAGCTCACCGCCGGCCAGGTCTTCAGCCCGGCCGAGATCGAGTACATGAAGGGTCTCTACGACGGCGGCATCGCCTACGTCGACGCCCAGCTCGGGTTCCTGTTCGAGGAGCTGATGGCCCTCGGCCTGTGGGACAGGACGCTGATCGTGCTGACCGCCGATCATGGCGAGGAATTTGCGGAGCACGGCAAGTTCCTGCACGACGAGAACTACGACGAGATCGCCCGCGTGCCGTTGATGATCCGCTTCCCGCACGGCGTGTACGGCGGCCGCAGGATCTCCGAGCTGGTGTCGACGCTCGAGGTCATGCCGACCATCCTCGACGTCCTCGGCATCCCTCCGAATCCGGAGGTCGAGGGCAGGAGCCTGATGCCGCTCATCGGCGGCGGCCGGGAAGGCCGGCCCTGGGTGTACATGGCGGGGGCGTTGGAGAAGCTGCGCACCCCGGATTGGTCGCTGTATGCCGACCCCGCCAGCGGACCGTGGTGGCTGTACGACCTGCGGCACGACCCGGGAGAGACCGTCAACGTGATCCGCGCCCATCCGCAGACAGCGGCCGCGCTCTACGGTCACTACCTCGAAGCGCGCCGCCACGACCTGCGGGGCTGGCGCCAGCTGCTGCCGAAGGGGCCCGACGGCCTGGTCCACCTGTCGCAGGCCGACCGCGCACGCCTGCGCTCCCTCGGCTACGCCGATTGAGCCGGCCGCTACCGCGGGCTACGCCGCCCAGACCTTGTCGCGGGCCCGCCCTTCCTGCTTGCCGCGATACAGCGCCTGGTCGGCGCGCTGGGTCACCTCGGAGAGACTCCTGCCGTGCTTCGGGAACGCGGCCACTCCCATCGAGACCGAGATCGGCAGGGGGTTCGCGGCTGCGATCGCCAGCGGATGCTCGCCCAGGTAGGCGCGCACGCGGCGGCAATAGGCCAGCGCGCCGGCCTCGGTGGAGTTGGCCAGGCGGACGATGAACTCGTCGCCGCCGATGCGCGAGCAGAGGTCGTCGCCGCTGCGCGCGGCGCTGCGGATGGCGTCGGCGACGATGCGGATGAGGTCGGAGCCGGCGGCGTGCCCGTAGGTGTCGTTGACCCCCTTCAGGTTGTCGGCGTCCACCATCACGATGGTGTAGAAGCCGCCGAGCTTGCCACGCAGGTCGGCGGCGACGGTGAAGTAACGCAGGTTCGGCAGGCCGGTCAGGGCGTCGGTGTGGGCCGCGCGGAGCAGGTCCTGGTGGAGGTTGGCGCCGAGCGTGCCAGCCTCGGCGGAGAAGTAGGCGACCAGCCAGACGCCCGCGAGCGGCCAGACCACGTTGCCCGACAGGCTCAGCCATTCCCGGCTCGGCGACCAGCCGCTGGTGGTGCCGGCGCCCAACGGCAGGATGACGCCCAGGACCAGCACGGTGATGGCGATCGCCTTGCCGTAGGTCTGCCTGCCGCCCGCGGTCGGCGTGCTGGCGTAGAGGACGATGTAGTAGAGGAAGAAGAAGGGGCTGCGGGTCGCGCCGGTGAACAGCACCACGGCGGTGATCCAGGACAAGTCGATGCCGTTCTCGGCCCACATCCGTTCCTCGACGGTGAAGCGAGCGAACAGCCGCGAGTGCAAGGCCAGAGTGTAGAGGACCATCGCCGCGGCGAGCACCAGCAGGGTGCCGAGGTCGGACCCCAGCCGCACGCCGCCGGCGATCACCGAGGACAGCGTGACGCCTTGCGCCAGCAGGCCGTAGAGGACCACCAGGGCCGCGGCCAGCCAGTGCAGGTTCCGCACCAGCTGCGAGTAGGAATGAAAACGCTCGCGCTCGATGGCTGCAAGAGCGCTGGAACTCTCCAGCGTGCGGAGGGCGGTCTCTTCAGCCATGGCGCTCCGATCGAGGGAGAGCGATTATAGCAAGCCCGCTATGCGATCGCGCGCCCCCCCGGCCGCGTGACCGCGTGACCGCGTGACGACTTCGCTATCGCGGGGGGAGGCCGACGGCATCGCCTTCCCCCGGAGGGTGCGCCCGCTGCGCCTGCGGCTCCACCTGTCGCCGCGGGCGCTGAGGAGTAGAATGCCTCGATGGACACGGCGCGGCGCACTCTCGGCTGCTGGATCCTGTCGGCCTTTCTCCAGCGCGGCTGCGATCCGACGACCGCCCGGACGCCGCGCGAGATCTGGAGCGTCCGGCTGCTCAGCGCGCGCGAGGCGGCGGCGCTGAACCCCCTCGCCTGCCTGGCCTCGCTGGGCCTGGTGCTGGCGCCGCTCACCAACCTGCGATGGCTGCCGCCGGCGCCGACGGCCGCGGCGGCGGCTTCGGCGGCGGGCTCGTCCTCGCGCATCTCGCGCATCGCCGGTCGTTGACACTCGGCCGGCGACCGCCTACTGTCCCGTAGTCCCGGGTAGCCACCAATTCCCGGTAGGATTGGCGGCGGCGCTCAGCCGCCTGCCGCCTGCGAGGAGGGAGCAATGTTCGAGCGGATCGCGCGTGTCTTGAAGTCGTGGCTCGGCTTCTTCATCTCTTTCGCCGAGGACCCGGAGGTGATGCTGCAGCAATCGATCGAAGAGATGCGCAACACCCTGCCGCGCTTGAACCAGGTCCTGGTCACGACGCGCGCCACCGCGATCCGCCTCGAGCAGGAGCGGGACGAGCTGGCGGCCAAGGAGAAGCAGCTCACCGCCTCGATCCAGGCGGCGCTCAAGGAGGGCAGCCCCGAGGCGCGGCGGATCGCCGAGGACAACGCCGTGATGCTGCAGCAGGTGCGGCAGGACCTGGCCTCGACCCGCGATCAGCTGGAGGCCGCCAACCACGCTTTCGAGAACGCCCAGCTGTCGGTCGAGGACATCAAGTCCAAGCTGCGCGACAAGATCGAGCAGAGCCGCCGGGCGATCCAGGAATCGAGGAAGGCGGCGGTGATGAAGAGCGCCGCCTCGGCGCTCGCCGAGCTCGACAGCTACGGCACCGCCGCCACGACCGACAAGTACCTCGACCAGATCAAGCAGCGCGCCGCCGAGGCCAAGGCGGCGGTCGAGGTGGCGACCGGCGGCATGAACGTCGAGCGCATCAAGACCGAGCATGCCGCACGCCGGATCCAGGCGCAGTCGATCCTGACCGAGTTCGAGACCGAGATGGGGCTGGTCAAGCCGGACGCCGCGAAGGAGGCGGCGCCGTTCCCGACCGGCGCCGCGACCGGAGATAGCGCCGCCGCAGCTCCCGAGCGAGCGAAGGAAGGGGCGTAGTGCAGAGAGGCGTGAGGGCGTAAGGACGTAAGGGTCCAGCGAGCCGCTCGATGCCATCCTCCCCGGCTCCCTCTCCGTCGCCGAGCTTCCTGGCGTCCCTGCCCGGCTGGGCAGCGGAGCTGGTGCGGGCGGTCTGGGCCAAGCAGGCCAATGTGTTCATCCTGCACGGCATGGCCTCCGACCTGGTGCCGGTGGGGACGGGTCGAGATGCGGCCTCTGCGCAAGCGACGCCGGGTGGGGAGGAGGCCGCGTCCAAAGCAGCTCCGGGTGGAGAGCAGGCCTCGTCGAGAGCGGCTTCGGAGGGTGCCTCTCAGCTGCCCGCGCGACCGGGTAACGCTCCGGCCACCCTCGCCGCCTCCGGCACCGGCTCCGCCTCCGGCACCGGCTCCGCCTCCTCCGCGTCCAGGTTCCTGCCGCTCGAGGACTTCCTGCAGCAGGAGCTGTTCGTCGCCTGGCCGTCGATCCTCACCTACAACCGGGCGGAGGGCATCGGCTTCGGCAGCGCCGCGGCGCGCGGGCACTTCCAGGATCGCCTGCGCGCCTATGACGCGGTCCACGGCACCTCCTGGTCGCAGGCGCTGCCGCGCGACCCGCTGAACAGCTTCGCGCTGCTCGATTCCTACTTCCGGATCTGCGCTGCGCAGTCGCCGGCGCGGCCGGTGGCGCTGCTGCTCCCCTTCGCCGAGACGGTGGCGCCGGCGGCCGAGGCCGCCTACCGCACGCCCGAGGACCGGTCGGTGGTGGTCTACCTGCGGCGCTGGGCGCAGGACCCGGTGCTGCTGGCCAAGAACGTCGTCCTGGTGCTGGTCACCGAGAGCCTGGCCGACCTCGATCCGCAGCTGCGGCGCGCCCACGCCACGCGCGAGATCGAGATCCAGCGGCCGGACCCGGCGGAGCGCCTGGCCTTCCTGACCGCGGTGCGGCCGCCCAGCTGGTACGCCAGCCGCTCCGAGCTGCCGGCCGAACGGCTCGCCGAGCTGACCGCCGGCATGAACCGCGTCCAGCTCGGGCAGCTGCTCGACGGCGTCGACGCCAACGGCGAGGTCCTCAGCCGGGAGCGGGTGCGCGACATCAAGAAGGCGGTGATCGAGACCGAGGGCCTCGGCCTGCTCGAGTACGTCGAGCCGAAGTACGACCTCTCCATGGTCGCTGGCATGCCGGCGGTGAAGGAGCGGCTGCGGCGGGCGGCCCGGGCGGTGGCCCGCGGCAACCTCGCCGCGGTGCCGATGGGTTACCTGGTGTGCGGGCCGGTGGGCAGCGCCAAGACCTTCCTCGTCGAGTGCTTCGTCAAGGAGATCGGCATCCCCTGCGTGAAGCTGAAGAACTTCCGCTCCATGTGGGTCGGCTCGACCGAGTCCAACCTCGAGCGCATCCTCAAGATCCTCTCGTCGCTGACGCCGGTCGGGGTGGTGGTCGACGAGGCCGACGCGGCGCTGGGCAACCGCGAGGCCCAGGGCGACTCCGGGACGCAGAACCGGGTCTTCGCACAGATCGCCGCCTTCATGGGCGACACGCGGCACCACGGCCAGATCCTCTGGTTCCTGATCACCGCGCGGCCCGACCTGCTGCCGATCGACCTCAAGCGGCAGGGCCGCGCCGAGGAGCACATCCCGCTGTTCTATCCGGAGACCGCCGCCGAGTACGACGAGATCTTCCAGGTGATGGTCAAGAAGCTCGGTCTCCGCACCCCGGTCGCCCGTATCTCCGAGGTGGCCGGCGAAGCGCAGCTGCTTGGCCTCTCCGGCTCCGACCTGGAAGCGGTGCTGGTGCGGGCGGCGCTCGAGGCGGCGGCCGCCGGCGCCGCCGAGGTGGGCACCGATCACCTGCGCGTGGCCTTCGCCGATTTCATCCCGCCGGTCAACTCGCTCGAGCGCGAGCTGCAGGTGCTCTACGCCGTGCTCGAGTCGACCAGCCGCGAGCTCCTGCCCGCCGCCTACCGCAATCTCGACCGCGGCGCCATCCAGGCGCGGGTCCACGAGATCCGCATGGACCTGCGGATGCAGTGAGCTCCCGCCCGCTGATATAGTGCCCCGCGATAGTCGCCGATGTCGCCGATGCCTCCGATGCTCCGGATCGCCGCCGCGCCGCCGCGCCTACCCATGCCATCGCGGCCGCCCTGCCGCCGCCCGCCGGTCGTCCCGGCGCTGCTCGCAGCTGCCCTGGCGCTGGCGGCCGCCGGACCGCTGGCGGCCACCGGCGGCGCGGGTGCCGCCGCCGGCCCGCCGCCGCGGAAGCTGGTGATCCTCGGCTTCGACGGCGCCGACGCCAAGCTCACCGAGCGCTGGATGGACGAGGGCAAGCTGCCGCACCTGGCGGCGCTGCGCCGGCAGGGCACGTTCGCGCCGCTGCTGTCGACGATCCCGTCGCAGACACCGGTGTCGTGGTCGACGTTCTCGACCGGCTTGAACCCCGGCCGCCATGGCATCTTCGACTTCCTGAAGCGCGACCCGCAGACCTATCGCCCGAGCTTCGCGGCGTTCGACCAGCGGCAGGAGACGTTCCTCTGGGGCCGCGGCAACGGCTGGATCGTGGGGGCGATCGCCGGCATCGCGGTCGGCCTGCTGGCGCTGCTGGTGGCGCGCCTGGCGAGGCGGGAGCTGCCGCGGCGGCAGGGATGGCGGGGCAGCGCCGCGATCACCGCGGCGGCGGTCCTGGTGTGCGCCATCGGCGCCGGCGTCGGCGCCGGCGTCGCCGCCGACCGCCTGCTGCCGAAGCAGCGGCCGGTGGCCTTCAACCGGCAGCGCGGCGAGACCTTCTGGGCGATCCTCGGCCGCGCCGGCAAGCGGGTGCGGGTGATGCGGGTGCCGGTGACCTTCCCGCCGAAGCCGTACGAGGAGGGCCAGCTGCTGAGCGGGCTCGGTGTTCCCGATCTCTCGCAGCGTATCGGCAAGCCCTTCTACTTCACGTCCGAGCTGTTCTTCAGCCCGAAGGGGGGTGGCGACTTCAAGGTCGAGGTGGTCGAGCTGCCCGACAACAAGGGCGTGATCGACACCGAGATCAAGGAGATCCCGAACGACCTGTTCCCCGGCCAGGGCGACTTCATCAAGATCCCCATGCGCCTGACCGTGCCGCCCGACCGCGGCAGCGTGCGCATCCAGGTGTCGGGTAACGATCTCACCTTGAAGGCTGGGCAGTGGAGCGGCTGGGTGCGCTTCGTCTTCCCGTTCAACCGCCTGATCAAGGTGCACGGCATCGGCAAGTTCCGGGTGCTGTCGATCAGCCCCGAGCTGCGGCTCTACCTGTCGCCGATCCAGTTCGATCCGGAAAAGCTGCCGCCCGGCCTCGCCATCACCACGCCGGGATCGTTCGTCGGCGACCTCACCGGGCGCTTCGGGCTGTTCAAGACCATCGGCTGGCAGATCGACACCTGGTCGCTGACCGACGGCACCTCCGATGAGCAGGTCTTCCTCGAGGACGTGCAGGCGACGGTCGACAAGGACCGCGAGATGCTGCGCGGCCTGCTCGCCGACGACGGCTGGGACGTGCTGGTGCAGTACTTCGAGTTCACCGACCGGGTGCAGCACATGATGTTCCGCTTCCTCGACCCCAAGCACCCGCTGTACACCGCGGAAGGGGCGAAGCGCTGGGGCCCGTCGGTCCTGCAGGCCTACCAGCAGATGGACGAGATCGTCGGCGAGACGATGCGCACGATGCCGCGGAACGCCGACCTGCTGGTGCTCTCGGACCACGGCTTCGCCTCGTTCCGCCGCGGCATGAACTACAACACCTGGCTGGCGACCAACGGCTTCATGACGCTCACCGGCGAGGACACCAAGCGCAAGAACCTCGAGGACCTCTTCGGCCAGGGAGACTTCTTCGTCAACGTCGACTGGTCGAAGACCAAGGCCTACGCCCTGGGCCTGGGCCAGATCTACGTCAACCTCGCCGGCCGCGAGGCGAAGGGAATCGTGCAACCGGGCGAGGACTACAAGCGGGTGGAGGCCGCGATCATCAGCGGCCTCCAAGCCTACGTCGATCCGGCCACCGGCGAGCACCCGGTCGCGCACGTCTTCACCCGCGAGGAGGCGTACGGCACCTTCGATCCCGAGCTCATCCCCGATCTCATCCCCTCCAACAACGAGGGCTACCGCGTCGGCTGGCAGGACACCCTGGGCGGCATCGGCAAGAACATCGTCGAACCGAACGACCAGATCTGGTCAGGCGATCACTGCTCGGTCTATCCGCCGCTGGTCAAGGGCATCCTCTTCACCAACTTCAAGCTCGACGCCGCCGGCGCCGCCAGCGCCAAGATGGGCGACGTCATGCCGACCATCCTCGACCTCTACCGTGTCCAGCCGCCCGAGCGGCTGGATGGGAAGAGCCTGCTGGCGAAGGGGCGGTAGTCGAAGTCAACTCTGGATGAGCACGGCCTGGGGCAGCGTCTTGCCTCTTCTGGTTTCGCGGCGAGTTGACTTCTCATCCGAATGTTCCGAATGTTCCATAATGTCAGCAATGGCGGCCGGATGCTGGTCGCCGTGGTCGAGGCCGGCGGCTTCGTCGCGCGGTTGACAGCCTTGCCTGCACCTCCGGAACGCTACCAGCCAACTAATCCTGGCAACGATGGTACGAGGCTGCGGTCCAGCCGACGTGCTCTGTCCACGACCGTCGCCACACCGAATCCGGAAAAGCCAAGCGGGTCCCAGCGCCGTCCGTGCGCCAGCCAATGGCGAAACTGCAACACCTGCTTGAACAGGCCCATCTCATGCCCCTGGCCCGGGCGCGCTTCCTTCCAGGCCTCCAGAACGTCACCAAAGCTCGCATCGTCTCCCCGCCGACCACGCAACGCCCACAGCCGCGCCTCCAGTATCACGGCCTGCGGCCCGGGCGCTTTGATGCTGTTGTAGTGCGACATGAAGATTGCTTCGATCGACCCGACGAGGGCGAGGGCAACTTCGTGATCCAGCTCTTCCCCCAATCGCTCGAAAGCATCGTCCAGCTCAGGCAAAGACATGGCGAAGAAGCGCGACGAGCGCTCGACCGTAGCCCAGGGAAATCCCGCCTTTAGCTTCTCATAGTGCGCCGCGAACGACTCTTGAGCCGCTTGGTAGTAGCCCCAGATCTCCGCCGGGGTTGGCGGCGACGTACTAGCCAAGCAGCACCTGGAGCGCCTCCGAAAAAGCGTCCTTGTTCAGCGCGGAGGGTGGGCCTTTCTTGTCGCGAGGCAGAATCTGCCAGCCGTCCCCTCCCCAGATCAGCATGAACGATCGGGGCCCGAGTGTCATATCCACTCGCCCTCCGCCACCGATCACATATCGCGCGACTGGAACGATGACCACTTGATGGTCTGCGAAAAGAAGCTGTAGAACCGGGGCATCGTAGGTACCTAGAAGGCGCTCGGTGATGACCTTGTCGGCATCCACGATGTTGACTAGCCCTTCCTTCTCGGGCTCGCTGAGCCAGCCGCGTATGTCCGCGTAGAGACTTCCGATGGCCTCCAGCCACGCATTACGCGACACCATGTCTGGTTGAGGCCCCTGCCGAGCCCGTAGGTACTCGGTGAGTTGGTCTGCCATAGGAGATATCGTACCTCTTTCTCGCCTGGTCAGGTTCGAGCAAACCGCCGCTATGCACGCCGCCGCCGTGGGAGCCAGCAGCCGCCGAGGGCGAGAGCCACGATGCGAGGCGGGGTGGGTGTTTCCGTCTGGTACGCGCGCGAGCTGCCGCCCAGATGCCTCGGAGCGGCATGGACCTCCGATCCGGCCCCGCATAGCTCTGGTGAGCGGAAGGCCGCTCGGGGATCAGCCCCGAGATGGCATGGCGCGGCTTCGTCGCCGACCTGGTCGCCGGAGAGTCCCCAGCGTCTATCCGGCGATGGCCGAGGGCTCCCTCGTCGCCGGACCGTAGGGCTGCAGCTGCGGACGCTGACCGGCCCCGGTGGTGGCGCGCACGTGGGTGAGGTACTCGTACTGCGACGGCAGGCTCGAGACCAGGCGCGCGGTGCGGCTCTTCACCGCTTCGAAGGCCGCCATGGCGCGCCGCGGGCTCAGCATGTCGAGCGCCGGCAGGCTGGCCTCGAGCGGGCCGCCCAGGCCCAGCAGCATGACCGAGTAGGAGTACGACTCGAACCCATGGTAATGGGGATTGATGTTGCGGCGGTTCGGCAGCCGGCGCTGCCACAGCCGCAGCCGCTCGGCGAGCCCGTCGGGCACCTCGACGTCGGTCTGGGTGGCGCGCCAGAAGGGGGTGTCGCGGCGGTCGCTGGCGCGGTAGTGCAGGGTCAGGAATTCCATCACGCCGTCGATGCACTCCGCGACCCGACGGTTGTAGCTCTTCACCAGCTCGTCGTCCTGCTCGTTGGCGGGGACGTGGAGATGGCTGAGCAATTCCTCGATGCCGTGCTGGATGAAGAAGATCCCGGTCGATTCGAGCGGCTCGACGAAGCCGCTCGCGAGGCCGATGGCCACGCAGTTGCGCACCCACGAGTTGCGGCACCTGCCGATGCGCATCTTGATGCGCGAGGCACTGCGGGCTGCCGCCGCCGGACCGAGGTGGCGGCGGAATTCCGCCTCCGCTTCGTCCGCCGTCGTGAAGGCGCTGCTGTAGACATAGCCGGTGCCGACGCGGCCGTAGAGCGGGATGCGCCAGGCCCAGCCGTTGCTGAGCGCCGTCGCCGAAGTGTACGGATCCATGCCCTCGGCGGCGCAGTCGACCGGGATCTGCATGGCGATGGCGCTGTCGCACAGCAGCGAGCGCGAGAACGACACGAACGGCTCGTTCAGCGCCTGGTTGATGAGCAGGCCGCGGAAGCCGGTGCAATCCACGAACAGGTCGCCGGCGATCGCGCCGTGATTCCGCGTCACCAGGTCGGCGATGTCGCCGCTCTCGGCGCGCCTCACCTCCAGGACGTCGTCGAGCACCTGGCGGACGCCGCGGCGCGTGGCCCAGGTCTTGAGGAAGTCGGCCAGCAGGCCGGCGTCGAAGTGATAGGCATAAGGGAACTGCAGCAGATGATCGGCGAGCACTCCCTTGCGCGCGCGATGCTCCTCGCCGTACGCCGCCTGCACCTGGTCGTCGAACACGCGGCCGTCGAGGTAACGCGGCGACCGCTGGTGATCGCACAGCGCCGGCACCGTGAAGCAGGCGTAGTCGAAGGGCTCGCTGCCCCGCTTCAACTTCAGCCACCACTCGCCGAGATTGACCCCGTCCACCACGTCGTAACGCTGGAACGGGTGATAGAAGTGGCCGCCGTGTGCCGTCCAATTGACGAACTTGATCGCCATCTTGTAGGCCGCGTTGCAGGACGGCATCCACTCGCTCTCGTCGAGATCGAGCCAATCGAAGAAGAGCTTGATCGTGCTGAAAGTCGCCTCGCCGACGCCAATGGTGCGAATGGACGGCGACTCCACGACCGTGATGTTGCAGGTCGCATCGAGAGCCTTATTGAGATAAGCGGCGGTCATCCAGCCTGCCGTGCCGCCGCCGACGATGACAATCTGCTTGACCATGACCAAGCCTCCAAGTCGCTCCAAGAACTGTGAGAGGTGATGCGGCGAAATACCCCGGAGTGGTATCTGCCACTTTTTTCAAGAGCTGCCGAAGTCGTCTGACGGGTCCTGCTACTTTTACAAGGTGTCACCAGTGGCAAAGTCGGCGACATCCACGCCGCGGACAGCGGGGACGGCGGTAGTGGGTCAGTTCGCGAGGGGGAGCCGGAGGGGATGGACCCTCGCGAGGATAATGACCCGTAACCGGGACGGCGGCAGCGTTGCCGCCAGGCTGGCGGCGTTCGTGGCGTTCGTGGCGTTCGTATCATGGCGGTCCGGCCAACACCGCCTCCGGCACCGCCGCGGCGGCACCGCCGGCGGCATGGCTCGGCATGCCGTGCTCTTCCTTGCCCGGTGCGCGGACCTCGCGTGGCAGCGCCGCGAGCAGGCGCCGCAGCTCCTCGTCGTCGGCGAGCCGCTCGCGGATCCGCGGCTGCGACATCGCCCAGGTGATCAGCTTCTCGTGCTCGCGGCCGCGCGCCCTCGCCTCGACGTAAGGCAGCGTGGTGAACGAGATCAACGCGTACAGCGGGATGAATCCCGGATCGATCTCGCTCAGCCGCCGCTCGATCTGCTTGCGCAGCAGGAACTCCGGGTCCCCCACCTTGTCGCGCAGCTCGGCGAAGTGCTCGAGGGCCAGCTCGGCGATGGCGTCGGCGTTCGGCTTGCGCTGCCGCTCGTATGCCGCGAGCGCCTGGGGCCAGCTGGCGTGGGAGCCCAGGCAGTCCGCCAGCACCGAGCAGTCCTCGAACCCGGAGTTCGCCCCCTGGCCGTACGACGGCACGATGGCGTGGGCCGCATCGCCGATGAGCCCGACACGGCCGTTGCAGGTCCAGGGGAAGCAGCGCACGGTGATCATCGACGTCGGCGCGTGGGCGAAGTAGTCCTTGACCAGGGTGGGCATCAACGGCAGGGCATCGGCGAAAGCGGCGTGGAACAGCGCGAGCAGCTCCCGCTCGCCGCGGATCGAGGCGAAGGACGGTTCTCCTTCGTAGGCCATGTGCAGGGCGACGGTGAAGCTGCCGTCGAGGTTGGGGAAGCCGATCAGCATGTAGTTGCCGCGCGGCCAGATGTGGATGGCGTTCTTGGCCAGCGCCCAGTCTCCAGCCGCCGTGGCCGGTAGCCGCAGCTCCTTGTAGGCCTGCTCGCAGTACTCCTGGGCGTAGTCGAAGCGCTGGGTCTTCTGCATCTGCAGGCGCACTTGCGAGTAAGCGCCGTCGGCGCCGAAGAGCAGGCCGGCCTGCCGCACCGTCACCGCGCCGGAGCGCCGGTTCTGGAAGGTGCCCCCCGGCCGCGCCGGGTCCACCTCGAGACACTTCTCGTCGAAGGAGCAGCGGATCTGCGGCTGTTGCAGGGCGAGGTCGAGCAGGGTCCGATTGAGCCGGTTGCGCGACACCGAGTAGATGGCCTCGCCGCGGTTGCCGTACGGCTGGTACTCCACCGTGCCGTCGCGGTGGTGGATCACGCGGCCGTAGCACGGCATGGCGATGGCCCGCACCGCGTCGCCAGCCTCCACCCGATCGAGGGCCGCGAAGCCGCGCTCGCAAATGGTGAGGTTGATCGACCGTCCGGCGGCGGCCGGCCCCTCGCGCGGGTCGGAGTGCCGCTCGCAGAGCTCCACCGTGTAGCCCAGCCGGGACAGGTACAACGCCAGTAGCGATCCCACCAGACCGGCGCCGATGACCAGGGTGCTCTCTCCCATGGTGGATCCCCCGCCTCAGAGGCCCGCGCCGTCCGCACCGGGCTCGCCGTCCGCACCGGGCTCGCCGCCCGCGCCGGGCTCGCCGCCCGCACCGCGCTCGCCGCGCTCAGCGGCGATGGCGGGTGCCAATTGGGAGAGCCGCAGCCTGGGATCGGCCGCGGCCCGCTCGAGCAGGGCCGTCAGCTCGCCAAGCAGCGCCTCGGCTTGGCCCGGGAGGAACACGCCGGGGGAGTAACCGAGATCGAAGCGGATGCCGCCGTCGCTCTCGCGGGCGTAGAGGGTCCACTCGAACGCCGTCCCCATCTCGCCCGTGAGTGTGGGCTCCACCTCGAGCGCCGGCAGCCGCAGCGGCGCGGCGTGCGCCGCCTCGCCCGTCGGCATGACGAACAGCCCGCGGATCCAGGGAGTCGGAAGGTCCTCCGCGCCGGCGCCCGCCAGCTCCGCCGCCAGGTATTCGAAGGGCACCCGCTGATGGGTGAGCGCTTCGAGCGTCGTCTCGCGGACCCGCGCCAGCAGCTCGACGAAGGGCGGGTCGCCGCCGAGCGGGGTGCGCAGCACCAGCAGGTTGAGCAGGAAGCCGACCAGCTGCGCGGTCTCCGGGCGGTCGCGCAACGCCACCACGGTGCCGACGAGCGCGTCGTCCTCGCCGCTCTGGCGATGGAGCAACGCCTTCCACGCCGCCAGCACGACGACGAACAGCGTTGCCCGCTCGCGGCGGGCGAGCGCCTTGAGCGCCGCGCTCGCCCGAGCGTCCAGGAAGGCGCCGTCGCGGCCGCCCTGCCTGCGATGGTCGCGATGGTTGAGACGGCCGCCGCCGATGGCCTGCCGGGAGATGAGCTCCGGCGCCGGCCAGCGCATCCCGCCCGGCGCGGCGTCCGCGAGCTGCCGCCGCCACCAGGCCAGCTCGCCGTCGAGCTCGCCGCTCCGCAGCAGCTCCCGCTGCCAGCGGGCAAAATCGCCCGCC
>DATDGZ010000487.1:0-3135 GCA_036521795.1 Thermoanaerobaculia bacterium | reverse complement strand
AGCGTCATCGACGTACCGGGCATCGAGCTGCTGGCGGCCGAGACCTTCGAGCACACCCACTTCCCCTTGGCAGTCCACGTCTCCCAGCAGCTCCGCGGCGAGGGATTGGTGCTGTGGCTCGACAGCGACCCGGCGCGCCTGGGGCCGGAGAGGGTCGAGGCGCTGGCGGCCCATTACCTCGCGACCCTGCAAGCCATGGCGGACCGCCCCGAGGAGGTGTGGGACCGCGTCTCGCCACTCGCCCCTGCCGAGCGCCAGCAGCTGCTCCGGGAGTGGAGCGGCGCCGCGGTGCCGGCGGCCGGCGGCGGCGAGCACGGCGGCAGCACGCTCGGCGCGCTCTTCTGGCGGCAGGCCGCGCGTACCCCCGACGCGGTGGCCCTGGTCTCGGGCGAGCGCCGGCTGAGCTACGGCGAGCACGCCCGGCGGGTCGACCGGGTGGCCCGCCGGCTCGCCGCCCTGGGCGTCGGTCCCGAGGTGACGGTCGCGGTCGCCCTGCCGCGCACGCCCGAGCTGGTGGTGGCGCTGCTGGCGGTGCTCGCGGCGGGCGGCGCCTACGTGCCGCTGGACCCCGCCTACCCGCCCCACCGGCTGGCGCAGATGCTCGCGGAGTCCGGCGCCGCCCTGCTGCTCGGCGAACGCCGGCCGGGCGGCGCGCCGGCCCCGGGCGGGATGCCCACGACGACCCTGGCCGAGCTCGAGGCCGACGCGGCGGCAGTGGGCGCGGAGACCGCGGCAGGGGCTGCCCCTGAGCCGTGGACGGCGCGGGGGACGCGCGCGCTGCCCGACAACCTCGCCTATCTCATCTTCACTTCCGGCTCGACCGGCAGGCCGAAGGGGGTCGCGATCACCCACCGCGCCGCGGTCGCCCTGCTCGACTGGGCGGCGGCGGTCTTCCCGCTCGGCGCCGCCGACGGCCTGCTGGCCGCGACCTCGATCTGCTTCGACCTGTCGGTGTTCGAGCTGTTCCTGCCGCTGGCCTTGGGCAGCAAGATCGTGCTTGCCGAGAACGTGCTCGCGCTGCCCGGCCTGGCCGCGGCGGCCGAGGTGACGCTGGTCAACTCGGTGCCAGGGGCGGTGGCCGAGCTGCTGCGCGCCGGGGCGCTGCCCGCCGGCGTCCACACCGTCAGCCTGGCGGGCGAGGCCCTGCCCCGCCCGCTGGTCGAGCGCCTCTACGCCAGCGGCGTGGCCCGCGTCTACAACCTCTACGGACCGTCGGAGGCGACCACCTACTCCACCTTCGCCTTGCAGGAGCCGGCAAGCGCGCTGCCGCCGCCGATCGGGCGGCCGATCGCCGGCACCCGCTGCTACCTGCTGGGAGACGACCTCCAGCCGGTGCCGGCCGGAGTGGCGGCTGGCCTCTACCTGGGCGGCGCGGGGCTTGCCAGGGGCTATCACGGCCAGCCCGAGCTCACCGCCCTGGGCTTCGTGCCCGATCCCTGCGGCACGGTCCCCGGGGAGCGCTTGTACCGCACCGGCGACCTGGCGCGCTACCGCGGCGACGGCTTGCTCGAGTTCCTCGGCCGCGCCGACGACCAGGTCAAGATCCGCGGCTTCCGCGTCGAGCCCGGCGAGATCGAGGCAGCGCTCGCCGCGCACCCCGCGGTGCGCGCGGCCGCGGTGGTGGCGCGCGAGGGCGGGGGCGGCGGCAGGCGCCTGATCGCCTACGTCGACGTCGGGCCCGGCGCGCCGCCCGGGGTTCCGCCCCTGCCGGCCGCGGCCGCCGGGCCGCGCCTGCGGCTGCCCACCGGCCTGGAGGTCCTCTACCAGAGCCGCGTCGAGGCCGAGCACCTCTTCGCCGACATCTTCGAGCAGCGCGCCTACCTGCGCCACGGCATCGCGCTCGCCGACGGCGACTGCGTCTTCGACGTCGGCGCCAACATCGGCCTGTTCAGCCTCTTCGCCGCGCAGTGCTGCCGCGGCGCGCGAATCTATGCCTTCGAGCCGGCGCCGCCGCTCTACGAGATCCTGCGCGCCAACACCGCCGGCCGCGGGCTGCCGGTCAAGACCTTCAACGTCGGCATCGCCGCCGCCGCCGGGGTGCGCGAGCTGACCTTCTATCCCGAGAGCTCCGGCATGTCGTCCTTCCACGCCGACCTCGAGGAGGAGCAGGCGGTGCTGCGGGTCCTGCTCGACGACCAGCGCCGGCGCGGCGCCCTGGGCAGCGCCGAGCTGGCGCGCCACGCCGAGGACCTGCTCGCCGAGCGCTTCCAGGCGGTCGCCTTCCGCTGCCCGGTCCGCACCCTCTCCGAGGTCATCCGCGAGGAGGGCATCGAGTGCATCGACCTGCTCAAGGTCGACGTGCAGAAGAGCGAGCTCGAGGTGCTCGCCGGGCTCGCCGAGGAGGACTGGACCAAGGTGCGGCAGGTGGTCGCCGAGGTGCACGCGACGGCCGGCCGGCTCGAAGGCGTCACCGCGCTGCTCCGCGACCACGGCTTCGCCGTCACCGTCGAGCAGGAGCCGCAGCTGGCCGGCTCGGTGCTCCACAACGTCTACGCCGTGCGCCCCGAGGCAGAGGCGGCGCGGTCGCCGCGCGCCGAGCCGCTGGCGGCCGCCGACGCTCCGGTGACCGCCGCCGAGCTCAGGAGCTGGCTGCGGCGGACCCTGCCCGAGCACCTCGTCCCCGCGGCGTTCGTGCCGCTGCGCGCCCTGCCGCGGACGCGGTCCGGCAAGGTGGACCGCGCCGCGCTGCCGCCCGCGGCCCTGGCGTCCGAGGACGAGTCGTCCTGGGCGCCGCCGGCCGGCCGGCTCGAGCGGGAGATCGCCGCCGCCTGGTGCGAGGCGCTGGGGCGCGACCGCGTCGGCCGCGAGGTGAGCTTCTTCGACCTCGGCGGCGACTCGCTGCTGCTGCTGCGGCTCCACGGCCGGCTGCAGAGCGTGCTCGGGCGCGAGCTCGCGCTGGTGGAGCTGTTCGCGCACCCGACCGTCGCCGCCCTCGCCCGGCGCCTGGGCGGGACGGGAGAGGGCGAGCAGGAGCGGCCCTGGCGGGAGGCCGGGCGCGAGCGGGCGCACCGCCGCCGGGCGGCGCGGGCGGGGACGGCGGCGCCGGCGGAAGAGGCGGGGTTGACGAGACCGGCGGGAGAGGCGGAGGCAGCGGCTGCGGCGGCGAGCCCGCCCGAGGGCATCGCCATCGTCGGC
>DATDGZ010000486.1:0-8405 GCA_036521795.1 Thermoanaerobaculia bacterium | reverse complement strand
CAGGAAGGCTTCCTTCTGCTCCTCGGTCCAGGGCACCGGCGCCAGCTCCTCGGTACGGGTGCTGGCATAGGTGCGGTAGAGGAGCTCCTCGTCGCCAGGCGCGACGGCGCGGAGGGTGACGGCGGGCGGCACCGGCGCTACTCCGTCGGGCGCCAGGGCCGGCCGCCGCGGCGCCCTCTCATGGCGTGGGCGTCCGCAGTCCGTGCAGCATCTCGAGGAAGGCGGGGCGCGCCGCCGCGACGGTCGCGTCGGGGCCGATGACCTTGACGAACCAGGGGCCGCCCGGACCCTCCACCACCGCCCCGAGCAGGCGCGACCCGGGCTGCGCGGTCGCCGGCCCCATGCCGATCGTGCTCGGCTTCATCGTGCCCGCCACCTCGACCCAGGTCACTCCGAGCCCGTGGGTCGCGAACGAAGCGCGCCGGGGTGGCGCCGCCGGCTGGTCGATCTGCCCGATCCAGCGCTCGATGTTGGCATCCGCCGTGCCGCCGCCGCCGGCGCCGAAGTAGAAAATGGCGAGCTCGGCCGGCCCAGCGGGCCCGGGGATCTTCGCCTGGGCCAGCCGCATGCCGCTGCTCGGCGGCTCCTTCACCCACGCTGCCGGCAGCGCGAAGGCCAGCCGCGACGGTGCCTCGCGTGCCGTATCTCCGGCCGGCGCGCCCATGGCAGGCTGATGCGCCGGCGGCACGGCCACCTGGTCCACCGGGGCGGCCGCCGCGGAGGCCGCTGCCGCCGTCACATCGGCGATCGTCGCGATCGTGGCGATCGTGGCGATCGTCCAGATCATTGCGGTCATCGCGGTCCTGGCGAGCATGAGGCCCGCGCCACGCCATCGCATATCGGTCGCTCCTCCCGGCGGAGATTGCCGGCACCCGGGTACCATAGCAGAGCGCGCTCGGAGATAATGCGCCAGTTCCCTGCGACCGATCCGACGAGCGCGTCCGCCCTGTGCCGGGGGCGCGACCGCGGCGGCGAGCGCGACCGATCCGACGAGCGCGACCGACCCGACGATGCCCGCTCCGCCAGAGCTCGAGCCCGCCCCGTCCCCGGGTGTCCCGGGGGAGGATCTCCCTCGCGCCGCCCTCGGAGGCGTGCCGGGCGGCTGGCGGTTGCAGGCGGTCGGCGTGCTGCTCTTCCTGTTCATCCCGCTGGTGCTCTATCTCTTCGTGCGCCATCCCGAGCCGGTCGCGGCCAGCCTCGGTGCCGGCATCGTCCTGATGGCCGGGCACCGCTTCCTCGCCCGTCCCTACATGGCCCGGGCGATCCCTCACAAGTGCCTGTGGTGCAACCGCGTGCTGGCGCCGGCGCTCGACTCGTCGACGCGGACGCTCGACCTCGCGGTCGACGGCCGGCTGGTCGCCGCCCGCTGCTGCGCTGCCCACCACGCGCCCGCCGCCCGCTTCTTCCGCCTCCTGGCCCTGGCGCGCCTGCCGCTGCGGCTCGGCATCTTCGTCCCCCTGCTCGTGCTCCTCGCCGCGCTCGCCGCCGCCGCCGCCGGCCATCCGCACGCCCTTCCCGCCGCCACCGCGCTCTTCCAGCTCCTGGTCGGGCTCACCGTCAGCGCCGCCGCCTGGGGCTGCCTGCTGATGCGTGCGCCTGCCGGGTCCGAGGCGCTGCCCGTTCCCTTCCCCGCCCACAACTTCTTCCTGCTGGGCGTCCGCTCGCTGCTCTGGATCTTCCGCCTCGTCGGAGCCTGGTGGATCGTCCGCGGGGTCGGGTTCTTCCTGTCGTAGGGACGCCCCCTCCCTCTATGCGATGGGAGTTGCGCCTTCACCTCCGGGAACGCGTGGACTTCTCCAGGCGGTACCGGATCTGGTGCCGGCTGAGGCCCAGCAGGCGCGCGGCGCCGCTGCGGTTGCCGCCGCTGCGGTGCAGCGCCTGGTGCAGGAGATCGTGCTCGAGGCGGGGGAGGTCGAGGCCCTCGGCGGGCAGCTCGACCTGGTGGGGCTGGGCGCCGTGTCCGAGGGATGAGGGCAAGTCGGCCTCGGTGAGCTGGTTGCCCTCGCTCAGCAGCATGGCGCGCTCGATGACGTTCTTGAGCTCGCGGACGTTGCCGGGCCAGCCGTGGGCGGCGAGTCGGGCGAGGGCGCCGCGCGAGAGGCCGTGCACGCGCTTGTGGAAAGGCTCGTTGTAGGAATCCACGAAGAAGGCGGCGAGCGGCGGGATGTCGGCGAGGCGCTCGCGCAGCGGCGGCACCCGCACCGGCAGCACGCGCAGCCGGTAGTAGAGGTCCTCGCGCAGCGACCCGTCGCGGACCGCCTGCTCGAGATCGCGGTTGGTGGCGGTGATGACGCGCACGTCGACCCGGATGTCGGCCGAGCCGCCGATCCGCTTGAAGGCGCGCTCCTCGAGGAAGCGCAGCAGCTTGACCTGCAGGGCCGGCGTGATCTCGCCGATCTCGTCGAGGAACACGGTGCCGCCGTCGGCCACCTCGATCAGGCCCTTGCGCTGGCGCTTGGCGTCGGTGAAGGCGCCGCGCTCGGAGCCGAAGAGCTCGCTCTCGAGCAAGGTCTCCGGCAGAGCACCGCAGGTGATGTTCTGGAACGGACGCTCGCAGCGGTCGCTGCTCGCGTGGATCTCTTCCGCCATCAGGCCCTTGCCGGTCCCGCTCTCGCCGCACAGCAGCACCGTCGAGGCAGGGCTTGCCGCGATCTTGGCAAGCAAGGACTTCACGGCCACGATGGCCGGAGAGTCGCCGATGATCCGATCAAATGTCAGCGCGGGTCGTACACTCCGTGAGAAACGAGCCCCGGCGCGAGAAGCGCCATGGTGAGTCAACCGGCTTCACTATATCATCCGGCTTCACGGGGTCGAATCGACGTGGTGCCGACGTGGATGTGATGAGTCCCGCCGCCGGGCAAACCTACCTTGACGAGCGCTTGCAACTGGCAGCCGTGCTCGTCCACATCGGCGAGCTGGGCGCCGGCGAGACGCGGCTGCTGCAGCTGCTGACCGAGCAGCCGCAGGACCGCGAAGCGCTGAGCCTGCTGGCGAAGATCAAGCACATCCGGGGAGAGCTGTCGGCGGCCTTCGCCTGCTGGGCGCAGATCCATACGCTGGCGGCCGAGGGTCAGGGCGCGCACATGCGCCTCGCCAGCATGCTGGGCCTGGCGCGAGACCCCGAGCGCGGCGCGGGGGAGTTCCTGGCCCTGGGCCAGAACCAGCTGTGGCGCAAGCCCGCGGCGTTGCTCGAGCTGGAAGGGGCGTTCCGTCTCTTCGTGGCGCTGCGGCCCGACGAGGCGCGCGCCGCGTGCTCGCGGCTGGCGCAGAAGAGCCGCGACCAGGACCGCGACCTCTACAAGCTCGCGGTCCTCGCGGAAGCCTGGATCGCCGAGCTGGCCGGCGACCCCGCGCGGGCGGCGGAGGTGCTCGAGCAGCTGGGCAACGAGCGCGGCTTCGCCGGCGACACCGACCGCGCCCTCGCCCTGGTGCGCGTCTACGAGCTGCTCGGCCGCGCCGAGGACCTCGAGAAGGCGATCCACGTCTGCGAGTACCTGCTGCGGACGTTGCGCAGCTTCGAGCGGGTCATCGCCCTCGGCCGCCTGGCCGTGCTCTGCCGCTCGGCCGGCCGGCCGGTGGACGCGGACGATTACGAGCGGCAGTTCCTGGCGGCCTTCCAGGCGGGCATGCACCGGCCGGCGGTGGCCGACGCCGTCGCCGCGGCCTCGCGGCATTACCTGCCGCTGCCGCGTCTCGCCGCGGCGCGCTTCGTCGCCGGCGCCGATCCGGCCGAGGCCGTGCCCGACATCCCTCGGAGCCCTGCGATCCCCGAGATCCCGGCCGGCGCCGAGCTTCGCCGCGAGGCGATCGCGATGGCCCTGGCCGGGAACCGCGCCGGCGCGCGCGCTCTCTTCGAGCGCGGCGGCGAGGTGCTGGACCGGAAGTACCTGGCCGATCTCGCCCTGCTCGACGGGGAGCCGGAGCAGGCCAGCCGCCAGTTCCTCGCCACGCTCGCCGAGGACCCTGGCGATCCGCGGGTGATCGGCTGGCTGCTCGATCACGCCGCCGGCGCGCCGGGGGCCGCCAGCGAGGCGATCAAGGCGATCAAGGCGATCCGCGCCCACTTCGCGCAGCCGGAGACTGCCGCCAGGGCGGCCGCCGCTCTCGAGGCGCAGATCCGCGAATCGCCGCGCCGGCCCGCGGCATGGCGGCAGCTCGCCGTGCTCCACGGCCTGCGCGGAGACGAGCCGGCGGTGCGGCGCTGCGCCGACCGGGCGGCGGCGCTCGCGGCCGCGGAGGCGCGCCGGACGAGCGCGGTCGGGAGGGTGCTCTCGGCGGCGGTGTATCACTTCGCGGGCCGCGCCAAGGGCCTGATCCACGAGGTCTGGGCGGCGCGCAAGCCGGTGGCGCCCGGCCAGGGCGGTTTCCTCGACGAGATCCTCGGCAATCTCACCGCGGAGCTGACGCAGGCGGTGCGGAACACGTTCCTCGCGGTGCGCGAGTACGCGCGCGCGAATCTGCCACACCTGACCGGGGACATCCTGGACTTCAATTACAGCTACAAGGTGACCAAGGAGGACGAGCCCTCGGGCGGGCTCTCGGCCGGCCTGCCCACGGCCCTCGCCTTCCTGTCGGTCTTCCTCGACCGCCCGGTGCCGCAGGACCTGGCGTCGAGCGGGGTGCTGGTCACCGATGCGCACGACGTGCTGGTGGTGCGCCCGGTGGGCGAAGCGGAATGGAAGGTCCGCGGCGCCTACAATCGCAACCTGCGCCTGGTGATCCTCCCGGAGGGCAACCGCGCCGACTTCGAGCGCAGCATCCAAGTCCCACGCCCGGTCAGCACAGAGTTGGTGAAATTCGTGCCCGACCTGGACAGCGCGGTTAGGCTGGTGTTCGCGGACCTGGACTAGGTGGCGTGGGCGTGCAGGGGTTGATGCGCTGTGGCCGGGCCCTGGAGGGAGGCGGATCTCCTCCCGCCTCCCTTGGGGCGAGGGTCCTAACTCGCGCCGCAGGAGGACTGCGGTGGCCTCGCCCCAAGGTCGGTGGGAGGAGATCCGCCTCCAGGGGGCCCTCCGTTATCTCGCCTGCGATGTCTCCGATATCGCGGGCCAGCGACAACCGTCTTCGGAGGCAAGGCGGGCACGAAGGAGATGAAAGTGGGCGAAGAAACCTGTAGCCGCTGGCAATGAAGGTGGGCGTAGGAACCTGTAGCCGCTGGCAATGAAAGTGGGCGTAGGAACCTGTAGCCGCTGGCAATGAAGGTGGGCGTAGAACTTACAGCGCTGGAGATGAAGGTGGGCGGAGAGACATGTAGCCGTAGGGGAGGGAGGTAGGGCCTGGGACGGCGGAACCCCCCTCCTGCCGACCTTGGGGCGAGGCGCCTCATTCCACCGCCCCCTCTGCATCCACGACCCCCAGCGCCTCGCCCCAAGGGAGGTAGGAGGGGGCTTCCGCCGTCCCAGGCCCGGATCGGTAGGGTTCCCCGGAGGCCCCCGGATCGGTAGGGTTCCCCGGAGGCTCCTGGAAGCTCCTGCCTAGGCGACGGAGATCGTTCTTGGGCCCGTCGCGCCGGACTTCGGCTTGGGGATGCGGATCTCCAGTACACCGTCCCGGAGGCGGGCGCTGAGGTCGCCGCCGCCGGATCCTCGGGGGAGGATGATGCGGCGCTTGAAGGGCCCCAGCGGGCGCTCGGTCATGCGCAGGCGCAGGCCGTCGACCTCGGTGCTGCGGCGGCCTTTGACGGTGAGGCTGTCGCCTTCGTCGGAGAGCTGCAGGTCCTGGCGGTGGACGCCCGGCACCTCGAGGAAGACCAGGAGGCCGTCGGCGTTCTCCCAGACGGTGATCGGCGGGCTCCATGCCGCGCCGGCCGTCTCGCCTGGCGCTCCGAGCTGGTCGCCGCCGGCGTCCAGCAGCCCGAGGGGCTGGCCGAGCGCGTCGATCAGGCGATCGAGGCGCTCGGTCACCAGCTCCGCGGCGTCCTTCTCGACCGGGATGGGTGCGTAGGGTTCGTCCGCCGCCGGCGGCGGTGGGCTTCCGGTCAGGGTCTGGTAGAGCCGTTCCACGCCGGCGATCGCCTCGTCGACGCGGGGCAGATCGGTGACCTCACCCGCCGGCGCTTCGGCGGTGACTTTGGTGTTGGCCATGTCGCGTTTCCTCCTTGGGTGGGCGCCGGCCGGGAGGGACACCACCATGGCGCCATGGCGCCCGCGGCGGCATCCCGTCCGGCTGGCTGGCAGCGAGAAGCGCGGGCCGGGGAGGGGCGGCGGTCCGCCCCGCCCCCGGCGAAGCCTCACGGATCAGTAGAGTGTCACCACCGGTGGCACGGCGAACTGCGCGTAGGGGAAGGTCTGCGCCACCTTGACGGCCAGCAGCGGATCGTTCCAGGCCGGCCGCGCGAACGCCTCGAGCGGCTCCGGAGCGTTGCTGTGGCTCAGGCCGCCGAACTGTCCGACCGGACCCATCTGGGCCAGGTAGGGGTTCCAACCCGGCGCGGCGCCGCCGATGCCGGCGTAGGGGTTCAACCCGCCCTGCAGGCCGAAGCCCGCATAGGGGTTCATGCCGCCCTGGACCCCGCCGTAGAACGGCGGAGTATGGGAAAGGCCGCCGCCGAAGACCTGCGGGAAGCCCGGCTGCTGGATCTGCGGGAAGCCCACCTGAGGCACCTGCTGGAAGCCGCCTTGCGGGAAGCCCCCTTGCTGCGCGCCGGCACCGATCCCGTAAGCGGCCGTGCCGGCGTTCGGCACGTTCGGGTTGATGCCCGACGTATGAGAAAGACCATGCACCGACAGGCGGACCTGGTTCAGGGCGTCGATGGTCTGGTTGATGCGGTCGTTGAGGAGTTGCAGCTTGCGAATGTCGACTTTTGCGGTCTCCATCAAATGTCGCTCCTTGCTTCCGGTTATTGACTGTTGGGGGTGACTGCTGCGGGTGTGCACACACAGACTGCAATGTGCAACGGCGGTGCCACGCACACCGAATGCCCATGCCACAAGGCTTTGGCGTGTCGCGGCGCAGCGGAGCGGCTGGCCGCGGCGCCGCGAACCGCGCGATATCGTGCGCTCGCTGCGTGGAATGGCGCGGTTTTCCGGCTAGCGCTTCGTTTCGGCGCCGGGGGCGTCGCCGTCGCGGCTTGGCTGCAGGCCGCCGGCAGCGTCGCCGTCGTCCAGGGGTGGGAGGGGAATGGCGGCGAGCCGGAAGCCCGCGGCCACGAGCGCGGCGAGGACCGCCACCGTGAACGCGAGCGACCTGCCGTGCCAGAGGCCGTCGAACCACTGCCGGAGCTCGACGCCGAGCACGTTCGCCTTGCCGCCGTAGAGCTCCAGCTGGCGCAGGTACACCTTGCTGTCCTCGGGATCGGACCCCAGGGGATAGTCCGGTGCCGGGCCGGCGTGCGCATAGATCACGATCGCGGCGGCCAGGCCGGCGATCAAGATCGCCGCGCTGATCGTGCGCAGCACCGTCGAGCGGTCGAGCTGTTGCCATCTCATGATGCGTGTCGCCTCCCCGAGGCTGCAGGAGTGTGTCCGTTTCCCCTCCCCCTCCCTCTGGGCGAGGGGCCGTGGCTGCGGGGCGGAGGACCGTGGCCCGAGCTGCCTCCGCGACACGATACCGGAAGGCGGGGAATCCGTGCTCTTCTCGACGCTGCGGACCGGCGCTCGGTAAGGGCGCTCGGCACCGGCGCTCGGCTCGAGCGCACGAGCTCACGGCCTCATGGCTTGCGAAGAACGACCGGTCGTGCTATATTCCACCGATGATGACCAAAGGCGAAGAGACACGCAGGGAAATCGTGGACCGGGCGCTGTCGCTGGCGAGCGAGGTCGGTCTTGAAGGCTTGTCGCTGGGCAACCTGGCGGCGGATGTGAAGCTCTCGAAGAGCGGGCTGTTCGCTCACTTCAAGTCCAAGGAGGCGCTGCAGCTCGAGGTGCTGCAGCGGGCCATCGACCGCTTCGTCGGGGAGGTGGTGAGGCCGGCCCTGGTCAAGCCGCGCGGCGAGCCGCGCGTGGCGGCCATCTTCGACCGCTACCTGGCCTGGATCTCCGGCCACGAGCGTAAGGGCAGCTGTCTCTTCATCGCCCTCACCCAGGAGTACGACGACCGGCCGGGAGCGGTGCGCGACCTCCTGGTCAAGTCGCAGCGCGACTGGCACCAGACCATCGCCCGCGCGGCGCGCATCGCCATCGAGCAGGGACACTTCCGCGCCGACCTCGACGTCGAGCAGTTCGCCTACGAGGTCGTGGGCATCGGCATGGCCTTCCAGCAGCTCTACAAGCTGCTCGACCATCCCAAGGCGGAGCAGCGGGCGCGCACCGCTTTCCGGGATCTCGTCGCCCGCAGCCGCCGCCCCACCTGACCAAGGACACGGACCCACTCACGAAAACGATGGTAGTGGGTCAGTCTCCCTCGTAGTCCCTTTGGGCGAGGGGCCGAGACTGCGGGGGCGGAGGACTTTGGCCCCTCGCCCAAAG
>DATDGZ010000485.1:0-12608 GCA_036521795.1 Thermoanaerobaculia bacterium | reverse complement strand
CCTGGCGCCCTCCGCCAATCTCAGCTAAAGTGCTCATCAGGGTAGCGGAGCACCTGATGATCAGGAACCTCACATTGGCGCTCGTGACGCTCTTGGCGGCTTGCACCGCTTCCGGCCGGCCACCGGTTGCGACAGCGCCGCAATCAGCTGCGGCGGCGCCGCAACCCGCTACCGCTGCGGCATCTGCGCCAGTGGCTTCCACGGACCCGGCCGCTCCCGAGCAGAAGGCGCCGGTGTGCGTCGCGATCCATGCCGCGAACGAGCGTGAGGGTCTCGCCGCCGAAGGCACGTGGCTCCACGACCACTATCCTGGCTGGAAGAAGGTGGGCCAGAGTCTCAACCTCGGCCCGGACGACAAGAAGTTCGACCAGGTCGAGATTCTGGACCCAGCCGGTGTGAAGCACTCTGTCTGCTTCGACATCACGAGCTTCTTCGGCAAGTGGTAGGGAAGGAACGTCCTGATCGCGCGCTCCCCAGGGAGGGTGCTGCCTCTGCAAGTCGATCGAAGGTGCGGCCGTCTCGGCAGCCGCAGGAGGATTGACACGAACCTCGTGCTCCACTAGCCTCGTGTTCATGAGGAACGTCACCATCACTCTCGAGGAGCAGGTGGCGCGGTGGGCGCGGATCGAGGCGGCGAAACGGGAGACCAGCGTCTCCCGCCTGGTGGGCGAGATGCTGCGGGACCACATGCGGGCTGCCGAGATCTACGAGGCGGCGAGGCGGCAGTTCTTCGCGGTCGAGCCGCGGCCCTTGCGCCGGCGCAGGGTGCCCCTGCCCTCCCGCGAGGAGCTCCATGACCGCGCTGGTCTTCGCTGACACCAACGTCCTCGTCTATCACCTCGATACCAGGGAACCGCGAAAGCAGAGCCGTGCCCGGGCGTGGGTGGAGTTTCTCTGGACGACAGGGTCGGGCCGGATCAGCTTCCAGGTGCTCGAGGAGCTGTATGCCACGGTGACCCGCAAGCTCGACCCCGGCCTGGATCGCAAGACGGCGCGGCAGGTGGTGCGGGCGCTCTGGGCGTGGCAGCCGGTGCCCGTCGACGAGCGCGCCTTCGCCGCCGCCTGGGAGGCTCAGGACCGCTTTGGCCTCTCGTGGTGGGACTCGCTGATCGTCGGGGCCGCCCGGCTTGCTGATTGTCGTTTCCTGCTGACCGAAGACCTGCAACACGATCAGGATCTCGACGGCCTGCGGGTGGTGAGCCCCTTCGCGATCAGTCCGGCCGAGCTCGCGCAGCGGGCCTGACCCGCGTCCGACCCGCAGCACGGGGGGGGAGCTCGCCCGGGCCTCATCTCGGGTCGATCGCCCGCAGCCGCTGGACGCCAAGAGCATTCTGCTTGCCCCCGGCGAGGCTGCGGGCCACCGCGGCGCGCACGGCGGCGCGGTCCTGCATCAGGGCAAGGCTCGACCGCAGCCCGGCCCACTCCGCCTCGCTGGCGCTGCCCGCCCGCTCGAGGATGGGGCCGAGAGCCTTCGCGCCCAGAGCGGCGAGCGCCTGGCTTGCCGGGGTCGCCGCGGAGGCGTCGCTGACGATGAAGCGCGGGAGATCATCGAGCAGGCGCTCGAAGAGGACCGGGATCGCTTCCGGCGCGCGCAGCTTGCCGAGGAGCTGCATGGCAAGCACCGGCGTCGACTCGAGCGGGGAGGAGGTCTCGCGAAGGCGTGCCGCGGCGATGAGGTCGGTGACCAGCTCTTGCCTCTCCGGCGCCGCCAGGCCGGCGATGCGGCCCGCGATCGCCCGGAAGGCCGCCAGCCGGTCTTCGTCGGAGGGGGACCGCAACCGCTCGCGCGCCTGCTGCAGGTTGAGCGCGGCGCCAGCCGCCGCCTCTCTGGGAGCCGCCATCCCGGTGCGGCTGGAACAGTCGATGGCACCCTGGCCGATGACGTTGCCTTGGCCACCCGGATCGAGCGCCCACGACCCGTTGGTGCAGCGCAGGTGAGTGCTGGCGTACCAGGGCAGCTGGTCGCCGGGAGGGACGGTGTCGACGGTCAGCCCAGGGAGGTTGTCGACGTTCAGCCACTCGATGAAATCAAAGCAGGTGATGGCGAAGCCGCCTTCGTTCCTGCAGCTGCCGGCGGAGATCCCGGGGGTGTCCAGGACGAAGACGCCGCATCCCGGGGGCGGATCGAGGACCAGGTCCTCATCGGTGTTCTGGAGGTCGTCGTCGCAGTTGCCCTGCGGGCAATCGTTGTTGGGATCGGGGGTGAAGACGCCGGTGGCCGGGTTGTAGGTGCCGGCGGAACCCGACCGCACGCGCTTGAAGTCGAAGTTGCAGCGCAGATTCAGATTGGGGTCGCACGGGGTCACCGTCCCCTTGATCTGCATGTTCTCGTAAAAGCCCGTCGCTCCCGGGGGATTGCCCGGAGTGATCTGTCCGAGCTGCGGCGCCCCGGCCCACTGCCGCGTCGTGCTCTTGTCGTTCATGGGATCCATGAGCCCTGAATCCGAGAAGTCGAGGGTGACGCCGATGACCGTAAAGTTGACTTGCTGCGAGCACGTCAAACCGGCGACGGTATAGTCGACCGCGAGCGTGACGTCATCGGCGGCAGCGCTCGTCTGGGCACCGCTGATCGTGACCTGGCCCTGATTGGCGTTGCCCTGGATCGATGCCTGGCCGCCTTGCTGCTGCAGCTGCCATTGGAAGGTGCCGCCCGCTGGATTCCCCACGGCAGTGAAGTTTACCTGGTGATCCTGGAAGATGCAGGCGGTCGGCGTGGTACCGCCGGGGTAAGGCTGGATGGTGACGTTGCAGTTCTGGCACTGGCCGCCCGGCGTCGCCTCGCCCGCGTTCGGCATGGTGAAGTCGAAGTTGCCGGGGAAGAAGCTGTCGTCGAACGTCGTGCCGGAGGCCGAGATGCCGATCGGCTGCGTGCAGCAGGCATCCTGAGTGACGTCGGCGAGACCGATGCCGTCCCCGAAGGTCACCGGTGTGACACTCGCGCACGCTCCGCCGGTGAACGTGATGTTGCCGGTCGTGCCGGAGGTGTCGCCGAAGGTATTGCCGCCGAAGCAGTCGGTGGCGTTGTAGTGCCCCGTGCCCGCCAGGCCCGGGACCTCGGTCGCGATCACGCCCGAGAAGCAGACCTCGGGGAAGGTGAAGTCGCCCGAGAAGTCGATGGACCAGTAGACCGTCGCGGTGATCGCGGCATAGAACGAGAACACGTAGGCCCCGAGCTGCACGCTCTGACCAACCCCCAAGCCATGCAGGATGGCGTCGCCGAGCGCCCCGGTCACCGGGTCGAAGACGACGGCGGTCTGCCAGTAGTAGGACAGGATGGTAAAGGTCTCCCAGAAGGCCACGCCGCCGCCGACGTCGATGTCGCTCGGCGACGTCCGCGCTCCCGCGGGCTCCTCGACCACCAGGCCGGGCTTGACCACGCGGGTCAGCCCCGGGCGCCGGCTCCTGAAATCCTGGAACCAGATGTCCGGGGCGACCGGGGAGATGCTGGCGCCGGTCACCACCCGGTGGCTGGCGAGCGCTCTCCGCGCCCCCGCCGGCTGGATCTCGATGGTGAAGGTGAACTGCTGGCCAGAGGGATCGGTCAGCGTCATCACGACGTTGCCGACCGGTGCGCTGGGGCTCACGGCGAGGAAGGCATTGGTTCGGTCGTCCTGGCTGTTGTCGTAGTTGGAGAGCGTGACGCTGCCCGGCGGGTTGGCCGCCAGCGTGACGTTGCGCAGGTGCTGGCCGACCAGGCCCATGACGGAGACCTGGCCCACTCCCACCTGGCTCGGCGACACGTAGTCGACCACCGGTCCGGGTGGGAGCACCCGGAACGGGCTGACCGCCTTGCCGGCGCTGTTGCTGACCTGCAGGTTGTAGTAGTCGATGATGCGCGGGTCGGAGGCATCGATCGAGACCTGCATCGAGGTGCCGTCGCCGCTGACGCTCTGGATCGAGGCCGCCGGGAAGGTGCGCTGCACCGGCTGCTGGGGGTCGGTCTGCGAGGTGGGGATCGCGATCGTCGTATTCAGCAGGTTGGTTCCCGAGACGGTCACCGTCACCACCTGGCCGGCGACCATGACGTTCGGGCTCAGGGCCAGGATGGTCGGCGCACCGGTTGGCTGGGCCGCCTGCACCACCAGGGTGCCGTTGGCCAGGCTGGACAGCGAGCTGATCGTCCCGGTGACCGTGAAGGGATACGAGTTGGCCGCGATGCCCGCCGCGGTGGTCAGGGTCAGATTGGCGGAGCTCCCCACCGGCACGGTGGTCGAATCGAAGGCCGGCGTGATCCCGGACGGCACGCTGGCGGCAAGGGACACGTTGCCGGTGAGGTTGGAGCCGGTGACCGCGACCGTAAAGGTCGCCGCGCCTCCCGGCTGCACGCTCTGCTGTGAAGGAATCAAGGTCACCGTCAGCGAGGACTGCTGTGCCGGGGACACGATGAGCGAGGCGGTCGCCGTGTGGGTCACGCCGCCGCCGGTGGCGATGACCGTCAGGGTTTCGGTGCCCACGGCAGTGGCGGCCGAGGTAGTGATCCGCATCGAGGACGTGCCGTCACCCCCCGCGATGACCGGCTGCGAGAAGGTGTGGGTGGAGTTGGAATCCAGCCCCGAGACGGCGAGGGAGACGTCGGAGCTGAAGCCGAAGGAGCTGGTCAGCGTGACCGTGTAGCCGACGTCCTGGCCCTGGACGACTCCCCTCGAGCTCGGCGTCACGCTCAACGTGAAGTCAGGGTCCTGCACGTTGCCGGAGACGCCGAAGAGGAAGGGCTTCTGGGTCGGGTCGGCGCTGGCGATGGTGACCTCGCCGTAGTGCGCTCCGGCCGTGGACGCCAGCAGCTGGACGCGGAAGACCTGGCTGCCGCCGGCGGGGACGGTGGCGCTCGCCGGCTGGACCTGCTCGTCGAATGCGACGTCGCCGCTGACCATCGCGGCCAGGTTGGCGATCACGAAGTCCTGCGTGCCGTCGTTGAAGATGGTGAAGGCGCGGCTCGCCGCCTGGCCGGTCCCGGTGTCGGGGAAGGCGTAGGTGCCCTGGTGGGTGACGAAGATGCCGTCGCCGCTCTCGACGCGCAGCGGCGGCAGGGTCAGACCGATCGCCCCGGCGAGGTTGACGCTGTAGGTCGGATTCCGCGGGTCGGTGCTCGACACCGTGAAGGAGCCGGCCTGAACGCCTGCGTACCCGCCCTGCATGCGGACGAAGACCCCGGCGCTCTGGTTGGCCGCCAGCGACGCGGGAGCCGCGGTGAGCTGGGTGAAGGCGGGGCCGCTGACCAGGGCGCTGGGGTTGTCGACGGTCAGGCTTCCCGGCCCGTCGTTGACCAGCAGCAGCTGCAGCGACTCGGCGGCGCCGGGGTCCTCGTCGGCGAAGGTGACGGTGTCGCCGGGCACGGCCGTGGTGCCGTTCCAGGACTGCACGACCCGCAGGTGCGGCGCCTGGCTGATGGTCGCCGTGACGGTGAACGTCAAGGTGCCGTTGATCGGATCGTCGCTCTGGATGGTCACCGTGCCGGTGCAGGTGCCGCTGGCGCTCGACAGCGCCTGTACGGCGAAGCTGGTGGCGCCGGTCGCCGTCACCGGGGTGGCCGGGGACTGGCTCTCGCTGAAGCAGGAGCCCCTGACCAGCGCCGCGGGGTTGCTGAGGTTGAGCGGCGCGCTGCCGGAGTTGGTGATGGTGAACGTCACGGTCTCCGGGACACCGGTGAACGTGGCGGCCGGGAAGTTGAAGGTGGAGCCGTTGGCGATGGCTGTCGACCCCTGCTGCACGCCGATCGCCGGCGCCGCGGTGACCGTGCCGACGATGGTGAACGTGAAGGTCGGTTGCACGGGATCGTCGCTGGCAATGGTCACGGTGCCGCGGGCGGTGCCCGCCGCGCCGCCCTGCAGCCGCACGCGGAAGGTGGTGGTGCCGCCGTTGGCGTTGACCGGCGTCGTCGGGGAAACGAGCTCGGTGAAGGCGGCGCCGGAGACCAGGGTCGCGGTGTTGCTGAGATCGAGCGCCGCATTGCCGGTGTTCGTGATGGTGAACAGCACCGAGGTGGCGACCCCCACCGGAGTGCTGGCGGGGAAGGCGAAGGTCGAGCCGTTGGCAATCTGCGTGATGCCCTGCTGCACCGAGATCGCCGGACCGGTGACGGTGCCGACGATGGTGAACGTGAAAGTCGGATGGACGGGATCGTCGCTGGCGATGGTCACCGTGCCGGTCGCGGTGCCTGGAAAGCCCCCTTGCAGCCGCACGCGGAAAGTGGTGTTGCTGCCGACGGCCACGGGCGTCGCCGGGGTAGCGATCTCGGTGAAGGCGGCGCCGGAGACGAGGGTGGTGGCGTTGCCGAGATCGAGCGGCGCGCTGCCGGTGTTGGTGATGGTGAACAGCACCGAGGTGCCGACTCCCACCGGAGTGCTGGCGGGGAAGGTGAAGGTCGAGCCGTTGGCAATCTGCGTGGCGCCCTGCTGCACCGAGATCGCCGGAGCAGTGACGGTGCCGACGATGGTGAACGTGAAGTTCGGATGGACGGGATCGTCGCTGGCGATCGTCACCGTGCAGGTGAAGATGCCGGGTGTGGCGCTCTGCAGACGCACCCGGAACGTGGTGTTGCTGCCGGCGGCCACCGGCGTCGCCGGGGTGGCGATCTCGGAGAAGGCGGCGCAGGCGACCAGGGTGCCCGCATTGCTGATATCGAGCGGCGCGCTGCCGGTGTTGCTGATCGTGAACGCCACCGAGACCGGCGTCGCGATCGGAGTGGACGGGAAAGTGTACGTCGAGCCGTTGGCGATCTGCGTGCTGCCCTGCTGCATGGAGATCGAGGGGCCGGTGACGGTGCCCTTGACGGTGAAGGTGAAGGTCGGGTTGACCGGGTCGTCACTGGCGATCGACACCGTGCCGGTGAAGGTGCCCGCGGTGCCGCTCAGCAGCCGCACCCGGAAGACGGCGTTGCCGCCGGCTGCCACCGGCGTGGCCGGGGTTGCGATCTCGCTGAACGCGCCGCCGGAGACCAGGGTGCCGGCGTTGCCGAGATCGAGTGGCGCGCTGCCGGTGTTGCTGATGGTGAACAGCACCGAGGTGGAGACTCCCACCGGGGTCGCAGCAGGGAAGGTGTAGGTCGAGCCGTTGGCGATCTGCGTGCCACCCTGCTGCACGGAGATCGAGGGGCCGGTGACGGTGCCCTTGACGGTGAAGGTGAAGGTCGGGTTGACCGGATCGTTGCTGGCGATCGACACCGTGCCGCTGAAGGTGCCCGGCGTGCCGCTCAGCAGCCGCACGCGGAAGACGGTGTTGCCCCCAGAGGCCACCGGCGTGGTGGGCGTGACGATCTCGCTGAACGCGCCGCCGGAGACCAGGGAGCTCGCATTGCCGAGGGTCAGGTTGGCGTTACCGGTGTTGGAGATGGTGAAGAGCACCGAGATCGAGGTGCCGACCGGGGTGGTCGCAGGGAAGGTGTAGGTCGAGCCCTTGGCGATGGCCGTCGCGCCCTGTTGGACGCTGAGCACGGGGGCTGCGACGGCGGGCTGCGCCGCAGCCAGGAGAGCCAGCAGGACCACCACGAACACCACCAGGCACGCGGATCGTCTCATCGCTCCTCCTCGTGACGCCAATGCCGGCGGCATCACCTGGAAGTCCAACGTCAGTACTGCCGGTCACGGTCATGGGGTGCGTGATGCCCCCGGACGCCACGACGCTAGCGAGCCGGGCGGCGACGGTCTATGAGCGGTCGATGAGCGGTCGCTGAGCGGCGCCTTAGCCGCGGGTGAGGGCTCGCCCTCGTGACCACGGTGCCGCGGTGGCGGCTCCTCCCGTCAACGCATCATTCTCTGTATGATCGAGAGCGGGGAGACCCGGGCGAGCGTTGCTCCGGGGGCGGTTCCGGGTGTCGCTGTCTCGAGTCGCACCGGTCGTACGACCGCAAGGAGGCAGGCGGGGAGGCGCCGGCTTCAAGGGGATGGTTGCCATGGCGATCGCGCAAGCGCCGGCAGGTCCGCGAGCGGCCTCCCTCCGCTTCGAGGGCTTCGAGCTCCGGCTGGACAGCGGCGAGTTGTTCCATGCGGGCATCGCGGTCAAGCTCCAGCCGCGGCCGGCGAAGGTCCTCGCGATCCTCGCCGGGCATGCCGGGGAGGTGGTGCCTCGGGAAGAGATCCGGCGCGCCGTCTGGGGTGACGAAACCTTCGTCGACTTCGACCTCGCCCTGAACTTCAGCATCCTGCAGGTTCGCCGCGCGCTTGGCGACTCCGCCGCGCGGCCGCGGTTCGTCGCCACCGTCCCCCGCCGCGGCTACCGCTTCCTCGCGCCGGTCGAGACGCTGGGCAGCGATACGGGGCCGCCCGTGACCGGGCAGGCGGCGGCGCCGCGGCACGCGGCGGTGCGTTGGCGCCTGGCTCTGGCCGGAGCCGGCGGCCTCCTCCTCCTCCTGATGACGCTCGGCTGGGTGGCGCGCCGCGGAGGGCCTCTGCCGGCGGTGGTGGCGGCTCCGGCGCAGGGTTCGCCTGGCCACCAGCGCTATCTCGAGGGGCAGTATCTCGTGGCCCTGGGCGAGCTCGACCAGGCGAAGGGTTCGTTCGAGGAGGCGGCCATTCTCGATCCCCGGTCTTCCCATGTCTTCGCCGCCCTCGGCCAGGTGCTGTTGGCGACCGGCCGGCCGGCGCGCGAGGTCCTGACGACCGCAGAGACCGCGGAACGGCGCGCCCTCGAGCTGGATCCGCGGAACTTCGTCGCCCACGTGGACCGCGGCGAGCGCCTGTTCCAGTACGAGTACGACTCGCGAGGAGCTGAGGAGGAGTTCCGGCGCGCGGTCCAGCTCGACGGGCGGAGTGCCCAGGGACACTATGGGCTGGCGCTGGCCCTGGCCGGGCAGGGGCGCCACGACGAGGCCCTGGAGGAGGCCCGCCGTGCGCTGGCGTTGGAGCCCGAGAGGAGGCTCGCGATCAACCTTGGCCGGTTCTACTACCTCTCCCGCCGCGACGACGAGGCCATCGAGCAGGCGCGGCAGGCGATCGGGCTGGCGTTCGCGGCTCCGCGCGGTGCGGGCTTCCCCAAGATCGGCTTGTGGCGGGTCTACTGGACGCTGATCCTGGCCGAGCTCGCAAGGGGCGACACCAGGGCCGCCCTCGTCACGGCGAGCGACGAGGCCCGCGCGATGGGAGTGCCGCCCCCCGCGAGCCTCACCGGCTTCTGGAGGCGCGCGGCGCGGGACACGGCCGAGGCCGATTCGGCGCGGCTGGAGCTCGCGGTCGTGTCGATGATCGAGCTCGGCGAGTACGACCAGGTGCTCGACCTGCTGCACCGCCAGTGCGAGGACCGGTCGGGTTTCGAGATCCCCTTCCTGCGCGTCGATCCCCTCTACGATCCCTTGCGCGGCCTGCCCCGCTTCGCCGAGCTGCTGCGCTGCGCCAAGCTGGCGGAGCCAGAGCCGACGCTCCGCCCCTTGCCTCGCCGGCTGCCTCGCCGCTGATCTCGCGGCCGGCCGGGTTGTCGATGCTTCTTCGCCGAGGCACCTCCGGTCCCAGCCGCCGGACCGCCCGGGTAGAGGCCGTTGCCGGCGGCGCCGCTATGTCGGAGTTGTGTCGGGCGCCGATGTCCTCCATCCCCCGACATGGCGCCACGACAGTCCGCCTCGCCCGCGGTGCCCGAGAAACGCGAGAAAAGGCCGCCATTGCATCGCCGCGATGCTCCGGAGCGTGGGGATATAGCCGGGCACGAATGGCACTGCCGTTGCTCTGTCGATCTGCAGCCGATCTGAATCGATCAGAGATCGCAGACCAAAGGAGGTCGATCATGAGCGCAGCCCTCACCGCCTCGACCGGTTTTGTGATGAGCTCGCCGGCGCTGGACGTGCCCTGGCAGGACAGCTTCGTGGCGGCCGATTATCGCAAGCCGCGCGGGCTCTGCCGCTGGTCCCCCAACCTCGAGAACGCCGGCGATTCTCGCGACGAGGCGCGGTTCGTCGCCACCTGCCGCGCGAAGATCGAGCGCGATCTCGGCCGCGCGGGGCTGCGGTTGCGCAGCGCGACGCTCGCGGATCTCCCGGCCATCCGGCGCTTCCAGATCGAGCGCTTCCAACCCATCCCGTCGCGCATCCTCAATGCCTACGAGCTCTACCGGATCCTCTGGTTCGGGACGGCCCTGGTACTGGTCGACGCGGGCGGCGAGCTGATGGGCTACGATCTCATCACCTACGACCTCGACCCCGACCAGCAGCAGACGCAGGGGAGCGCCGGGATCGCCGTCCACGCGTCGCTCGCCGGCCGCCGCATTGCCAGCATGATGGCCTGGTCCTCCGCGCTGCGCGCGATGACCGTGGGGGTCCGGGTGCGCCGCGGCATCGTGCATCCCGCCAACTACGGTTCGCTGACCACCTTCCTCAACCACACCGGCGGGCTCTGCGACGGCTTCCAGCGGGAGTTCGCCGATTGGGGGCCGCGGTTCCTGCATCGCGAGGCGCTGACCCCAGGCGGGCTGGCCAACAACCGCCTCGATCCGGCGCGGGTCATCCCCTTCCTCGCGCGGCTGCGCGAGGGGACCGATTACCAGCTAGTCGACGGCGCCGACCTCGACCGGATCGAGCACCTCTACCTGGCCACGGACCTGCGCGTGATGGCCGTGCTCAAGGCCGGCATGGTGGCGCGCGAGACCCGGCTGCTGGCGCTCTCCTGCTCGCTGCTCACCCGTCCCCTGCCGCGGATGCGGCTGCTGCCGGACCTCCGGGAAGCGAGCTCGTAACATGGGCGCCCTGCTGCGAGGCCTGTTCGACATCCGCTCGGGCGAGCTGCAACGAGTTGCCTGGCTGACGCTCCACTCGCTCTGCCTCGGCCTGTTCGTCGCGATCTTCTTCGCGGCGGCGAACGGGCTGTTCCTCGCCAGCTACACCGTCAAGAGCCTGCCGATGGCCTGGATCGCCGCCAGCCTGGTGGGCTATGCCGTGGTGCTGCTCTACGCCGCCGCCGCCCGGCGGCTCTCGGGAGCGACCCTCGCCATCGCCAACGTCGGCTTGCTGCTGGCAGTGATGATCGCCTTCTGCGTCGCCGCCCGCGCCGGTGCCAGCCGCGGGCTGGCGTTCGCCATGTTCGTCTGGATCGTCCCCAGCGTGACGCTGCTGTACCTGCAGCACTCGCGGCTGCTCGCCAGCTTGTTCGACCTGCGGCAGGGGAAGCGTCTCTTCAGCATGCTCGGCGCGGGCGAGGTGGTCTCCTCGATCCTCGGCTACCTGCTGGTTCCCCTGCTGTTCGGGCTGTTCGCCGATCCCATGACCCTGATCCCGGTGGCGGCCGGCGGCCTGATCGGCTGCCTGCTGGTGACGCGCGCCATGGCGCGCCGCTATCCCGCGAACCTGGCGGCCCCACCGGCGGCGAGCGCCGGGCGCGACGCGGCGAAGCGCGGCGGGACCGGGCGCGGTCCGGCGCGGCTCTTCGCCTCCGCCGGCGCGGCGCCAGCGGCGGCCGGCGCGACGCGGCCCGAGCGGCGCTACGTCGCGGGCATCGCGCTGCTGGCGGCCGGCCTGGTGCTGGCCGGCAGCTTCGTCGACTTCCTCTTCCTCGGCCAGATCCAGTTCCGCTTTCCCGGTCCCGAGCAGGTGGCTCGCTTCATCGGCATCTTCTTCGCGGTGGTGCGCATCGTCGAGCTGCTGCTCAAGCTCTTCCTGGCCGGGCGGCTGGTCGGCCAGTTCGGCCTCGGCTTCGGCCTGGGCGCGCTGCCCGTGGCGCTCCTGGTCACGGTGGCCGCCGCCGCGGCGGCGGGTCTGGGTCTGGGCGCCGCGCACTCCCTCTTCTTCCTGTTCGTCGCCCTGGCCAAGTTGGTGTTCCTGTCGCTGCGCCGCGCCTTCTTCGACCCGGTGCTGAAGGTGCTCTTCCAGTGCCTCCCGCGGCCGCGCCAGCTTGCCGCGCAGGCGCGTATCGAGGGCTCGATCCAGCAGCTCGCCACCGGCGTCGGCGGCCTGCTGTTGCTCGCCATCCTGCGCCGTGGCGCGGTGGCGCCTCCCTACCTGGCCGCGGCGCTGGTGCCGCTCGCGCTGGGAGCGGCGGTGCTGGCGGGCCGCACCCATCGGGGCTACCGGACCCAGCTGGTCGCCAACGTCAGGGAGAGGGTGCGGGCAGGCGCCGCGGCAGGCGTTGCCGGGCAGCCGCTCGCCGAGCCGCCGCGGGATGGCGCCGTGATCGGGATGGCCTGCGACGGCGGCAGCGGCGCGCGCCGCGCGGTCCTGCCGGAACCGGCGGCGGAGACCCCCGGGCAACCCCGCGAGATCTCGCGCCTCGTCGAAGGCCTCTGGCTGCCCGCCTCTCGCGACGCGGCCGAGCATGCCTCGGCGGCTGCCGGCGCGATCGTCCTCGAACCGCTCGAGGTCGCCTTCGCGCGGGCCGGCCATGCGCTGCCGGTCCGTCTCTCCATCCTCCGCATCTACGGGCGGATCGCCACGCCGGCGGCCCTGGCGCTGCTCGTCGAGAAGGTCCGCACCGGTGAGCCCGCGATCTGGCGCGAGGCGCTCGGGCTGCTGCGGTGCGGCGAGGCGCGCGCCACGGCGGCGCAGGCCGCGGGCCTGCGGAGCCGCGTCGAGCAGATCGTGGAGAGCTCGGCCTGGAACCTGGCGGCGCTGCTCGACCTCGACGGCGACCCCCGCGCCGCCGCCGTCGCCGCCTGCGTGCGCGCCCAGCTGCGGCGCGACCGCGACGACCTCTGCACCC
>DATDGZ010000484.1:0-3406 GCA_036521795.1 Thermoanaerobaculia bacterium | reverse complement strand
ATCTGCGCGGCCTCGCAGCTCGGCCTGGAACAGCTCTTCCCGCCGGCGGCAGAGCTGGACGCCCTGGATCTCTCCGAGCTCGACGCCGAGCCGGGACGGGAGCTGGCCGCGGTGATCGGTTGGGACGACGCCATCCTCGAGATCGACAACAAGTCGCTCACCAACCGGCCGGACCTGCTCGGGCATCGCGGCATCGCCCGCGAGCTGTCGGCGATCTTCGCGTGCCCGTTCGCGCCGCTGCCGCGGTTCGAGCCGCCGCCGCAGGCCGCCGGTCTCGCCGTCGCGATCGACGACCCCAGCCGATGCCGGCGGTACACCGCGACCCGGATCCGCGGCATCCGGGCGTCCCGCTCGCCCCTCTGGCTGCGGAGCCGCCTGGCCCGCGTCGGGCAGCGCCCGATCAGCCTGCCCGTGGACGTCAGCAACTACGTCATGCTCGCCGTCGGCCAACCGAGCCATGCCTTCGACGCCGCGCGGCTCCGGGGCACGATCCGGGTGCGCCCGGCCGGAGCCCGGGGTCCGCTGCCGCTCCTCGACGGCAGCGTCGCGGAGCTTGCCGAGAGCACGCTGGTGATCGCGGACGACAACGGGCCTCTCGCGCTCGCCGGCGTGATGGGCGGCATGGACTCGGCAGTCGGCAGCGAGACCACCGAGATCGTCCTCGAGGCGGCGAACTTCGACGCGACCGACGTGCGGCGCACCTCCGCCCACCTGGGCGTGCGCACGGAGAGCTCCATGCGCTTCGAGAAGAGCCTCGACCCGGAGCTGATCGACGGCGCCCTGGCGCTGGCGCTGGGCCTGCTCTCGCGTGCCCAGCCGGACGCCCGGGCAACGGGGTTCGTCGACTGCTATCCCGCGCCGATCGCGCCGCCGATCGTCGAGACCAGCGTCGACTTCATCAACCGCCGCCTGGGTGCGGAGCTCCCCCCGGCCGAGATCCACGCCATGCTCGAGCGGCTCGGCTTCCGCGTGTCGGCGGAGGATGGCCGGATGCAGGTCGCCGTTCCCTCTTGGAGAGCGACCGGCGACGTCTCCTTGCCGGAGGACCTGGTCGAGGAGGTCGGCCGCCTCTTCGGCTACGAGAACCTCGAGCTCACCGCTCCCACCATCGAGCTGCACCGCGCCGTACGCCAGCGGGAGCCGAGTCTCGAGCGCCGCATCAGGGAGTACCTGGCAGGACCCGGCTCGATGCAGGAGATCGTCAGCTATCCCTGGGTGGAGGACCGCTACCTGCAGGCCGCCGACTCGAACCCGCCTCTCGGCCTCGCCACGCCGCCCGCGCCCGAGACGCGCCGGCTGCAGGCGTCGCTGGTCCCGCAGATGCTGGCGGCGGTCGCGTCGAACCTGCGGTTCTTCGACGCTTTCCGGCTGTTCGAGGTCGCGCGGGTCTTTCCAAGCGGGCAGTTGGAGCTGCTGCACGAGGGCTGGGAGATGCTGCCCGCACAGCCCAAGCACCTCGCCGCGGCGCTCGTGGGCGGCGATCCGGGCGCGCTCTTCCTCGAGGCCAAGGGCATCCTCGAGAGCCTCGGGCGGGAGGTGCAGATGGAGCCGCTCGACATCCCGGACGACGGGACCTCCGGCGCTCCATGGGCCGAGCCGACCGGTCGGTTGAGCATCAGCGCCGGCGGCCGCGCCGCCGGGCGGCTCGGCGTCGTCTCGGCGCGAGCCATGCGCCTCGCGGGCATCCGGCGCGCCAGCGTCGCCCTCTTCGAGCTCGACCTCACCTTGCTGCGGCCGTCCGCCTCCCGGCAGAACCAGTTCCGTCCGATCCCGGCCTACCCGTCGAAGGATGTCGACCTGTCGCTGGTGGTGCCGGCAGCTGTCCGGTGGGTCGACCTGCAGCGCACGATGAGCGCCGCCCACGAGCTGGTGCGCAGCGTGCGGCTCGTCGAGGAGTATCGGGGCGAGCAGGTGCCGGCCGGCAAGAAGTCCCTGCTCGTCCAGCTGAGGCTGCAAGCCGCGACGCGGACGCTCGAGGCCAGGGAGGTCGAGGAGGTCGCCGCGGCCGTCCTGGAGCGGGTGCGGGCGGATCTGGGGGGTGAGCTGCGGGGCCGGTAGCCGCGTTTCCCGGTCGGCGCAGGAGACCCATCGGCCAGGCGGTAGTGTCCTAGATTGCCAGTCTGGCCAGGACACTACCGGCCAGGCGGATCTCGATTGCAGATGCGGCGGAGATGCTAAGATGAAGGGAAGCCCAGGTAGCTCAGGTGGTAGAGCACCTGACTGAAAATCAGGGTGTCGGCGGTTCAACTCCGTCCCTGGGCACCAGCCTGGCTTCCAGGCGTGTGCATGGAGGCCAGTTCCGCGCCGGCACCTGCCATCCAACGACCCGCGGAGAGTCCGAGTGCACAAGAAGCTCAGATACGCTGATCGGCTTGCGGGCGTCGATGCCGGCCGGAGAATTCGCGACGTTCACGTCCTGGTCGGAGGGACCGGAGCGGTAGGCGGCGAGACACTGATCAAGCTGCTGCGCGTCTACGCGGACATCCGGCGAACCCATCGCACCGATCCCGCGGCGATGGGCCCGGTGCTCGTCGCCACCGGCAAGGCCAAGGACGATTCCGGCACCAGCCTCCATGAGTTCAAGCGCTTCCGGAAGCGGCTGTGGACCTTGGCGCAGGCCGAGTTCGGCGCCGAGCCATCGGTCAGGGGCGACACGATCAGGATGCCGACGGGAGCGTTCGTGGTCCTACGCGATTTCTCGTTCAGGATCGCGCCTCGGCTCGGCGACGCCATCTCGAGCGGCGACGTCGCCCTCGAGAAGTACCTCGCACAGGTGAAGGCGCAGGGTGTCTCGCTGCTCTCCTCCCTGCTCTCCGAGGTCGGCCGCGAGACCGCACTGACCAGCTTGCTGGCGTCCGTGCGCGAGGAACTGGAACACTACTGGCACTTCGAGAGCTTCCGCTCCGTCCAGCTCGGCATTCCAATCCCCAGCCTGCTCGCCTATCACCTCGACAGCCTGACGCTGCTCCGTGAACGCGGTTTCCTCGCGGCCGACGACGCCGAACAGGTGAAGCAGCAGCTCATCCAGCGGGTCGCCGAGGAGCTGTCCGCGGTCCGCAAGCAGGCCGACACCGTGATCGTCGCTCACACCACTGCCGTCGGCGGGATGTACGACGTGATCGACGACTCGCATCAGCGCCTCCGCCTCGGCTTCGCACACGCGGCCCGCGACGCCAACCTCGCCGACAAGCACCGGTACGCCCTGGACATCTCGCAGCGCTATGCGCGCGAGGGCATCTGGAACCTGGTCACCGCCGCTGCCATCGGGATCGACGACGTCCGCGTCAACCGGCCGCTCGAGATGGCCAAGGAGATGAAAGCAGCGCTCAGGCGCGCCGCCGAAGAGCCGTTCCCCGGCGCCGGCAGCGCTCGGTATGTTCACGTTCACCAGCCGGCCAGCCTTCCT
>DATDGZ010000483.1:0-3578 GCA_036521795.1 Thermoanaerobaculia bacterium | reverse complement strand
ACCGCGGGGACGGCGGCGAGGTCGGCGGCGAAGGCGCGCAGGTAGCCGTTGCCGCCGGCACCGGTCACGGTGAGGTTCGCGGACACGGCGCGCGCGGTGGCCGGGATGCCGCAGCGGCCGGCGAGGGCGAAGCTGCGCTGGGCGCCGGAGGCGAGGGCCGGGCCGGCCCAGGCGCCGGTCGGATTCCGCGTATCGAGCACCCGGCACGGCGGCAGGGTGTAGAAGCTGGCCGGAGCGGGCGGGCCGCTGCCGCCGCCCCCGGCGGTAACCGCCAGCGTCGCCGAGAGCGCCGGCAGGGTGAGCGTGACGGTGCCGGCGGTCAGCGCGGCGGTCCCCGCCGGCCCGAAGCGGTTCACCGCGTCGAACTCGTAGAGGGCCAGCGGCGCCGAGGGCGAGCCCGCGACCTGCACCTGCACCGCGTGGCTGACGAAGTCCTTGTTGAAGAGCAGCAGGTGGAGGCGCGAGCCGGGGCCGGCCACGGCGTAGGCGCCCACGGTGTCGACGCTCGAGCTGACTGCCTGGATGCTGTCGCCCGCCACCCGCGCGCCGTTGCCGTCGTAGTCGAGATAGAGCAGGAAGGCGTCCTCGACGCGGCTGCCGGCCGCCGGCGCCACCCAGCGGGTGGCGAGGTCGACGCCCTCGCGCCCGAAGATGGCGAGCGCCTCGGCCTGCGCCAGGGCGCTGCTCGCGCCGTTGTCGTTGCCCCAGTTGTACTCGGAGATGGCCAACCCGGTGCCGGGCAGGCGCGAGGCGATCCAGCTCTTCATGCGCGGGACCAGGTCGACCGGCTGCCCGATCCACGACTCGTCGACGTAGGCCGGGTCGTAGAGGCCCTTCAGGCTGCGCAGCCGCAGCGCCGCGGTGCCCGCCGACTCGTCGTCGGACAGCGCCACGCCGTTGGCCTGCGGATAGTAGTGGACGTCGAGATAGTCGAGCAGCCGCACGCCATGGGCCGCCTGGTAGTTGGCGGCCTGCAGCAGGTACCAGTCGGTCAGCGCCAGGTTGCCGTGCGCCTGGGCGTCGCTCCCCGCCTGGCAGCCGTCGGCGGCCGAGAAGAAGTAGGCGCACCATCCCCAGTCCGCGGGCCCCAGCACCTGGGCGGCGGGGTCCTGCGCCTTGATCGCGGCGGCGATCTGCTGGCTGCGCTGCCACAGCTCGTCGTAGGTCGTCGGCTGCGGGTGGACGTCGCGATGGGTGCTGTTCCAGAGCGTCGGCTCGTTGTCGAGCGCGTAGAGATGGACGCCGCCGTTGCCGGCGGTCCCGGCGACCGCCGCGAGGTGGGCCATCCAGCCGGTGACGAAGCTGGGGTCGATGGCGCGCGAGGTGTCGTGCGGGTCGTTGCCGGTGATCGGCGTGCCGTCCGGATGGGCGCCATTGCCCGCATCCGGGTTGCACCACGAGGCGTTGCCGGTCGCCGTGCACTCCGTGGCCTGCTGCGGCCCGTACTTGGCCACCGAGAAGCCCCAGCGGCGGCTGCGGTCGATCGGCGTCCAACCGATGGCCGGCACGGTGATCAGCGGCTCGCCGGCGGCGACACGCGTCGCGCCGACGAACAGGTCGGAGGACGAGCCGAACGGCAGGTCCTGCGGGTTCGGGTTGTCGTCCGGCAGGTTGTAGAAGAACCAGTCGCTGGCGTGGTTGGTGGTGTCGTCCTGCCAGGAGTAGCGGGTCGTGCTGTTGCCGCCCCAGCGCCGCACCGGCCAGCGCAGGCGGGCGGCTTGGGTGTCGTCGCCGAAGTTGACGCCGTAGATCAACGGGCTGATGGGATGCCGGCCAGCGCCCGGGTCGACGGTGACCGTGATCGGGCTCGCCGCGGCCGGCGCTGCAGCCGCCGGCGACGAGCCACCCGGAGCAGCCGGCGGCACGGCGGCCGCGGCGGCCGGGATCGCGAGGCCGGCGCTGCCGGCGATGCCTGCGATGCCGGCCGCGGCGAGTGTGGCCGCCACGCTCCGCCACGGGCGGCCGCGAGAGAGGGCGCGAGATCGGATCAAGTTAGTGTCCCGCTAGGGTCTCCGAAAAAAGGCGCGGGGGCTTGGGGGACTGGGCCCCCGCGTTCAGTCGCTCGACCTGCCACGGTCGACCTTGCCCTCGACAGTACCTCGGCCGCGGCGCCGCGAGTGTGGCGCTTGTCACACCGGCCGCAGCTTCGGCCGCATCCCGAGACGGCAAGTCGCCGCGGATCAGGCGGCAAGTCGCGCGGAGAGCTATGCTTTTCGCGCCGGGCGGGACGCGCCGGCCGGCGGCGCGGCGGTCCCCCGAGGCGAGCGGAGGAGAGAGCGATGGCGCCAAAGCGATACTGGTTGATGAAGTGCGAGCCCGGGGCGTACAGCATCGACGACCTCGAGCGCGACGGCGAGTCGAGCTGGGAAGGGGTGCGCAACTTCCAGGCCCGCAACCTGCTGCGCGACGAGGTCAAGGTGGGCGACGGCGTCCTCTTCTACGCCTCGAACGCCGAGCCGTCGGGCGTGACCGGCGTCGCCGAGGTGGCGCGCGCCGGCTACCCCGATCCGTTCGCCTTCAAGCGCGGCCACAAGTACTTCGACCCCCAGAGCGATCCGCGGCAGCCGACCTGGTACGCGGTGGACATCCGCTTCGTCGAGAAGTTCCCGGAGATCGTGCCGCTGGCGACCCTCAAGGCCACTCCCGGCCTCGCGGCCATGAGGGTGGTGCAGAAGGGCTCCCGCCTCTCGGTGCAGCCGGTCTCCGCCGGCGAGTTCGAGACCGTGCGCCGCCTGGGTGCCGCCGGCCGTGCCGCCGCCGGCGCCGTCACTGCTGCCGCCGCCGGGAAGGCCAGATCCGGCGCCAAGGCCGGGGCCAAGGCCGGGGCCAAGGCCGGAGCCAAGGCCGGCGCCAAGGCCGGAGCCAAGGCCGGAGCCAAGGCCGGAGCCAAGGTGAAAGCCGGTGCCAGAGCCAAGATCAAGGCCGGGGCCAAGCGCAAGGAGACGAGGCGAGAGAAGGGCGCATGACGAGGCGAGGAGCGGGCGCATGAGCGGCGACGGCTACTGGAACGTGCCGATCGAGGTGCAGTGCCCCTACTGCGGCGAGCGGGTCGAGATCGCCGTCGAGCCGGACGTCTGGGGCAGCATGGTGCAGGACTGCGAGGTGTGCTGCCAGCCCTGGCAGCTCACCATCACCCGCGACCGCGACGGCGATCCGGACGTCAAGGTCGAGCGGCTGCAGTAGGCGCCGCCCCGTCGAGAACAGCCGCATGGCGCAGGGCAAGCTGCCGGACGTGGCGGATGGGGCGGACAAGGCGGACAAGGCGGACGGGCAGGATGGCGGCGCCGGCGGCCAGCTGCCGTTGTTCGCGGAGACGCTTCCAGACACACCCGCCCTTCCAGCCACGGGTGCCGCGGCCGCCGCGTCCACCCCACTCGGCGTGCCCGCGCTCGCCGCCGCGGTGGGGGCCGCCGTGCCGTCGCCCGAGGTCGTCGCGCTCGCCGCCCGGCTGCCCGCGGGGATCCATCTCGGCGGCTCCACCTGGTCGTTCCCGGGCTGGGCAGGCCTGGTTTACGACCGTGCCCATCCGGCCGCTCGCCTGGCTCGACACGGCCTGGCGGCGTACGCGCGCCACCCCC
>DATDGZ010000482.1:0-15170 GCA_036521795.1 Thermoanaerobaculia bacterium | reverse complement strand
GTCTATCATATGAGATTCAACCAGCGGCGCTCGCGGGCGGGCATGACGACCCGGCGCAGGGGGTCGAGATCGCCGAGCGGGCGCTGGCGCTCGTGGAGCCCGGGCGCGAGCCGCGGCTCGAGCTGGCGGTGCGGCACCTGCTGATCTGGTTCCTCAACGACTGCGGGATGTCGTGGCAGGCGCTCGACCTGCTCGAGCGGTCGCGGCCGCTGTACCGGGGGTGCGGCGAGAGCGAGCCGCTGCTGCTGATGCCGTGGCTCGAGGCGCGGATCTGCCGGCGCTTGGGGCAGCTCGGCGCGGCGGAGGACGGGCTGGCCGAGGCGTGGCACCGGTGCCGGGCGGCCGGGTGCCACCAGGATCTGATGCTGGTGAGCCGGTGCGCGGCGGGCGGAGGTGGTGCTGCGGGAGGCGGGGCGGTACTTCCGGCGGGCTTGGCGGCGGGCGGTGCCGTTCCCGGGGCAACTCTAGTGGGGCAAGGACACTCCGCTCCGGGGATCCGGCGATGAGCGCCCGGGAGTCTGCGCTCGTCCACCTGATCAATTGGACCATCATGGCCGATCGGCTTCCCGCCGGCGCCACGCTGCTCGAGCCCGTCGACTCGTCGGAAACCTGCCTTGACCGAGGTTCGTCTACGATAGAGCCGCTCGACCCTTCTCGGAGGACGATGGTCATGCGTGCGCTCGCGCTTGTCGGTTCGCTGATGGCCCTCGCATCACCGCTGCTTGCCCAGGAGCTGCCATCGCCCATCGCGCGACAGCAGACGGCGGCGGATCGGCCGCCCGCCTACCAAGAGATTCCCTCCCCCATGCTTCTCGAAGTGTCTCTGGGCGCTACCCCGAAACGCAAGTCCGTCCAGGACGTGCGTGTCTGGGTCGCAACGGAGACTGGCAACTACGTCTGCCAGCAGATCCGCGTCCCCCTGATCGAGATCCGGCGAGAAGACAGCCGGGGGGAAGGTCAGGCTGCGGGTGCATGCGGGACTGCTTGCCCAGGATCGGCCCAAGGACGTGGACGTCACGGTTTCCATCATCTCGGACACGAAGGAGATTCGGCAGCGGTTCTGGGAAGACTTCACCGCGGACCCCAGTACGCGTCATCCAAGAAGCCCTGAAGCCGAATTCGACTTCACCGGCGAGGAATTCGCAGCTCTCTTTTCTTGAACCAGATGGCTTCCCACATCCCGGCGGTGCTCAACGCCTCGCGGCCTCAGCTTCAGGCGGAGCTGCCGGTCGAGGAGCCTTTCCGGAATGCACCGCTGCAGGGGTTCGTGCCGCCGCTGGTGGCGGGGCCGGCGTTCAACCTGCGGAAGCCTCCTGCGGTGATTTAAACGCTCGACCAGTACGTGGAGGCTGGGACGCTGACGGCGGGATGGCGGCGGGTGCTGGCGGGGGCGGTGCGGTACCGGCGGAACGTGCTGGTGGCCGGGGGGACGGCGAGCGGGAAGACGACCTTGGTGAACGCTCTGCTGCACGAGATCACGGGGGCTTGCCCTCGGGACCGGATCGTGGTGCTGGAGGACACGGTCGAGCTGCAGTGCTCGGCTCCGGACTGCCTGGCGCTGCGGACGTCGGAGAGCGTGCGGCTGCGGGTCAGTGGCGGAAGCGCATGGGAATCGAACCCACCTCGCGGGCCGCTACGGCTCGCGACAACGGTTTTGAAGACCGCAAGAGGCACCAGCCCCCTAGCGCTTCCGGCGGTATTGTAGCCGAGGATCGAAGGGGGGCTGACGCGCCCCCCGGCGCCTCCGGCGCCCTGCTCAGCCGGCGCAGGAAGGGGGCGGCGGTGGGGCTTCCGGCGCCGGTAGAGCTTCCGGCGCTGGCGGCGGGCCCGGAGCGGCGGGCGGCGCCGCTCCGGTAGGGACCGCCGGCGCGGCTGGTGCAGCCGGCCCGGCCGGGGCGGCAGGTGCCGCGGGCGCCGCGGGGCTTGCGGGCGCGGCCGGGCGTGGAGGCCGCGGCGGGGAGCTGGACTTCGGATGGGCGCGGCGCGAGTCGGTGAGGCGGCGGGCCTGGTCGCGGAGGGCCTGGGTCTGCTGCTGGAGCTCGCGCCTCATGGCTTCGATCTCGGCGCGCTGCTCGGCGAGGGAGCGGGTCAGCTCTTCGTGCTCGTGCCGCATCCTTTTGCGCAGGGCCTCCAGCTGGGCCTGGTCGGGGCGCAGCCGCTCGGCGAGACGGCGGGCGTCGGCGACGAGCTTCTCGCGCTCGGCGGGCGACATGGCCTCGGACCTCGCGGCCGCGCTCTCTTCGAGGGTGCGCTTCATCTCGCCGCGGAGACGGTCGAGATCGGCCTGGGAGAGATGGAGCTTCGGCATCTCTTCCAAGGAGCGCTTGACCTCGGCGTGGAGATGGTCGATCTCGGCCTGGCTGAGACCCAGGTTCGGCAGCTGCCGCAGGCCGCGCATCGCCTCCTCCTGGATGTGCTCGATCTCCTCGGCGGAGAGGTGCGGCTGCTCGGCGGCGAGCTGGCGCAGCTCGGCATCGATCTCCGCCATCTCTTGCGCCGAAGGGTGCAGCTGCGCCGTCATCCCCGCCAGCTCCGCGCCCAGCTCGGCCATCTCCGCGACCGGCAGATCCGCCAGGTGCGGCTGGGCGGCGCGGGCGCCCGCCAGCTGGTGATTCAGCTGCTCGAGCTGCTCGCCGAGCCGCCCGTCGATCTCGCGCGAGATGCGCTCCACGGACGCGGTGATCGCCGCGATCTGTTCCCGGGAGAGCGTGCCGAGCTTGTCCAGCTGCTGGAGGCGTGCGGCGGCGGCCGCGAGGCGCTCGCGCTCCGTATCCAGGTCGCGCAGGTCGCCGGCCGCCGCGGACCGCGGAGCCGCCGCGGACGCAGCGGTGGCAGGAGTCGTTCCCGCGACCGCTGCTTCGGGGTGCGGCGGCTCGGCCGCGCTGGATGGCGAGGCAGGCGCCGCGGAGCGGGCGTCGACCTCCGCCGCTGCGGGAGTGGCCGCTGCTTCCTGCCCCTGGGCCTCGGCAGGCGCCAGGGCCGCGACGACCATCGAGGCGCGCGCCGCGGGGCGGGTGCCGGCCTCTGCCGTCCCTGGAGCGACGGCGCTCGCCACCGTCGGCGTCGTCGGCGTCGTCGGCGCCGCCGGCGCCGCACTCTCGGCCGGCCGCTCCACGACGGCAGCCGATGCGACCGCGGTCTGCCCTCCGCAAGCGATCGCGCTCTCCGCTGCGATGTCAGGGGTGCTGGCGAAGCCGCCGGAGCAGGCCGGCGCGGTCGCCGGCGCGGGGGACGAATCAGCGGAGACGCCCGGTGCCGCCAGGGTTACCGCCAGCAGCACCGTGGGCACCGCGGCCAGGAGGACGGCGAATCGGCGGCGGGCCGGCCCCAGGCCTTCCATCGGCGTCAGCGGCACCGGCGTCATCGCCGCCGGGGGAGCGCCGTCCAGCAACCGGCGGATGCGGTGGGCGAGCTGCGACGGCCGGCCGGCGGCCATGCCCGGGACCGGGAGGCGGGTGGTCCGGCGCGACGCCGTGTTGACGCCCCGGCCGGCGAGCGACCATCCGGCGACCTCGGCGAGGCAGCCGGCGAGCGACAGCGGCCGGCCGGTGCGGGCGACGGCCCATTCGTCGCTGAGCAGCTCCGACAGCTCGCCCAGCCGCCGCCGTGCGAGCCAGTTCAGCGGCTGGAAGAAGAAGACGGCCACCACCACCTGGGTGAGCGGCAGCCAGGCCGGATCGCGCCGCGCCAGGTGCGCCAGCTCGTGTGCCAGCAGCGCGTCCTGCTGCTCGTCGTCGAGCTGGAACAGCGCGCGCGGCGGCACGCACACCTCTGCCGCCCGCAAGCCGAGGGCCACCGGCACGCGCAGCCGCCAGGTGCAGGTGAGGCGCACCCGCCGCGTGAGCCCCGACTGGCGCACCAGCCCGGCAAGGCGCGCCACCACGCCGCCGCCCACCACCTGCGGGCGGTAGCGCAGCCGCCGCCGCAATGCCAGGTACGAGCGCCCATAGCCGAGAGTCAGTGCCAGCGCCCCCAGGAGCCAGGCCGGTAGCAGCCACGGCCTCAACGGCGTCCAGGCACGCCCCAGGGTGCGCTCGAGCGGGCGCCGTGCGCCCGCCGCCGCGGCGCTCTCGGCGGCGGCGTGCCGCTCGCGACCCTCGCGGCTGTCGCGGCTCGCGCCGGCCTGTCGCCCCTCGCGCCAGGCCAACCCGGCTGCACCAGCGGCCGTCGCAGGGCTCTCGGGCATCCCCGTCCCCGACTCGGCGACCCCGGCAGCGGTCGCTGTCTCGAGTGGCCGCGCCGGCGCGGCCTGCGCCCTGTCCCCGGCGGCGAGAGTCCACCGTCCGGCAATCGGCGCATGACCTAGCCGGCCGAGAGCGAGCTGCGCCGGCGCGGTCACCAGGGCCCCCAGCAGGGCGCACCGCCAGATCGTCTCTTGCAGCCGCAGCCGCCGGCCGCCCAGGCGGCGCGTCACGGCCCAGGCCGAGACCAGCAGCAGCGTGCTGTGAAGCGCATAGGTGAGCAGCCAGGCGAGCGCCTGGTCCGCGGCCGTGGAGATCGTCAAGGAATGGAGCATCAGCGTTCCTCCTCGCGTCGCGCCGAAGTCTCGGCGCCGCTGCCGGCGCGCCGGCCGGGCCCGCGCTCGCGCGCCCTGATCAGCGTGCGCAGCTCGGCGAGCTCTCGCGGCTCGATGGAATGCTCGGAGAGCAGGTGGTTGACGAGGGCCGTGACGTCGCCGTGGAAGAGCTGCGAGGTCAGATCGTCCACCATCGAGCGCCGGACCAGCTCTTCGTTCACCAGCGGCCGGTAGATGAACCGGCGCCCCTCGGTGCGATGAGCGACGACGCCCTTGTGCTCGAGCTTGGCGAGCATGGTCGCCACCGTCGTCGGCGCCAGGTCGCGCTCGGCCTCGAGGTCCTCGTGGACCTCGGTGACCGCCGCCTCGCCGCGCCGCCACAGCACGCGCATGATGGCCAGCTGCAGCTTGCCCAGGCGCACGCTGCCGCCTTCGCTCTCGGCTTCCGGCTCCGCTTCGATGATCCCGCTCGGCATCGTCGTCACCTCCACTACCGGGATAGTACTACCGCGGTAGTTGACTGTCAACCCGGTGACTGGCGGCTGCGGCGGCGGCATGGCGGCACATTGCTCCCATCAGCCAATACTGCGCTGGCTGGCCGCAAGTTTCGGCGGTGGGCCACCCTGCTGACGGGTTCGTCCTCCGCCACAGCCTGGCCTACGCAACCGGCCTGCGCTGAGGTGAAACTGATTGGCGCGCCGGGGTGGGAGCGGCCAAGTCGGCCCCCCGCTGGCGGCTCCGTCCCCGGGCTATCAGGCGCGGAGGATCGGCAGGCGCCGGCCGCTCCACTCGGGGAAGAGGGCGCCGTCGTCCCTGATGCCGAGGTGCTTGCCGGCCAGCTCGCAGAAGACCGCGCGGAAGTCGGTGGTCACCGGCAGGTCGCGGCCTTCGTAGAGGGAGTCGGGGTGGATGCCGGGAAGATGGCCGTGCACCTTGCCGCCGTCGATGCGGTTGCCGAGCACGAACAGGCAGGAGCCGTGGCCGTGGTCGGTGCCGCCCGAGCCGTTCTCGCGCGCGGTGCGGCCGAACTCGGTCATGGTGGTCAGCATCACGTCGTCCTGGCGCGGGCCGAGGTCGGTCCAGAAGGCCTGGATCGACTGTGCGAGGTCCTGGGCGCGGCGGAAGAAGGTGCCGTTGACGGTTCCCTGCTGCACGTGGGTGTCCCAGCCGCCCGACTCGGCGAAGGCCACCTCGAGGCCGACGTCCGACTTGATCAGCAGCGCGATCTGCCGCAGCGCATCGCCCAGCGGGCTCTTCGGATAGGCGGCGCCATTGGCCGGCTGGTAGTGCGCGACGTCGGTCACCGACAGCATGTCGATGGCCTCGAAGGTCTCGGTGCCGGTGCTGCGCAGCAGGCCTTGGGAGGTGCGCTCGTACAGCGCCTCGAAGCCCTCCCCCGCCGCCGCCGCCACCTGGTCGGCGCCGGGGAGCCTGACGCGGAAATCGGCGAGGTTGGTCACCGCCACCGCCGGCTCGTCGCCGTAGAGCGAGCGGGGCAGCGACGGCGTCATCGCCACCGCCCGGAAGGGCGTGCGGTCGTGGCCCAGGAGGCCCACCGCCCGGTTCAACCAGCCCGAGGGCGTGCCTTTGCGCCCGGGGGTCCCGGTCTCCATGTAGTCCTGGGCGTCGAAGTGCGAGCGCGTCGGATCGGGCGAGCCGACCGCGTGGACGATCGCCAGCCGCCGCTCCTGCCAGAAGGGCAGCAGGGGCGCGAAGCCCGGGTGCAGCCCGAAGCCGACGCCGAGATCGGCGAGCGCGTTGTCGCCGGCGGCGCGCGCGGCGCTCATCGCCAGCCGCGGCCGCAGCTGCCGGAGGGTCGCGTCGTCGAGCGGCGTCACCGCCATCATGCCGTCCATGGCGCCGCGCTGGAAGATGGTCACCAGCACCTTGCGCCGCATGTGCGGCCCGGGCGCCGCCGCGGCGAGCGCCGCGCGGTTGAGGAACGCCGGCCCGGCGCCGATGGTGACCAGGGCCATGCCGCCGGCCTTGAGGAAGACTCTACGCGTCAACATGTGATTCGTGCTCCTTTCAACTCAACGTCTCTGGAACTCCGGCGATCCGAGGATCACGCCCACCACTTGCTCGATCGCGGTCGGCGGGTGCTGCGGGCGCGCCACGCGCACCACCTCGCCCCGCGGCTGGCGCCTGGCCGGGGCCGCGTCGGGCACCGCCGCGGGATTGCCGGAGCCACCACCCGCCTCGCCGGCCGCCTTGCCGCCGGCCCTGCCGGCGGCTCCGGCACCGCCGCCGCCGCCGCCGGCCATCTCCGCTTCGTCGTCGGCGCGAGCCTGGACCGCCTGCGGGCTCTCCTTGGGCGCGGCATCGTCGACGCGGCGCGCCACGGCCGGGTCGCTCACCATCGGCGTCAGCAGCCGGAGGGTCGCCGACAGGTCGCGCCCCGGCAGCAGCAGCGCGGCAAAAGTCGACAACGCCGCCTGCCGCGACTCGGGCTCGGGGCCGTCGTGCAGGGACGGCAGGTCGATGTCGATGCCGGGGATCCGCTGCGACGCGAACTGCAGGCCGAAGTTCATGCGGTTGAGCAGCGATCCGGTGTTCACCCAGGCGTCGGCGCGGTCCGGGTAGCCGGTGGGCGCCTGGTAGGCGTAGAGAGGCTCGCCCATCCGCGCGATCCAGCCGAGCAGCGGCCGCGGGTCCTCGACGTGCGCGCCCGAGGAGCGCACCGCCGACACCGCCAGCTCGAACGGCGATTTCACCTTCGCGCCCACCGCGCCGCGGCTCCAGAACTCCGGCGACTGCACGAGCGTGCGCAGCATCGCGCGCACGTCGCCCCGCGAGCGGTCATAGGTCGCGGCCAGGCGGTCGACGAGGGCCCGCGGCGGGTTGTCGGAGACGAAGCGCACCGCCAGCTGCGTCGACAGGTGGCGGGCAGTCGGCGGCTGGCTGGCCAGGAGGTCCAGCACCTGCTCGCCGTCCTCGATGCCGCGCCCCGGCGGCAAGCTCCGGCCCAGCACGGTCTTGGCGGCGGAGTCGTGCATGTCGGCGCGGAACAGGAAGTCGCCGTCGACTTGGAAGCCCAGGCCGCCGAACCGCCGCACCTTCTCCAGCCGCTTCTCGACGGCCTCGCGCGCCGGACCGGACGGCAGCACGGTCCAGCCGGTGAAGGCGCGGGCGACCTCGATCACGTCGCGCTGGGTGTAGCCGCCGTCGACGCCCAGCGTGTGCAGCTCCATCCGCTCGCGGGCGTAGTTCTCGTTGAGGCCGGGCCCCTTCGGGGCCGCGGCAGGCCGGGCCGGCGGCGGCGGACCGTAGCCGAAGCGGCCGGCCGGCCGGCGCATCGACCGCATCTCGTCGCCGAGCAGGGTCGGCGCGTCGGGCGCCGCCGTCGACTCGGCGTTGTCGAGGTAGTACAGCATCGCCGGATGGCGCGCGGTGGCCTCGAGCAGGCCGCGCACGGTGCCCAGGGCGTTGGGACGGATGGCGTCGCGCTCGAACGACAGCAGGTAGGGGCGCGCCCGGCCGTTGGTCGCCGAGATGTTGAAGTGATTGAACCAGAAGTCGGTCATCACCTCGCGCAGCTGGTCCTGGGACTCCGCCGCGCGGAACACCTTCTGCGCCAGCAGCTGCCCCTGCAGCTCACGCTCGGGACGGTAGCCCCTGGCGCGCGCGAACTCGAGCACCTTGGCGCGCAGCTCGGGGCGCTCGATGTCCGCGGCGTCGGCGCTGGCGGCGCCGGCAGCGGCGCCGCCGGCTGCCCCGCCGCCGCCGTTGCCATTGCCGCCACGGCCGTTGCCGCCGGCATTGCCGCCGGCGTAGAGCCTCTTCAGCCCCTGGTCGGCCTTGGCGGCGGCCAGCTCGCGCTTGTCGATCACCCCCTCCTTGACCGCTTGCTGCAGGATCTGGTTCGGATTGCGGTAGATCCGCACCATGTCCGCCTGCGACATGGCGAGGGCGGGCAGGTCGCGCAGCCGCGCATCGAGGTTGGGATCGGGAAGATCGGCGGCGAGCTGGCGCTCGACCCAGCGGTCGAGACCCATGGCGACGACCTGGTCGACCTCTCCCGGCCGCGGTCCGAAGGCGAACCGGTTCAGCAGATGGGCGGCCGCCTGGCGCTCGGTCAGGCCCTCCTCGCGCCAGGGCAGCCGCTCCGGCACCGCCCGGCGGGGGCGGGGTTCGGCGGCGGCACCCTGCCCCCCCCAGGCCAGGCCGCCGGCCAGGGCGAGAGCGCTCAGCGTGGTCAGGGTCCAGGTCGCCGTCCAGTTCGCTGCTCTCATGCATCCTCCAGGGCGCCGGGACCAGGGCCAGGCCCACGCCCGCGTGCAGATTGGAACCCCCGGCGAAGCGCAAACCTGCGCGACGGCCCGGATCAGGCGCCAGTCACGCGCAGCCGGTCGCCACGCCGAGCGCCCGGCATCTTACCCATCTTACCCCTTACCTCCTGCCACCTTGCCAAGCCGCGGCCACGCGCGTAAGCTGCCGGCCGTATGCTGCGCCGCCGGTCGTCGCCCCTCGGGCCCCTCGGATCCCTCGTTCTCGTCCTGGCGCTCGCCGCCGCCCTGGGCGGCGGCGTCGCCGTCAGAGCCGGCGCCGACCTGGTGCTCACGTCCAAGGGGCATACCGAAGGCTTCAAGGTCGGCGACCACATCCAGGAGCCGCGCGATGCGGACGTCAAGACCTGGGTGGCCGCGGACAAGATGCGGCGCGACGAGGGCCCCATCTCCGCGATCGTCCGCCTCGACCGCAAGAAGCTCTATCTCGTCAATCACGCCGACAAGACCTTCAGCGTGGTAGACCTGCCGGTCGACTGGGCGAAGCTGGTGCCGAGCGGCGACCGGGAGAAGTTCCAGCAGTACGTTCACGACAACCAGATCAAATCGTCGGTCACGCCGACGCCCGAGACGCGCAAGATCCACGGTTGGAACGCCAACCGCGTCGACGTCGAGCTCTCCAACGCCCACGGCCTGCGGGTGTCGACCCAGATGTGGCTGACCAAGGATCTCGGCCTCTACGCCGCCTACAACAAGATGTCCGGCGTGCTCGCCTCGATGCAGGTGACCTCGGAGGACTGGGCGCGCAAGATCCGCGAGCTGGACGGCTTCCCCATCTTCCAGGACACGACGGTGAACGTCGGCGGCGCCAGCTTCAAGTCCCACGAAGAGGTGGTCGCGGCCAACGTCCAAGCGGTCCCGGACGTCACCTACGATCCGCCGGCGGGCTTCAACCCCGTGCCCTACGATCCGTTCCGCGCCCCGCAGTAGATCCGGCTACTCCTCCCGGTTCTGGGAGATCTGCCGGCGCAGCAGCTCGTTCTCGAAGGCCATCCCGACCTGGGCGGTCGCCAGCTCCAGGATGTCGATGTCCTCGATCGGCTGATCGCGCTCGCCGTTGTCGGTGTAGATCACCGAGATCACGCGCTGGGCGCCGAGCACCGGGAAGACCACCACCTGCCCGGTCCGCGAGCGGCCGACCAGCGAACGGAAAGGCTCCGTCAGGCCCGCGTCATCGAAGCTGACCGACTGCACCTCGCTCGAGGCCAGGCTGCGCGCGAAGACGCTCTCAGTCTCGGCATGGGCGGTGGACAGCTTGATGCCGCGCGTCAACTCGGCGAGCGGCCGCCCGCGGGTGTCGGCGCCGAAAGCGCCGAGCGCCAGCAGCTGGTCCCGCTTGACCAGGAAGAGCACCGCCCGCTCGACCGACTCCGAGATGATGTGCATCAGGTTCAGCGCCACGGTGGCCGAGATCAGCCCCGAGCGCAGATCGCCGAACACCCGCCGCAGCCGCGCCACGCCCGACTGGGCGCTTGCCGGCGTCATCCGGCCGGACGTGCCGCGGATCAGGTCGTCCCGGCTCTCGATGAGGTTCTCGACGCAGGCCGCCACCGCCTCGACGTCGGGTGGCAGCGCCGTCAGCACCCCCGCGGCATACACCTTGGCAACCAGCGTGGAGGGGTCGACCAGCGCGATGATCGAGGCGCGCGGACGGGCGCGGCGCAGCGCCGCCGCCTGCTCGAGGGACACTCCTCCCTGCCGCAGGTCCACCACCACGATGGGCGGCGGCTCTCCCGGCGCCGCCGCGCCCGCCTGGTCGAGGCGCAGCCCTTCGATCCCGGCGACCTCGTGGTGCAGCGCTTCGCCCAGCTTCTCCGCGAAGACGGCGTCGGGGGACACGATCTGCAAGTGGAGCCGCTCCGCCGCGTGCTTCGGCATCTCCCAGCGACGGTGCGCGGCGTCCGGCCGCGGCTCGAGCAGCAGGACCCCGGCCGGACGATTGCCGGCGCCGGCCGCCGCCATCGCCAGCATCGGTTCGAGCGCCGGATGGGTCGAGTCGCCGTCCAGGTAATCCACCCTCGCCGCCGCCTCTCTCATCGCGGGCCCCACGGGCACCGCCGGCATTGCTGGGATCGCTGGCATCGACTGGGTCGGCTGCCGCGATGGCTTCGAGGGCAGCCCGGAGAACGGCGGCGACGCGTCGAGCGGCGGCTCGGCGCGGCCGCGGTTGCGCTCGTCGAAGATCCTGGCCGCCTCGAGCAGCACCATCTGGGTGTTGAGGTCGGCGTCCGGGAGCACGTCGCTCGGGTAGAGCGCGATGTCGTCGATCGGGCGCAGGTCGTCGATCGCGAACTCGAAGGTGCCGGCGTCCCAGAGCATCACCTCGGACACCGCCTGCTCGATCTGCTGCGCGATGACCTGGCGCAGGCCCTCCGCGTCGATCGCCCCGGACCCCACCAGCACCTGGCCGAGCGAGCGCCGCTCGCGCTCGATCGACTGGGTGAGGACCGCCTGGTCGAGGTTCGCCCGGTCGAGCAGCCCGGAGGAGATCAGCAGGTCGCCCAGCTTCGGAGTGCGCGGCGCCTGCGCCGAGACCAGCCGGCCGCCGTGGAAGCCGATGATCGCGCGGTGCGACCCCCGCATCAGCAGCAGCGTGCCGGTGCGCCGCCCGAGGTGAATGAACTGCATCACGTCGGCGACGGAGACGTCCTTCAGGCTGCCGGAAATGGCCATGTGGCCGCCGCCCCCCGGTCCATCACTCTCCTCGTGCCAACTTGACCAGGCTCTCCAGGGTACGCAGCTTCCGATCCTTGGTGGCGAACAGCCGCGCCGCGAACAGCGCCGAGGCGGCATGGGCCGACAGCAGGTCCAACAGGTCGCGGTCCTCGGCGCGCAGGATCGGCTTGTGATCGAGCAGCTTGAGCAGCACCAACGCGCCGACCACCTCGTTCTGCACCCGCAAGGGCACCGCGGCGAGCGCTTTCGAGTCGGCGGTCGGGCCCAGGCGCAGCACGCCGTCGTCGAGCGTCGCGTCGACGACCGGATCGCCGCCGGCATAGATCTCGCCGCCATAGAGGCCGTCGATCTCGTGCGCCTGCCGCCGGTCGTTCGCGGTGCCGCCCACCAGCGCGATGTCGCAGCCCGGCGCGTCGTCCCGGCGCAGCAGCAGGACGAACTGCTCGGCGCCGAGCAGGTTGATCGCGATCTCGGCGATGGTCGCCTGCACCTCCGCCGGATCGAGCGTCGCGTGCAGCTGGTAGGTGGCGACGTAGAGGTTCATCAACCGGCCGCCCTGGTGCTCGGAGTCGACCAGGCGCGAGGCGAGCTCCTTGACGTCCGACTCGGCCGTTGCCAGCCGCCGCTCGAGCTCCGTGGCGCGGGAGGGGCCGCCGGCGTCGCCGCCGCGCGCCGCCAGCTCGCGCAGGTTGAGCTCGGCGACGCGCGCCAGCTCGCCGGCGCGGTCCAGGGTGCTGCGCAGCTCGGCGACCAGCTCGAGGCCGGAGGCAGTCGGCGCCGGCGGGCGGTCGCTCATGCGGCGGACCTCGCCGGCAGGCGGGAGATCACGGCCAGGATCTCCTCGCTGTGGAACGGCTTCTTGATGTAGGCGGAGGCGCCGGCCTCGAGGCCGCGCGCGGTGTCCTCGTCACGCCCCTCGGTGCTGATGATGACGATCGACGTGCCGTCGCCGCCGCCGCCCGCCTTGAGCTGGGCGAGGAACTCCAGGCCATTCATGTTCGGCATGTTGACGTCGAGCAGGACGAGGTCGATGTCCGGGTGCTCGCGCAAGCGTTCGAGGGCCTGGCGGCCGTCGGAGGCGTACACCAGCGAGTACTGGCGCAGCATCACCTCGAACATCTTGTGCATCAGCTTCGAGTCGTCGACAACCAGCACTTTCCTGGGCTGCAAGACACTCTCCCCGGCAGGGTCTTTGATCGGCGCGGCACTCCCTGGATCGACAGGTCCAGCTGCGCAGTCTAGCCAATGCTGCGGGCTAACTTCAAGCCGATCCGCAAGTAATCCCCATCTCCCATGGCGGCGGCGGGTCTCTCCACGGCTGGCCGCACCCGGCACGGCTGCGCCGCGGCTCACGGCGGCGGCGCCATCCCGGCGGCGGCGGCGTGGGTCGCCAGCAGCTCGCTCCAGAGCACCGGCGCCCGCCCCGACACGGCCTCGACGCCGGCCAGGAGCCGTTCCACCTCCTCGTCCAGGCGCGCCGCCGCGATCGCCAGGGCGGCCTGGGAGGCGAGCGCTTCGAGGACCTCCACGTCGAGCTCGGTGAATGCGCTCCCCGGCGCGCTGCTATCGGCGTAGAGAGCGCCCAGGCGGCGGCGATCGAAGGCCGCACCCCGGTCCGTCGGAGCCGGCGGCGGCGGCGGTGGCGACAAGGGCATGCAGACCAGGGCGCGGATGCCGCCCCTGGCGACGCTCTCGCGGCCGCCCAGGGCAGGGTCGGCGAGGGCGTCCGCGACGGCGACGGCGCGGCCGGTCGAGAGCGCCCGCTCGACCGCTCCGATGCTGCCCGCGAACTCGGCGGCGCCGAGGTCGAGGGCGGCGAGGCCGCTGGCGGCGGCAATCGCCAGCTCACCGTCACCGCGGGCGAGGAGGACGAAGCCGCGCTCCGCCCGGGAGAGCTGCACCACCGATTCGAGCAGGCCCTGCAGGATCGCGTCGAGGCTGTCCGCCGCCGCGAGGCGGCGGCGCGCGGCGATGGTGGAGCGCCGGCGCGCGCTCTGCGCCGAGCTCTCCGCCCGGATCTGCTCCTCGGTCAGCGGCTCGAAGGAGGCCAGCACGCCGCCCAGGCTGAGCCAGCTGCGGGCGGCGAGAAGGGCGCGGCCGGCCACCGGCTGGCCGTTCACCAGGGTGCCGTTCTTGCTGGCGAGGTCGCTGAGCTCCCACCCCTCGCGGCCGCGGCGCAGCCGCGCATGCCGGCGCGACACGCGGTCGTCGTCCACGACCAGGGTGCTCGTGGCATCGCGGCCGAGGACGTACTCCTCCTCCTCGCGCAGCACGACGACCCGGGCCGGCCGGTCGGCGAGATAGACGGTGAGGCGGGCTGGCATCAGGAGAATCCCTCGAGGCGAATCCTACGGCAGGGATGGGCATTGTCGCCCCAGGCAAGAAATGTAGCTGTAGAGGGAGGAACGGAGGGCCCGGCCGGGAGGGTTACCGCGGAGGCGTGCCGGGAGGGTTACCCCGGAGGCGTACCCACTCTTTGATGCTGGCTTCGAGCATGTCGAGGGGCAGCGCGCCGTGGGCCAGCAGCTGGTCGTGGAAGGCGCGGAGGTCGAAGCCCTTTCCCAGCTCCTTCTCGGCATAGGCGCGCAGCTGCCTGATCTTGAGCTCGCCCACCTTGTAGGCCACCGCCCATCCTGGCCCGGCGATGTAGCGATCCACCTCGAGCGTGACGATGTGCTCGCCCTTCGCAGAGCTCTCCGTGCAGTAGTCGATCGCCTGCTGGCGCGTCCAGCCCAGCGAGTGGATGCCGGTGTCCACCACCAGGCGGATGGCGCGCCAGATCTGATTGTCGAGCTGCCCGAACTTGGAGTACGGGTCCTGGAACAGCCCGATCTCCGTGCCCAGGCTCTCGGCGTAGAAAGCCCACCCTTCGCCGAACGCGGCATAGGTTGTCGAAGCGCCGCCACTGCGGCACCCCTTCGAGCTCTGCCGCCAGCGAGATCTGCAGGTGGTGACCCGGCACCGCCTCGTGCAGGGTCAGCGCCTCCATCCCCCACTTCGGATGCGACTTGAGGTCGTAGGTGTTGACGTAGTAAGTGCCCGGCACGCCGTTGGCGAGCGAGCCCCCGCTGTAATAGGCCACGGTCTGCGACTGCCCGGCGTTGGTGGGCATGGGAAGCACGCCGTAGGGCAGGCGCGGCAGCTTGCCGAAGAGCTTGACCAGCTGCGGATCGATGCGCTTGCAGAGGTCGCGATAGGCGGCCAGCAGCTCCTCCGCACGGCTGAAGAAGAAGCGCGGATCGCTGCGCAGGAAGCGCCAGCAGCTCTTCCGGGAACCTGCTGGCCTCGAGGTCCGTCCGCGCCCGGCGCCGGAAGAGATCGTAATCGGTCCGTGCCGCCTCGCCGAGCGCCGCGCGATCGATCGATTCGACGGCGGCCAGCACCTTCGGCAAGAGCGCGCGGCGCCGCGCGATCGCGGCCGCCGAGAGGTCCGACCAGCGGTCGTCGTAGCCCGGAGCGCCGGTGATGGTGGCGAGCTCCGGGTTGTCGCGCAAGGTGTCGCGCCAGACCACCTCGAAGAGCATCTGCAGCCGCTCGCCGTCGCTCACCCGTCCCTTGGCGGCGATCAGCTGGTCGAGGCTCTGCCGGAGGCCCGGAGATCGATGAGATCGATCGCCGGCGGCCCGGCGCCGCCAGGCTCGCTGCCCGCGCCAGTGGCCGCGGCGGTGGCGGCGGGCGCCGCGAAGACAGGG
>DATDGZ010000481.1:0-4781 GCA_036521795.1 Thermoanaerobaculia bacterium | reverse complement strand
GCCTGCATCTCCGAGAGGTCGGGGATCTCGGCCAGCGCCATGCCGCTCCAGACCGTGTCGCCCACCCGCGGCGGCTCGCCGGCCGGGCCGTCGCGCCCGAGCATCAGCACGCCGCCGTGGGGGGCGGTCACCTGCAGCGCCTGCAGGCCGGCCCGTGCCCGGCGGATGTCGGTCTCCGCCCGGTGCACGTCGATCGCCAGCAGGTCCAGGCTGGCGCGTCCCAGCTCCTGGCGTCCGGCTTGCTGCTCGCGGGCGTGGAGCTCCTTGCCGGCGGCCAACTGCTGGTCCATCTCGGACTGGATGATCTCGTGGCGGGAGAAGATCAGCTCGTCCTTCTTCTGGAAATGCCTGGCGTTGTCCAGCTCGACCCGCGCCATCGCCGCCTCGCGCTCGAGGTTGGCGACGTCGGCGTCGAGGCCGGAGCGCTGGCCCGCGGTCTTGAGCCGGGCGGTCTCGAGCTTCGCCTCGGCGGCGCGGAGTGCCTTGGCGAGGTCCGTGGAATCGAAGCGCACCACGACGTCGCCGGCCCGCACCCGCGTGCCGTCCTCAGCCACCCACGCGATGCGGAAGGACCCGCCCCTCGCTCCCGGCGCCGGCACCAGCACCGCCGCCGAGCGCGCCGCCCGCAGGTTGCCCTCGGCAGGGACCTCGTGGATGAAGTCGCGCCGCTCGACCGCCGCCACCGGCACCTCGGCGGGCGCGTCCATCCCGGAGGTCCAGCCGGCGCCACGGCCGGAGGCCCGCGGCGCCGGGGGCAGGAAGGCGATGAGGGCCGTGACGACGGCGAGAGCCGCAGCCAGGGCGAGCAGCCGCCGCGCGGTCACCGCCGTTCTCCGGTCGCCTCGGTATCCAGGGTCCCCGCGGCTCCGGGAGCTGCCGCGGGCGCGGTACCCGCGGCATCCGCGGCGCCCGGCGCCACGGCGGCGAGCCGCAGCTGGTCGCCGGCGGCGAGGCCGGCCAGCACCTCCACCTGGCGGTCGTCGTGGCGGCCGAGGCGCGGACGCACCGCCTCGGCGCCGAAGCGCGTGCGGCGGTAGACCAGCGGTCCGTCCGGGAGGCTGCGCACCGCCGCCAGCGGCGCCAGCAGCACTCCCGGCGCGCGCTCGAGCTCGATGGCACCGGCGAAGCGCATCCCGGGGCGCATGCGCAGCGGATCGGTGCGCGGGAGGTCGATCTGGATCTGCACGACCTTGCCGGCAAGCGCCGCGGCGCGCTGCCGGACCGCGGTCTTGATGGCGGCCACCCTGCCGGTGAAGACGATCTCGGGATGGGCGTCGAGGCGCAGCGTGACGCCCTGGCCGGCGGCGACCCGCCCGGCGTCGGCCTCGTCGATCTCTCCATCCGCGCGCAGCCGGCGCAGGTCGGGGATCTCGACGACCTGCTCGAGGCGCCAGCACGAGTCGCCGACCTTCTTCTTCTCGCCGTTCGGATTCGGCAGGTAGACGACGGTGCCGTCTCGCGGCGCCGCCACCCGCATGCGCGAGATCGCCGTCCGCATCTCCGCCACCCGCGCCGCCGCCCGATCCCGCTGCTCGGTCAAGGACCGCAGCTGGGCCGCCGCGGCGGCGGCGGTGAGCCGCAGGCGATGCCGCTGATACTCGGTCTTGCGCGCCGCCAGCTCGAGATCGGCGCGGGCCGCCGCCAGCTCGTTGCGCGACTTGAGCTCGGGGGGCACGGCGACCGCCATCTCGGCGCGCCGGCGATCGGCGTCCGCCTCGGCCAGGTGGAGCCCGCCGTCGCTCCGCGCCAGCGCCAGGTCGGCGCGCTGCTTGTCGAGCTGCTTCTGCGCCGAGTCCCGCTCCGCCTCCTTGTCGAGCAGGGTCCGCTCGAGCAAAGAGGTGTCGAAGCCGAGCACCGGCTCGCCGCGCCGCACCATGGTGCCCTCGGGCGCCAGGAAGACGATCTTGAATTCCCAGAGCCCCGCGACCGGCGGCGGGCTCAGCCGCGCCGCATCCACGGCCGCGAGGGTCCCGGAGACCGGCACGGAGAGCACCAGGTCGCCGCGCCGCACCTCGGCCCAGGCGGACTCGCCGGCGGCGCTGCCGGGACCCCTGCCGGTGGCCACGGCGGCGGCGACGGCCACGACGGCGACGGCCACGACGGCGACGCCGACGACGGCCCCGAGCGGCAGGCGGAGGGCAGCGAACGAAGCCCGAGAGGAGCGCCGGCCCTTCACCGCGACGCCTCCGGGGCGAAGCTCCGCAGTGCCTGGCCTTCCCGGACTCCGCTCGCGGCCACGCACCAGAAGGCGTCGCAGGCGCCCAGCCGCACCGGCGCGACGCCGCCGCCGGCCAGCCGTGCTCGCGGCGGCGCGGCCGGGTCCGCGAGATCCAGCGCCGCCCGCGGCACCAGGAGCGCGGCGCGCCCCGGCGCGGCCGCGATCTCGACCCGCACCGACATGTCCGGGCGCAACCGCGCGGCCGCGCGCGGCGCCACCGGATCGAGCGCGACGCTCACCGCGATCGAGCGCACCAGCGCTGTGCGCCGCGACTCCCGCGCCACGCCCGCGATCTTGACCACGCGCCCGGTGTAATGGCTCTCCGGATAGGCGTCGAGGACACAGGTCGCCGCCATGCCGAGGGCGACCCGGCCTTCGTCCACGTCGGAGAGCTCCGCGTCGACCATCATCGAGGAGGTCTCCGGCAGCGTCGCCACCGTCATCCCCGGCCACACGTTGTCCCCGGCCTGCAGCTTGCGCTCCTGGACCGGATGCTCGCCCACCACCACCAGGCTGTCGCGCTGCGCCCGCAAGGTGAGGTCGTGGATCGCCGCCGTGGCGAGGGCCAGGTCCCGGCGCGCCTCCTCGAGGACGATCTGCTGCACGCCGACGTCGGCCGCGGCCTTGGCGCGCTGTGCCGCCAGATCCTGGACCGCCTTGGCGAGCGCGTTCTCCGCCTGCTGCAGCTTGAGCTGGCGGTCCTGGTAGTCGCGCCTGGGCAGCAGCTCGGGGGGGACCGCCGCCGCGATGCGAGCCTTGGCCAGGTCGGTCCGCGCCTGCTCGACGCCGAATTCCTTGTCCGCCCGGTCGACGCCGGCCTGGGCCTCGATGCGGGCGAGGTCGGCGGCGGCGGTGGCCGCGGCCAGGCGTTGCTCCTCGAGCTTGGCGAGGAAGCTGGCGTTGTCGAGCTCGGCGACCGGCTGGCCGGCGGCGACGCGCGAGCCATCCTCGGCCAGCCAGCGGATCTGCACCTCGAAGCTCGGGGTCGCCGGCACGGTCAAGGCAAGCGACCGCGCCGCCCGCAGCTCGCCGCTCAGCAGCAGGCGCGGATGGATCTCGCCGCGCCGCACGGCCAGCGCGGCCCCGCCGGGGCCTGGCGCCGCCGCGGCGGCCGGCGCGGCGAGGCCGGCGGCACCGCGGCAGCCGCTGCACGCGGCGACGGCGCCGGCGCCGGCAAGAGCGGCCAGGGCGAACGCCGCCCGGAGCAGGCTCGGCCACGAGACATGGCTGCGCACCGAACCATTATCCTCGATGCGGGTCCAGCCCGGCGCGGGTGCGCGCCGCCCGGGCTGCCGCCGTCCGCGGCACCGGCATCGACACCGGCACCGGCTCCCGCGCCGAGAGCGCCGCGCCGAGGCCGACCAGGGTGAGAGCACAGCAGCCGAGCAGCGCCACGACCATGACCGTGCCGAGCCGGGCGTTGGCCGGCACGCGCGAGGCGAGCAGCACGCCGAAGCCGAGAGCGATGGTCAGCGTGTCGCTGACGATGCCGGGCCCCGCCAGCTCGAAGGCGTGGGCGACGGCGTCGGGGCGTCCCTCGTCCCTGCCGCGCCGCACGCGGTAGAGGAAGTGAATGGCGTAGTCCTCCCCGACCCCCAGGGTGATCGCGCAGAACATCGAGGTGGCCACGCCGAGCGGCATGCCGGACCAGCCCATCGCCCCGAGCACCCAGAGCACCGCCAGGCTCGACGGCAGGAGCGCCAGGATGCCCAGGCGCACGGAGCGGAACAGCAGGCAGAGCAGCACGCACGAGCCGGCAAGCGCCAGCGCGGTGGAGGCGACCTGGGTGTAGACGATGGCGGGGATCATCGCCTGGCTCACCGCGACGTCGCCGGCGAAGTCGAGGGAGGTGCCCCGGGGCGCGAGCTCGCGGCCCTCGTATCCGCGCAGGGCGCGCATCAGGCGCGCGGTGTCGCGATAGTTGGCCTGCTCGAGGAAGATCGAGACCAGGGCCTGGCGCAGGTCGTCGTCGACGATCTCGCGGCGCTCCTGGCGGCCCCGCACCAGCTCGAAGACGTCGAGCAGCCGGCCGATCCGGCGGGGGTCGTCCGGGATCGCCGGGGTACCCTGGCGCCGCGCCATCCACAGGTAGTACGTCGCCGACAGCTGGCCGTAGGGGCCGAGCACGCCGCCGACCTCGGGCCGCGCGCGCGCGAAGCTCTCGAAGGCGCCGATGGCGCGGAGCGCCGCCGGGTCGAGCAGCGGCCCGCGCCGGCCGCCGGCGCCGGGAACGGCGGCGGGGGGCGGCGCGAACCGCAGGCGGGCGAGCAGGACATGCGTGCCGAGCAGCTCCCGGTTCACCTCCTCGCTCGCCACCCGGAAGGAGCTGCCCGCGGCGAAGCCGTCCTCCCAGCTGTCCTGCACGACCAGGCGGCGCGCGCCGAGACCGAGCACGGCGGTGGCCGCGGCCAGCGCGGCCAGGGTCGCCAGCCGGTGGCGCACCACCGGCGCCGCCAGGCGGCGGAAGAGCCCGGCGCCGGCGGGCGCGAAGGGCCGCGGCCGCCGCATCCGCTCCGGGCCGAGCAAGGCCAGCGTGGCCGGGATCGCGGTGAGCGACCAGAGC
>DATDGZ010000480.1:0-3323 GCA_036521795.1 Thermoanaerobaculia bacterium | reverse complement strand
GGACGCCTCGACGAAGCGCTCGCGGCGCACGAGGAGGCGATGAAGGCATCGGGCGGAGTGGCCAACGTCGCACTCACGACCGGCACCCTGCTCCTGCGCCTCGGGCGGTTCGACGAGGCGCGGGCGCATGCGGAGCTGGCGCAGCAGGTCAGCCCCGGCGACGCGCAGAGCCTGCTGGCCGAGATCGCCCTGGCGCAGCACCAGCCCGCGGTGGCCGAGCGCGCGGCACGCGCGGCGCTGGCCGCCGGCGGCAACTCGATGGCGCCCCGGCTCGCGCTCGCCGAGGTGCTGGTCGCCGAGGGCCGGCTCGAGGAAGCCCTGGCCCAGACCGACCTGGTCCTGGCCGAGCTGGCGCGACGCGCGCCCGGCCAGAGCTATCCCAAGCTCTGGTGGGTGCGCGGCGACATCCTCGCCCGCCTGCAGCGTGACGCCGAGGCCGAGCAGGCGTTCGGGCGGGAGATCCAGAGCTTCCCGGCCGACACCCACACCTACGCGAGCCTCGCGGTGCTCTACGCCGCCGAAGGCAAGCCCGACGCCGCGATCGGAGCGCTGCGGCGGCTGGTGGAGAGCCAGGGCGAGTCCCCGGCAGCCTGCGCCGAAGCCGTCAGCACGCTGCGGGTGCTGGGGGATGCGCCCGGGGCGGCGGCCCTCCTGCGCCACGCTCTCGAGCTCCATCCCGGCAGCTCGCAGCTGCGTGCTCTCGAGCACACCGGCTGAGCCGGCGGAGCCACCAGCCATCGGATCGGCAGCACCCAACCAACTTCTCTCGAGGAGTCCCCAGACCATGCACCGGACCCGCAGTCTTGCAATTCTCCTGCTGTTCGCGGCAGGCACGCCGAGCGCAGTCCAGGCGCTGGCCGGGGCGGCGCCGGCCGCTCCATCGCCGGCCGCCACGCCACCCACTGCCTCGGGAACGGCCCCCGGCCCTGCCACCGGCAGCCAGCCGGCCGAGGCGCGGCTGAGCGAAGCCGGCAACCTGGCGGCCGCGGGCAAGTTCAAGGAGGCGATCGCCAAGCTCGAGGCGCTGAGACGGGAGCCGGGGTGTCCGCCGCGGGCGGTGGCGCTGCTCGGAGCGCTGTATCTGAAGGTCAACCGCCCGAAGGAGGCGCTCGACGTCCTGCGGCCCCTGGCGGCTCCGGCGGACGCTCAGCCCGCGGTGCTCTACAACGCCGGCCTCGCCGCCATCGCGCTGCACGACGGCCCGGCCGCGGAAGGGTACCTGGTGCGCGCGGTGCGCCAGCAGCCGGGGTCGCCGGCCAGCCGCGAGCTGGGCCTGCTGCGGGCGCACCAGGGAAAGGTGGTCGAAGCCTACTCTCTGCTCCGCTCGTGGTCGCTGCGCAACCCCAAGGACGGTGAGGCCCTGCTGACGGCGGCGGCGCTGGCTTTGCAGCTGGACCGGCCGGCCGAGGCCGAGCAGCTCATCGCAGGAATGCCCCAGGACGACCCCGCGATCGCGCTGCTGCGCGGCAAGATCCTCGTGCAGCAAGGCGACGGCAAGAGCGCCGTGGCGTTGCTGACGCCACTCCTCGCGCACCATCCCCAGGGCATGGAGCCCGAGGTGCGGCGCACGCTGGCCGAGGCCTACCTGGCCGCCGGGCAGCCGAAGCCCGCCGTCGACCTGCTCAAGGACCGCGTGGCCGGCCATCCCGCGGTGGCGCTGGACCTGGCGCTAGCGCAGCACCGGAGCGGCGACGTCCTGGGCGCGCTCGTGACCCTGCGGCCCTTCGCGGACCAGCTGCCGGCGGATGGCAAGGGGCTCGGCGACCCGCGGCCGCCCACCGGCATCGCCATCGAATACGGCCGCCTGCTGGTCGACGCGGGACGCTCGCAGGAGGCGGTGGCGGTGCTCGAGAAGGCCACGCACATCCTGCCGCAGAGCCTGGAAGCCTGGCAATCGCTGAGCCAGGCCTACGGCGCCGCGGGGCGCCGTGCCGAGTCGCAGGCGGCGGCCGCCAAGGCCGAATCGCTCGAGAAGGCCGCCCTGGTGCCACCAGAAACCCAGAAGCCGCCGCCGCCGGGACGCTAGTGGTCCGGCGGCGGGCGGCAGCGAAAGCCGCCACCGGGGGTCTCCCGGCGGCGGCGGGTGTAGCAAAGGGTTGCTGCTTGGCTGCGCTTACTTGAAGCTCAGGCGCGCACCGAAGCGGAAGATCCTGGGGCTCAGGGTCTCGTTGATGAAGCCCGTGCCATTGGTGTTGGAGAAGGCGGCGCGCGCGCGGGCGTCACGCTGCAGGATGAAGGCCTCGTTGAACAGGTTGAAGCAGTCCACGCCCAGGGTCAGGCCGAAGTCCTGGAACGTGAGCTCCTTCTCGAGGCGGCCGTCGAAGTCGACGATGTTGTCCAGCCGGTTGGCGTCCGACGGGGTGAATTGCACCTGCACGGGTCCGCCCGTGGTCGTGGTCGAGGGGATGGTGACCTGATCGTAGTAGGGAGTCGGGTATCCCTGCCGCCCGGTCAGGTTGGCGGCGACGTTGAAGCCCCACGGCCGGTCCGGAGCGATCTGGTACATGCCGTTGACCGAGAAGGACCACTTGCTGTTGACGTAGACCCACGCCTTCGAGCCCGAGCCGTTGCCCGAGCCCTGCAGCACCAGGTCGCCCTGGCGCACGTAGTTGCCGTCGGTGGTGCCGCCGGCTTCCAGGATGGTGGGATCGGGGCGATCGCCCGCCTTGTTGTAGTACCAGTCGTTGTAGCTGAAGTTGCCGCGCATCATCCAGCGGTTCGAGAGCCGCTTGTTGAAGGTCAGCGAAGCGCCCTTGAAGGTGGTCTCGTAGTCGCCGTTGTGCAGGAAGAGTCCCTTGCCGGTGGAGATGCCGGGACGCAGAGCGTACCAGGTCACTGCTTGGTGCGAGCCGTCCGGCAGCTCGACGGACCCGGTGACGGGCACGTAGTCGGACCGTACCGACACGCGAGAGGGCGCGTTGGGGTTGAAGGTGCTGCTGTCCTGGACCAGCAGGTCCTCCTGTTCGAGGCCGGTCGCGCGGCGGTAGGTCAGGTTGAACCCGACCACGAACTCGGGCAGCAGCGCGTGCTCGGCGCTGACCAGGAACTCGTTGGTGATGGGGGCATTGAAGTTGCCGGCGATGAGGTTCGGCTGCAGCAGCTGGCTTGGATTGGCCGGATTGACGTTGCCGCTGTAGCAGGGGGCGGGGCAGACCCCTGGCACGATCTGTCCCGGGGTGACGTTGCCGTCGCCGTGGTTGGTCGTGTAGGCGTAGTAGTAGCTGATCGTGCCAAGCGGGTTCTTGAACGCGGCAAAGGCCGACGGCAGCTGGTCCGCGAAGCGCGAGTAGCTGGCGCGCAGCAGGGTGGACCGGTCCTTGCCC
>DATDGZ010000479.1:0-5134 GCA_036521795.1 Thermoanaerobaculia bacterium | reverse complement strand
CGACGGCCGGTCCTGACCAGGACTCCGTTCGGCTGACGCTCGGCTACCGCGAGCCGCTCGCTTGGAGCGTGCTGCTGAGATTCCTGGAGCGCGACGCGATCCCCGGGGTGGAGATCGTGAGCGGCTCGCGCTACGGACGGACCGTCTGCATCGACGGGCGGAGCGGCGTGGTCTTCGCGGCGGACATGGCGCCGTCGGCAGGCCGGGGCCGCGCGCCGCGCGCCGCGGGCGCGCACCTCGACGTCGAGGTCTCGCTCGCCCTGGTGCCGGCATTGATGCCGCTGCTCGCGCGCCTGCGGCACCTGTTCGACCTCGACGCGGAACCTACCGTGATCGACGCCCATCTCGAGCAGGGCGGGCTCGCGGCGCTCGTCGCGCGGCGGCGCGGTGTCCGCATCCAGGGCGCGGTCGACTCGTTCGAGATCGTGCTCGGCGCACTGATCCGCGGCCCGGGACCGTCCACGCGGGCCGCCCGCGACGCCGTGCGGCGCGTGGTCGTGGCGCTCGGGGAGCCGCTCGACACGGGCGTCCCCGGTCTCGACCGCCTCGCACCCACCGCGGAGCGGGTCGCGGACGCGGGCGCCGCGCGCCTCCGGTCGCTCGGCGTCGCGCCGGGTCGCGCTCTCGCTCTCGCGGCGGCGGCGAGGGCCCTGGCCGGCGGCCAGCTGACGCTCGCACCGGGCGACGACATCGTCGCGGCGCGCCGCGCCCTGCTGGCGATCGACGGCGTCGGGGATCGGCTCGCGACCGAGATCCTGGTGCGCACGCTCTGCTGGCCGGACGCCTTTCCGGCCGCCGATCGCGCGCTGCAACGCGCCGCGGGCGCGAGCGGACCGGGCTCGCTGCGCGCGCGCGCCGAGAGCTGGCGGCCCTGGCGAGCGTACGCCGCCCTGCATCTCCGGCTGCACGACATGGAGCGGTGACCCGGTCCGCGCTTCAACGTCCGTGCTTCAATGTCCGCGCTTCAATGTCCGAAAGTGGCGAGCAATCGAGAAATGCGAGCGGTAGCGTTGGATCGTGCACTCGCGACGATCGCGGAGTGCCCGGTCAACCCGAAGGAGGCTACCGTGAGGAACTCGATCGCTCGACTCGTCGTACCCGCCGCCATGCCGTCGATGATGGCGATGGTCCTGCTTGCCGCGTTGCCGCTGCCGGCGCTCGCCGCGTCCGGGCCGGCGGGCAGCCAGCCGGTCATGTACACCGTCTTCAACCTCGGCACCGCGCTCGGCGGCACCAGCAGCGCGGCCGCGAGCATCAACGACTTCGGCTTCGTCTCCGGCCAGGCCCTGGTGGCGGGCAGCTCGACCGTCGACCATGCCGTGCTCTGGATCTACGGCTTCCCGTTCGACCTGCGCACGCTCGGCGGCACCAGCAGCGGCCAGGCCTTCGCGGGCGGCGTGAACGACCGGGGCGAGGTCGTGGGGATCTCCGAGACCGCCAACCTCGATCCGAATTCGGAGCCATGGAGCTGCGGCGCTTTCTTCGCGCAACGCCAGATCGGCCATGCCTGTGTCGGCTTCCAGTGGCGCAACGGCGTGATGACCGCGCTGCCCACGCTGGGCGGTGCCAACGGCTTTGCCGCCGGCGTCAACAATCTCGGCCAGGTGGTCGGGTGGGCGGAGAACACGGTCCACGACCCGACCTGCGACCCCACCGTGCCGCAAGTCCTGCAGTTCAAGGCGGTCGTGTGGGAACCCGACGGCCGGATGGAGCAGCTCCCGGGGTACCGCGGCGACCCGGACCAGGCTGCCGTGGCGGTCAACGACAAGGGCCAGATCGTCGGCGTCTCCGGGATCTGCGGCACCTCGGTGGGCGCGCTGAGCGCCAAGCACGCCCTGCTCTGGGATCACGGCACGGTGACCAACCTGGGCGACCTCGGCGGGGTGGGTTGGAACACTCCCGACGCCATCAATGGCAATGGCGAGGTGGTCGGCTTCGCCAACACCGCGCAGGACGTCAACACCCTCGCCTTCCACGCCTTCCTCTGGACCAGCAGCCTCGGCAGGATGATCGATCTCGAGACGCTGCCGGGAGACGCCATCAGCGAAGCCGAGGGCATCAACGACCAGGGGCAGATCGTCGGCATCTCGTTCGGCGCCGGTTTCAGCCACCCCCGTGCCGTCGTCGTCTTCCAGGACCGGGTGATGCGGGACCTCAACGGTCTCGTCGTCGACAGCCCCGGCCTGGCGCTGACCAATGCGGCCGCCATCAACGAGCTCGGCTGGATCACCGGCACGGCCAACGATCCGAACGGCCAGCAGGTCTCTTTCCTGGCGATCCCGGTGACCCGGTAGCTTCCTCTCCCGGTTCGCGGCTCCCTTCCGCGTCACGGAAGGGGGCTGCCGCCTGGGGTCGACCCGAGGCGGCCTTCGCGGCCCGCTCGGCTCATTCTCACGCTCGATCCAGGAGCCCGAGCAGCCGCTGGTTCACCGCCGGCCACTCCGGCGCGATGATCGAGACGCGCACCGAGTCGCGGGCCGTGTGATCGGCGGCGATCCGATGGGCGCGCAGGATCCCTTCGAACTTCGCGCCGATGCGCTCGAGCGCGGCGCGTGAGCGCTCGTTCCGCACGTCGGTGTGAAAGCAGACGCGAAGCGCCTGCCAGACCTCGAAGGCATGCGTCAGCATCAGCAGCTTGGCCTCGGTGTTGGCCGCCGTCCGGGTCGCCGAGCGCGTCAGCCAGGTGTAGCCGATCTCACCGGCGTCGGGAACGCCGCGGCCGTGCGAAGGATGACCCTCGGGCCACGGCCATCGCTCCAGATCGAAGAAGCGCGTGGAGCCGACGACGCGGCCGTCGGCCAGGCGGATGATGGCGAACGGCACCGCGGTGCCGGCCTCTTGCCAGTCCCGGGCGGTCTGGACGTAGCGGGCGGCCTCGGCCTCGCCCTGCGGGACGGGGCTCCACCGGTAGAGCGAGGGATCGACCGCGGCCGCGGCCGCCAGCCCGCCGGTGTGGCGGTGATCGAGCGGCTCGAGACGGACGTGCCGGCCCTGCAGCACGAAGCCTTCCATAGCCATGGCTCCCATCCCCCGGGAGAGCGCCCGCGCGGTCGCGACGGACTGCCGAGCTAGATCGGACTTCTTCCCGCGCCTTCCATACCAGTCAGTCTTCCAGCTGTGCGAGCCGGGCGGTCTCCGTCCAGAGGCGCCGGGCGACGGCGTCGTCCTGCGCTTCCCGGGTGGGCGTCGCCGGCCGGCTGTGGTGGAAATATGCGCCCGTCACTCCGGCAACCTCGGGCGAGGACGCCAGGTGCACCAGCGTCTCCGCTCCCTGTTGCGGAGTGAGCGCGAAGCGCTTGGCAATGCGCACGCCGAGAGAGATCAGCCCGCCGGACTCGTCGCCGAAGCGGGTGGCGACGAACCCGGGATGCAGGCAGTTGGCCGTCACCCCGGTCCCCTCGAGACGCCTCGCGAGCTCGCGGGTGAAGAGGATGTTGCAGAGCTTCGAGCGGCCGTACACCCTGAAGCCGGGCCCGCCGTACCGGAGCCAGTCCGCGAAGCCGCCGCGATAGGCCTTGACCGACTGCAGGTCGTCGAAGTCGAGCGTGGCCCCCCGGTGTGCATCCGAGGACGTGTTCACCACCCGGGCCGGCGCCGAGGACACCAGCCGCTCGCGCAAGGCGTGCGCCAGGACGAAGTAGGAGACGTGGTTCAAGGCGAAGGTGCGCTCCAGCCCCTCGACGACCTGGCGGGAGCTGAAGAGGGCGCCGGCGTTGTTGACGAGCACGTCGACGCGCCGCTCGGCCGCGGCGATCTCGGCGCCCACCCGTTTCATCTCGCTCAGGCGCGAGAGATCGGCGTAGTGGATGCCGTGGGCGAGGCTGGGGGAAAGCTCGCGCAGCCGTTGCACGGCCGCCTCGCCGCGTCCCCGGTCGCGCGCCACCTGGACGATGCGCGCACCCATGGCGGCCAAGCTCTCCGCCGCCACCTGCCCGATGCCGGACGTCGCGCCGGTCATCACGACGACCTTGCCCTGCATGTCTGCGTTCTTCATGTCTTCGGTCATCGCGCGCCGGAACGGACCGCAGGTCAGCCTACCATCAAGGCACCGCCGGCATGAGGCCAGCCGCCGAAACCTTCATCTTTCGCCCCGCGTAGTGCCGGGACATGAGGAGCTCGAGCGCGATGCCCATCGCCGCCAGGGCCGCCATGGCCGCCATGGGCGCCATGGCCTCGACGACCGCCGATGAGCCGCCCGGCGCCCGGGAGCCGGACTTCCAGGACCGCGCCGGGACGCTGCGCGACCTGCACGCCGGGCTCTGGGCGGCGACCCCGGCGGAGCTCCCACCCCTGGGACCGCGGGTCGGCCTTCGCCGGCACTTCGCCAACGCCCGCGCCGCCAGGCGGCTGATCGACGAGCTGGCTGTCGAGCTGGTGCAGGCGCCCGCGGACGAGCTGGAGCGGCGGGCCTGGCGCGAGCAGGTGCGCGAGCGGTTGCAGCGCTTCGGCGACGAGCGGCTGGGCTGGCCGGCCGGCTACCGCCGCCTGGTCTTCGCCGACGCCTTCTTCGCCGCCTCGGTGGGCTTCGCCCGGGAGGCGCGGGCCTTCGATCCCGGCCTGCCGCTGGAGAGTCTCTGGCAGGCCCTGCGGAACGTCTGGATCGGCAACAGCCTGCAGATCGTCCTCGACCTGCCGGTGGCCCTGAATCCCGGTCTCTTCGCCTACAGCATGCTGTACCCGCTGACCGACAACCTGCTCGACGATCCCCGGGTCGAGAGCGGCGCCAAGCGCGCCTTCAACGAGCGCTTCGGCCGGCGGCTCGCCGGCTTGGCGGTGTGGCCCGCGGGTGCCGGCGAAGCGGCGATCTTCCGCCTCGTCGAGCGCATCGAGGACGAGTTCCCGCGTCATGCCTACGCGGACGTCCACGAGAGCCTGCTCGCCATCCATGGCGGACAGGTGCTGAGCCTTCGCCAGCAGGACGACCCGGCGCTGACGGACGCCGAGATCCTCGCGATCAGTTGCGAGAAGGGCGGCACCTCGGTCCTCGCCGATCTCTACCTGGTGGCGGGGAGAGCGAGCGCGAGCGAGGAGCGCTTCGCCTTCGGCTACGGCGTCGCGCTGCAGCTGCTCGACGACCTCCAGGACGTCGAGAGCGACCTCGCCGCCGGCCACCAGACGCTGTTCACGCGTGCTG
>DATDGZ010000478.1:0-22820 GCA_036521795.1 Thermoanaerobaculia bacterium | reverse complement strand
TCACGGGCATTCATGGGGTAACCATTCATGGTATGAGTACCCAGCCTCGCGGAGCGCCGTGCCCACCGACCTCTCTGCCCCTTCCCCGCCGCCGCCGAGCGAGCGCGAGCCGACCGGCGCGCCACGCGAGCGCGATCCCGGCACGACGCCACGCGAGCGCGATCCGATCGGAACGCCGCGCGAGCGCGGCGTGGCCCTCGCGCTGCTGGGCGTGGCGGTGGCGCTGCGGCTGCTCGGCGTCTGGGAGTACCGGTTCAACTCGGACGAGCCGCAGCACGCCCACGTGGTCTGGGGGTGGACCCGCGGCCTAATCCAATACCGCGACTTCTTCGACAACCACACGCCGCTGTTCCACATGCTCTGGGCGCCGCTGCTGGCGGCGTTCGGGGAGAGCGTGCGGACGCTGTTCTGGCTGCGGCTCACCATGCTGCCTCTCTACCTGGCGGCCCTCGCCGTCACCTGGCTCATCGGCCGGCGCCTGCTCTCGCCGCGGGCGGCGCTGTGGGGAACGGTGTTGACCGCCCTCCTGCCTCCCTTCTTCGTCAAGACCCTCGAGTTCCGCACCGACGTGCCCTGGACCCTGCTCTGGCTCGTCGCCTTCGAGGTGGCAGCCGGCGGCGCGCCCGGCCCGGCCCGCCTGTTCGTCGCCGGGCTGGCGGTGGGCGCCGCGGCGGCGGTGTCGCTCAAGAGCAGCCTGCTCCTCGCCTGCCTGCTGGGATCGGCGCTGGCGGCAGCCGCGTGGCGGCTGGCCGGCGGCAACGACACCAGCCTCCGGCCAACCCCGCGCACCGCCGGCAGGGCGCTGGCGGCGGCCGGCGCCGGACTGGCCGGCCTGGCGGCGGTACCGGCCGGCGTGGCGCTCTATTTTCAGCGCCACGGCGCCCTCGACGCCCTGTTCGCCGGGGCAGTGCGCCACAACCTCCAGGTCAGCCAGCACGGTCCCGCGCCACTCGAGCGCGCCCTCATCCTGGCCGTCGGGGCGCCGCTGCTGATCGTCGTCGCGCGCTGGTCGCTGCGCGCCGGTCCGCCGGCCCTGGCCCGCCAGCGGCTGCTGCTGGCGCTGACCGCCGGCTCCTACCTGATCGCGCTCGAGGTCCTCTGGCCGCTGATCACCTCGCAGACCTACCTGCCGGTCGAGCCGTTGCTCTGCCTGTTCGTGGCGGCGACCGCGGTCGGCCGCCCCAGAGCGCTGCAGCCCGGGGAGGAGAGCTCCGTGGCGTCGGGCCGCCGTGCTGCCGAGCCAGTAGTCTCGGCGGCGGCAGCAGCGGCGGCCGGGGCCAGCCGCCCGGGCCGACCGCGGATCGCCTGGGGCAGGGCCTTCCTGGCGCTGGCCCTCGCCGTCGAGCTGGTCATCGACCTGCTCCACGGCCCGCTGCGCGGCGACCAGACCGCCCCGACGACGGCGATCGTGGCGGCAGCCTTGCAGCTCACCGCGCCGGACGAGGCGGTGTTCGACGACAAGGGCGATGCGGTCTTCCGCCGCCGGGCCTTCGTCCCGGTGCTCGAGGACATCACCCGGGAGGCGATGGCCGAGGGCCGCATCGCCGACACCATCCCGGAGGCGATTCTCGCCCATCACGTCTGCGTCGCCACCCTGGCCAGCCGGCGCCTGCCGCCGCGGGGCAAGCGGTTCCTCGACGCCAACTTCCTGCCGGTGGGCCCGGTGCGGGTCTGCGGCCGCTGGCTGCCGGGCGCCGCCGGCCAGCCGCCCTATCCGACCGTTGCGTTCCAGGTCGAGATCCCCGGCCGCTACACCATCCTCGGCAGCGGCGGCCCGGCGCGCGGCGGTCTCGACGGCCTCGAGCTCACCGCGCCGCGCGACCTCGCGGCCGGCGTCCACGTCTTCGCGCCGCGCTCGCCGCCGCCCTGGGCGCTGCTCTGGGCGCGGGCCGCGGAGCGCGGCTTCTCGCCGTTCCCGCCCACGCCAGGGGCCACGAGGAGGACTGGACCATGACCATCACGAGCATCAACCCGGCGACCGACGAGACCACGCGCACCTACGACGAGATGCAGCCGGCCGAGGTCGACCGCGCGATCGAGGCGGCTCATGCCGCCTTCGGCGAGTGGCGCGGCACCAGCTTCGCCGCGAGGGCGGAGCGCCTGCGGGCGGCGGCGCGGCTGCTGCGCGAGCGGCGCCAGGCCTACGCGGAGCTGATGACCCGCGAAATGGGCAAAGTCCTGGCGGGCGGCCTCTCCGAGGTCGACAAGTGCGCCTGGGTCTGCGATTTCTACGCCGAGCAGGCGGCGGCCTTCCTCGCCCCCGAGCCGGTGGCGACCGACGCCAGCCGCAGCTACGTCGCCTTCGAGCCGCTCGGCGTGGTGCTGGCGGTGATGCCCTGGAACTTCCCGTTCTGGCAGGTCTTCCGCTTCGCCGCGCCGGCGTTGATGGCGGGCAACGCCGGCGTCTTGAAGCACGCCTCCAACGTCCCGGGCTGCGCCCTCGCCATCGAGGAGGTCTTGCGTGACGCGGGGCTGCCCGCGGGCCTGTTCCGCGCGCTGCTGGTGCCGTCCAGGGACGTCGCCAGGGCGATCGAGCACCCGCGGGTGGTTGCCGTCACCCTGACCGGCAGCACCCCGGCCGGCCGCGAGGTGGCCGGCAAGGCCGGCGCGCTGATCAAGAAGACCGTCCTCGAGCTGGGCGGCAGCGACCCCTACCTGATCCTCGAGGACGCCGACCTCGACCGCGCGGTCGCCACCTGCGTCGAGAGCCGGTTGATCAACAGCGGCCAGAGCTGCATCGCGGCCAAGCGCTTCGTGATCCCGCGGCGGCTCGCGGACGACATCGAGCGGCGCTTCGTGGCGGCGATGCGCGCCAAGGTGGTCGGCGACCCGATGCACGAGGGCACCCACGTGGGGCCGCTGGCGCGCCGCGACCTCCGCGACCAGCTGCATGCCCAGGTCGAGGCGAGCTGCCGCGCCGGCGCGCGCTGCCTGCTCGGCGGCGAGATTCCCGAGGGGCCGGGCGCCTTCTATCCGCCGACCGTCCTCGCCGGCGTCGGCCCGGGGATGCCGGCCTACGAGGAAGAGCTGTTCGGGCCGGTGGCGGCGCTCATCGCCGTGGACAGCGAGGAGGAGGCGATCCGGGTGGCCAACGACTCGATCTTCGGGCTCGGTGCCGCCGTCTTCACCCGCGACGCCCTCCGCGGCGAGGCGGTCGCCCGCCGGCTCGAGGCGGGGAGCTGCTTCGTCAACGACCTCGTGCGCTCCGACCCGCGGCTGCCGTTCGGCGGCATCAAGCAGTCCGGCTACGGGCGCGAGCTCGGCCCGTTCGGCATCCGCGAGCTCGTCAACGTCAAGACGGTCTACGTGAAGTGATCCCGCGGGCGGCCGTGACGATCTCGACGATCTCGTCATGGCGGTGACCGCGCGGCGCGGCGAGGTACTACCGTCCCGTGGACCTTGAAGAGACGTTGCGCGACCTCGCTCCCCGGCTGCTGCGCTACGGCCTCGCCAGGTCCGGCGACCTCGCCCTGGCGGAGGAGGCGGCCCAGGATGGGCTGGCGGCGCTCGCCCGGCGCTGGGGCCGATCCGGTCCCCCCGACCAGGCCGGCGGCTTCGCTTTCGCGGTGACGCGCCGCCGGCTGTTCCGCGCCCTCGCCAGGCGGCGTCTGCTGGCGCCGCTCGCGGCGCTCGCCAACGGCCACGGACGCCATCCGGACGCGGACCCGGAGCGGCAGGCGCTCTCGCGGGCAGACCTCGAGCGCACGCTGGCCGCCATCCGCGGGCTGCCGCGCCACGAGCGGGAGGCCCTGCTGCTGGTGGCGGTGGGCGAGCTGTCGAGCGACGAGGCGGCGGCGCTCGCCGGCGTCTCGCGATCGGCCCTGAAAATGCGGGTGCTGCGGGCGCGCCGGCGCCTGCAGGCGATCCTCGGCGAAGGAGCCACGAGATGAAAGCGCGACCTGAAGACGCCCGCGGCGAGCAGCCCGACGCCGCGACTCATCTGGACGACCGGCTGAATGCCGCGACTCATCTGGACGATCGGCTGAACGCCGCGACTAATCTGGACGACCGGCTGAACGCCGCGGATCATCTCGGCGAGCGGCTGAACGCCGCTCTTGCGCCGCCCCCCGGCGCGGTCGAGAGGGTCGTGCGGCGGGCGCTCGAGGGTTCCCAGGCGGCCGGGCCGCGACGGCGGCGCGTGGCGGCGGCAGCGGCGGGCGCGGCCGCCGGCGCGGCGTTCCTCGCGACGGCGTTGTTGATGATCGCGCAATGGCGTCGCCCGCCCGCTCCGGCGGCACCGGCGGCGCCGCTGGCAGGGCCGGGCGCCATCGAGATCCGCAGCGCCGCCGGCATCGTCACCGCGCGGTCGCCGGCCGGCCGTCTTTGGATCGTTGGCGCCGCCCCGCGACATCCCGTCGCGGGCAGCATCATCCTCGTCCACAGAGGAGGCAACCGATGACTCGTGCTCGCACCGCCCTGCTGCTGCTCGTCCTGGCCCTCGTCCCCCTGGCCGCGCACGGGGCCGAGATCCGCCTCGACAACCGCATCGACCTCAACGTCACCGATGCCGACGCCGGCAAGCTGTTCCAGACGGTTGGCCAGCTGACCGGCGCCCGCGTCGAGCTCGACCCTCGATTCCAGTCCGCACGGACGATCTCCATCCGCATCGACAACGTCACCGTGAAGACGGCGCTCACCGCGATCTGCGAGAGCCTCGACTGCCGCTGGCACATGAGGGATGGCGCCATCGTCATCGGGCCGGTGCGGCCTCGCGAGGTCAAGGCCGGCGATCTCGACGCGAAGATCGACCTGAGGATCACCGGCGCCGACCTGCACGGCGTGATGGAGACCATGGCGACGATCCTCGGCGCCGACCTGGCCTTCGACGAGGCGCTGCCCAAGGGCAAGCTCACCTTGGACATGGGAGACCGGACCATCGCCGCCACGCTCGACGCCGCCTGCGCCCAGGCCGGCTGCAAGTGGAAGCTGGTGACCCGCGATCCCAAGCCGGTGCTGCAGATCACGGCGCGATGAGCGCCAAGACGCCCGGGATGCCGGGGATTCAAGGGATTCAAGGGATTCAAGGGATTCAAGGTCTTGGTTGACAAGCGCGCGGGCATCCTGCACCATAGCCACATCGTTCCGCGCGCTCCCGCCTGGGGAGCGACGCGGCGGCTCCAAAGAGGCATGGGCGGCCCACGGAGCCGGGCGGGCTGGGACCTGCCGATTAGGAAGACGCCCAGAAAGGAGGTGGTCCAGTGGATTTAAGTAGACACGGTTCGGTGGAGGTGGCGTCCTCGTAAGGGGAATCCTCCAAAGCGTCCATCGAGCGCTCGGCGCTCCTTCAGGCAGTCCAGGCGCGCACGCCGCGCCGAGGCTGCAGGCGCTGCCGGTTGAGTCCCCCGACAAGGGGGGAACCCAACGCCACTGAGACCAACCCCTAAGGCCCCGGCCCCGCGCCGGGGCCTTTTGTCTTTCAGCGCTTCTTCATACAACTCAGCCTAGAGCGCGGCATCGGGAGCACCCGGCCCCCAGGCGCGGAATTTGCTTGGCAATCCGGCGGGTAAAAGGAGAGGTGCGCCCATGGAAGCCCTGCTGCCCTGCCGAGCCTGTGGAAACGAGGCGGTGGCAGCTTCTGTGGAGATCGGCGGCTCCGCCGAGAGCATGGGCCTCCTGCGCGCCTGGGTCTCCTGCTCCTCCTGCATGCGCAGGACCCAGGACTTCGACAGCCTGGATGAGGCCCTCACAGCCTGGAACCAGGGCCAGCGCACTCCGCAGCATTTGGATCCCGCCGTCTCTGAAAAGCCTACACCGGCGGCCGGGTGAGCGATGCCGGCGACCCGATGGCTCTCCGCGCTCACTGCAGCCTCACCGCCGACGAGGCTCCGCGGGCGTCCGAACCGGCGCTCGAGAAGGTGCCGGAGAGCTCGTCAGCGCCGCCTGCCAGGCGCCAGGTGATGGTGCCGCTCGCGGTGCCGCCGGGTCCGCGCTCGGTGTAGCGGAGGCGCACCTCGCGGCCGGCGATCGAGCCCGAGAGCTCGATCCTGGTGCGCGCGCCGGCGGCGAGCTGGCGCCCATCCTCTTCCCATTCTTCCCCTTCGCCGCTGACCCTGGTGCCCTCCTGGCGCAAGGCGATGCGGTAGGTGCGCGCGCCCCGCGCCTCGGCGCCGGTCGCGTCGCCTGTGTTGGTGACCTGCCACCAGCCTCCGAGGTTGGCGGCAACGGCGCCCTCGCCCCCGCGGCCCCCGCCCGGCGGCCGCACCTCCCGGCCCGGCGGCGCCGCGGCGGGCTCGTCGGGGTTGTTCACGTCGCTCGGCGGTGACGGCGGCGCCGGCGGCGCCGGCGGCACTGACGGTGGCAGGGGCGCGGCGCGCCGGCCCGCGGCATCCGAGCCCGGCGGCACCGCGGCGGCACGCTCGCCAGCCTGCCCCTCCTCCGCGGCACCCGCGCCCGCGGCGCCGCTTCCTTCTCCCGCCTCACCGCCAGCTGCCTCGCCGGCCCCCGCCTCCCCCGCCGATCCGGCCGCCGCCCGGGCCGGGCCGATCTCGATCTGGCTGTCTTCACCGGAGGATGCCGCCGGGACCCCTGCCGTCGTGCCTTCGAGCAGGTTCGAGGCCGCCGCGGCGGCGCCGGGGCAGGTGGACATGGGCTCGTGGCCGACGAGGAAGAGCTCCCGCGGCGCAGGCGCACCGTCGACAGGAGCGCAGCCCTGGGACAGCACCAGGCCGCTTGCGGGGTCGACCGGCCAGGAGGCGACGCCCGGCGGCATCGGCCACCACTGCGGCGCGCCGCGGCCGGCGTAGAGGCGGGTCATCAGCCGCCGGAAGACCGGCGCCGCGAGCCTGCCGCCGGTCGCCTGGTCGGCAATCGGCCGCGGCTCGTCGTAGCCGATCCACACCCCCGCCACCACCGCCGGCGTGAAGCCGATGAACCAGACGTCCTTGCCCTCGGTGCTGGTGCCGGTCTTACCTGCGGCGCGCCCGGCGAAGCCCGGCGGCAGGCCGGGGGCGCCGCTGCCGCTCGCCAGCGCCTCGCGCAAGGCGTCGTCGAGGAGGTAGGCGACCGCCGGGTCGAGCACCTGCCGGCGGCTGGGCTCCGGCGCGCTCCAGATCGCGGTGCCGTCGGCACGCTCGACGCGCAGCACGACGCGCGGGGCGACCTGCCAGCCCAGGCTGGCAAAAGCGGTGTAGGCGGCGGTCAGCTCGAGCGGCGAGACCGCGACGGTGCCGAGCGGCATGGAGGGCAGCAGCGGCACCTGCGACGTGATGCCGTCGCTGGCCGCGAGCGCGGCGATGCGGTCGTAGCCGACCGCCTCGGCCAGCCGCACGGTCGGCACGTTCCGCGACTGCGCCAACGCCTGGCGCAGGGTCACCCGGCCCGCGAAGGTGCCGTCGTAGTTGCGCGGCTCCCAGGTGCCACCGCCGGCGAGGGGCACGACCAGCGGGGTGTCGGCGATGGGCTGGCTCAGGGCGATGCCGCGCGCCAGGGCCGCGGCGTAGACGAATGGCTTCCAGGCGCTCCCCGCCTGGCGCCGGGCGCGCGAGACGCGGTCGAATTGCGAGGCCGCGTAGTCGCGCCCTCCGACCCAGGCGAGAACGTCGCCGCTGGCTGCTTCGAGGGCCACCACCGCGCCCTGGAGCTCCCGGGCGCTCTTGCTCCCCTCGCCAGCCGCAGTCCCATCGCCGTCACCGTGGGAGCCCCCGTGGGCGCCGCCCTGCGCCTTCGACACGCGCCCCAGCCGGCCGGACTCGATGGCCCGCAGCTGGCGCTCGAGCTCCTCCTCGGCGGCACGCTGGGCCTCCAGATCGAGCGTGGTCCAGACCCGCAGCGGCGTGGCATAGAGGCTCTCGCCGAAGCGCTCCTCGAGCTGGCGCCGCACCTCTTCCGCGAAGTAGCGGGCGAACATCGGCCGGGCGCGCGGACGCTCCGGCGGCGTGCGCACCCCGAGGGGCTCGCGCGCCGCGGCCGCGGCGATCTCGGGCGCCACCCGTGCCTGCGCCGCCATGCGCGCCAGCACCAGGTTGCGGCGCGCCAGGGCGTGGTCCGGGTGGCGCCGCGGGTCGTAGTGGGTGGGCGCCTTGGGCAGCGCCGCGAGCAGCGCCGCCTGCGCCAGGGTGAGCCGCGCCGCCGGCTGGCGGAAATACTGCCAGGCCGCCGCCTCGACGCCCCGCGCGCCGTTGCCGAAGTAGATGTGGTTGAGGTAGAGCTCGAGAATCTCGGGCTTGCTGAAGCGTGCCTCGAACTGCTGCGCGACGCGGATCTCGAGCAGCTTCCTGGCGGCGGTGCGCTCCTGGCCGGGAATCTCCAGCGGGAAGAGGTTGCGGGCCAGCTGCATGGTGATCGTGCTGGACCCCTGCTCGACGCCGCCGTGGCGCAGGTTGGCGGCGAACGCGCCGGCGACGCGGCGCCAGTCGACGGCGCCGTGCTCGAGGAAGCGCCGGTCCTCGATCGCCAGGAAGGCCGCCGCGAGATACGCCGGAAGCGCCCGCAGGCGGACCTCCGGCAGGTCGTCCGGCGACAGCGTGCCGATCACCTGCCCCTGGCGATCGAGCAGCAGCGGCGCTCCACCCGGCCGGTAGGCGGCGAGCCGCGCCGCGTCGGGGCAGCCCTGGAAGCCGCAGGTCTGCCAGGCGGCGCCTCCCACCAGAACGAGCGCAAAGCCCACCGCGAGCGCCACCCCCAGGGCCAGGCGCGGCCCCCGCCGCTCGGCGAACGGCCGCCACAGGGCCGCAAGGCCGCCACGCACCCGCCGGCCGCCCTCACCCGCCGTGGCCCGCACCCGTGACCAGGCCGCTTGCAGCCGTTGCTGGAAGCTCCGTTCCTCCATGCCGCGGAAGGAAAGCAAGCCCGCTGCCACGTAGGTGGCGCCACGCAGCCGCGGCGGCCGCCCGGCCCCGGCAATTTGTCGATTCGTTGCCATCTCGCACGTCTACAATGCGACGGCCGACGATCACGGCGTGATGGGCTCACGCGCGTGCCGCGGCACGAAAGGAGAAGGTGACATGGCCAACGCATTCGTTCACGTGGAGCTCAGCACCACCGATGTGGGCAAGGCGAAGGACTTCTACGGCAAGCTCTTCCAGTGGACCCTGGAAGACGTGCCGATGGGCGGCAGCACCTACACCCTGATCAAGGTCGGCGAGGGAACGGGAGGGGGCATCGTGCAGCAGATGGTGCCCGGCGCACCCTCCACGTGGTTGGCCTACGTCGACGTGGACGACATCGCCGCCGCGACGAAGCAGGCGAAGGACCTGGGCGCCACGGTGATGCGCGACGTCACCGAGGTCATGGGCGCCGGCTGGCTGAGCATCATCGTGGATCCCACCGGCGCCGTCCTGGGCTTGTGGAAGGCGGCCAAGAGAGGGTAGAGCCGCCGGGGTTTCAATCTCCGGCTGGGCCGCCGCCGCCGGCCACGGCGGTGGCGGCCGCATCGCCCGCATCGCTACTACCGCCCGCGGGGCTCGCAGCGCCCGCCGGGCGCGCGGCGCTCCCGGCGCCGGTGTCGAGGGAATCGAGCGCATCGATGACCGCGGCGCGATCGAGGCTCTCGGTGAGGCGGATCATCTCGACCGCCTTGCCGGCCAGGCCGCCGGGCTCGGCGATCAGCTTGCCCAGGAACGTCACCTTCGCGTCCAAGGCGGCCACGGCCGGCGGCCAGACCGGCTGCGGCAGGTGCGCCAGGATCAGGGCGTGGTTCCAGGCGTCGGCGCGGGCGGCGTCGAGGCTGAAGTCGAGCACCTGCGTCTCGTCGCGGCCACCGACCTGGTCCAGCAAGCCGATGAGCGGCGAGAAGCGGCCGATCGCCGCCTCCGCGGCCGGCAGCAGCTCGGCGAGGAGCTGGTTGATCTTGTCGAAGTCGCCGTGAAGGGAGGCGATGGCCTCGCCGGGGCAGATCTCGGCGGCGGCGATACCCAGGTCGAAGTTGATGTGGGCGTTGATGCAGACCAGCAGGTCCTGCAGAATGATGAGGCGGTCGCTCCGCGTCGCGCGGAAGGCGAGGTCCCAGCAGCTGGCGGGCTGGCCGCCGGCGAGGAAAGTCTGGAAGGCGTCGAGATAGCGGTTGGCGAAGACGGTGTCCAGCCGCTGCATGCGCGGACCGTCGTCGAAGAGACCCCGCGCGATCCCCTCCTTGACCGCGAGGGTCACCTGCCGGTAGAGAGCCGGGAAGAAGCCCATCGGGCTGTTGGCGCTCCGAGCGCGCGCGATGATTCCGGCCAGCATGGCCAGCACCTGGTCGATGTCCTGCGCCTGGAGCGCGCTGCCGGCGGCCTGTTGCACTTCTTTCCCCTTCCTCGCTTGGCGCAGCCCGGCCGGGGGGAGATCCGCCGTCCAGCCCTACTTCCGCAGGTTCACGAACTCCCACCCGAAGCGCCCCTTGATGCAGAGGTTGCCGCGGGTCACGTCGTGATCGATCGGCGAGCCGACCTTGACGATGCGTTCGTCCTGCACGTGTACGGTCAGGGTGCAGCCGACGCCGCAATAGGGGCAGATGGTGTCGGTGGCGGTCTGCCGGTCCTCGTCCCAGGTGCCGGCCTCGCGCATGTCGTGCTCGCTCTTGAACATCAGGGCGCCGGTCGGGCAGACGCCGATGCAGTTGCCGCAGTAGACACAGGCGGAGTCGGGCAGCGGCACGTCGTACTCGGTGGCGATGCGCGCCTCGAAGCCCCGCCCGGCCAGGGCGATGGCGAAGGTGTTCTGCGCATCCTTGCCGCAGGCCTCGACGCACTTGTAGCAAAGGATGCACTTCGAGTAGTTGCGGACGTAGAGATCGTTGTCCGCCTTCACCGGCTGGCCCACCGTCGCCGCCGTGTCGGCGCGCGGCGGATGATGGTGGCCGGGCCGGGCCGCGTCGCGCTCGCCTGCCGCGGCCGGCGGCGCCGGCGCGCCGAAGCGCTCCGGACGGGCGCCATAGGCCGTCATGTAGGCCTGCAGCTGGGGCGCGGTCGAGACGTCGACCGACGAAGCCAGCAGCTCGAGCACCAGGCGGCGGCTCAGGCGGACGCGCTCGGAATCGGTCCTCACCGCCATGCCCGCCTCGGCCTTGCGCGAGCACGCCGGGACGAGGGCGCGGGAGCCCTCGACCTCCACCACGCAGATGCGGCAGACGTTGACCGGCGTCAGGCTCTCGAGGAAGCAGAGCGTCGGGGTCTCGATCCCCAGCTGCCGCGCCGCGTCGAGCAGCGTCGCCCCTGCCGGCACGGCCACCGCTTGCCCGTCGACGGTGAGCTCGATGGTGGCCCGCGGCCGCGGCGGTGGAATGACCGGCAGCGGTCCGCGCGGCACCGGGACGAGGTCGTCGGGCGCGCTGGCGCTCATCGCTTCTGCTGCGCTCATCGCTTCTCCTGGAAGATCGGGAGCTTCGCCACCGCCGACTCGACGGCGCTCGACGCGGTCTGGCCCAGGCCGCAGATGGAGGCGTCGCGCATCACCTGGCCGAGCTCGGCGAGCAGCGCCAGCTCCTGCGCCACCGAGCCCAGCGGCCGGTCCCGGGCCAGGCGGTCCAGGACCTCCTCCTGGCGCACCGCGCCCACCCGGCAGGGCACGCACTGCCCGCACGACTCGTCGCGGAAGAACTGCGCGATCCGCCGCAGCGCCCGGCGCAGGTCGACGGTGTCGTCGAAGGCCATCACCACCCCCGAGCCGAGCGCCGCGCCGATCGCGCGGGTGCCCTCGAAGGTCAGCGGCACGTCGAGCTGATCCGGCGTCACGAAGACTCCGGCGGCGCCGCCCAGGAGGACGGCCTGCAGGCGGCGCCGCCCGGGAGCAGGGGCGCCCGCGCTGCCGGTTCCAGCGCCGTCGTCCGTATCGCCCGCGCTACCGGCCTCGCCGGGGCCGCCTGGTCCCCCGGCGAGGGCGAGCAGCTGCCGGAGGGTGACGCCGAAGGTGACCTCGTAGACTCCGGGCCGCGCCACGTGGCCCGAGACGCAGAACAGCTTGGTGCCGGTCGAGCGCTCGGTGCCGGCCGCGGCGAAGGCCTTGCCCCCGGCGACCACGATCGGCAGGACGTTGACCAGCGTCTCGACGTTGTTCATCACCGTCGGCTTGCCGAAGAGACCGACCTGGGTGGGGAACGGCGGCTTGTTGCGCGGCTCGCCGCGGCGGCCCTCGAGAGAATTGATGAGCGCCATCTCCTCGCCGCAGACGTAGGCGCCGGCGCCGCGGCGCAGCTCGACGTCGAAGCGCACGCCGTGCCCCAGGACGTCGCCGCCCAGCAGGCCGCGGTCGCGGCAGAGCCGGATGGCGTGCTCGAGCCGCGCGGCCGCCAGGGGATACTCGCCGCGAATGTAGAGATACCCCTGCTCGCAGCCGGTGGCGAAGCCCGCGATGGTCATCGCCTCGACCAGCGCGAACGGGTCGCCTTCCATCAGCACGCGGTCCTTGAAGGTCCCCGGCTCCGACTCGTCGGCGTTGCAGACCAGGTAGCGCGGCAGCGGCGCCGAGCGCACGCTCAGCCACTTCTGCCCGGTCGGGAACGCGGCGCCGCCGCGGCCCAGCAGCTTGGCGTCGATCACCTCGCGCACCACCTGCTCGGGGCCCATCTCGACAGCCCGCCGCAGCGCCAGGTAGCCGCCGGCCGCGCGGTAGTCGTCCAGGCTCGCGGGATCGACGCGCCCGACGCGGCCGAGCAGCGGCGGCGGCAGCGGCGCCGCTGCGCTCGCCGCGGCCACCCCGCTCGGCGCTGGCCCCCGCAGCTGAGGCACGGAGCGGGCGACGTCCATCGGCGGCGGGCTCCAGCCGCCGGCTGAGGCCGCGACCAGCGCCTCTGCCGTGGCCGGCGCCACCGCCTGCTCGCGCGGCGGGTCCCCGGCCGCCAGCACCAGCGCCGCGGGCGCCCGCTCGCACAGGCCGAGGCAGGGGCTGCGATGCCAGGTCATCACGCCGTCCGGGCTGCTGCCCGGGGGACCGAGCCGCCGCTCGAGCTCGGCGCACAGCAGCTCGGCGTTGTTGCCGTGCAGGAAGCTGCAGCCGATGTCGTCGCAGACGTGGATGGCGACCGGCGGGTGGGGCCTGGTCTGGAACAGAGCGTAGAAATCGGCCACGCCGTAGGCCTCGGCCGGCGCCACCTCGAGCCGGCGGCAGGCGTAATTGAGAGCCCCCGGGCTGATCCAACCCACCCGTCCCTGGAGAGCGTGGAGCACCGGCAGGAGGTACTGCCGCCGGCCATCGGCAGGCATCGAAAGCGTCGCAGGCGCCGCCGGGCAGAGCCGAGCGAGACAGCCGTCGACGGCTGCCGCCTCCTCCGCGGTGGGTTCGTCGGCGGTGAAGTGGACGTCCATCAGGCGTTCGATCTTACCGCGCCCCGGTGCCGGACCCGCGCGCTACCGTGAGTCCGCGCGGGAGCCTTCAGGAGGACACCGGCTCGAGGATCGCCGGCGGCGACGCCGTCTTCGCGCCGGACACGGCCGCGGCGGCTTCCGGGTGCTGCCGGTGGCGCGCCTCCTGCTTCTCGACGAGCTCGACGCGCACCGCCGCGGCCTTGAACTCGGAGGTGCCGGACTTCGGGTCCACCGCTTCGACGGTGAGCTCGTTGGTCGCCACCTGGTCGGGGAAGTGCAGGGTCAGGAAGACCAGGCCCTCGGGCATCCCGGGATCGATGCGCGCCGGCGCCAGCACCGTGCCGCGCCGCGACGCCACGCGCACCGTGTCGCCGCCGGCGACCCCGAGCCGCCTGGCGTCCTCGGGCGAGAGGTCCAGCGTCTCGCGGCGGCGCATGGGCGAGGCGAAGAGCCCGGTCTGGACGCCCGTATTGTAGGAGTCCAGCCGCCGCCCGGTGGTGAGGCGCAGGGGGAACTCGGGGCTCAGCTCCTCCACCGGTCCCTCCTGCAGCACGCAGCTGAAGGGCGCTAGCGGCCCGACGACCGGCCGCTCCCACAGCCGCCCGTGGAGGTAGAGCTCTCCCGGGTGCGACTCGTCGTAGCAGGGCCACTGCAGGCCGTCCGACGCCTCCAGGCGGGCATAGGACATACCGGCATGGGCTGGGCTCAGGGAGCGCACCTCGTTCCACAGCGCCTCGGCGCCGGGATTGCCCAGGTCTTTGCCCATGTGCCGGGCGAGGTCGCAGAGGATGTCGAGGTCGTCGCGCACGCCCGGCGGCGGCGGCAGCGCCCGGCGCACGCGTTGGACCCGGCGCTCGCTGCTGGTCACGGTGCCCTCGGACTCGCACCAACCGGCGGCGGCGGGCAGCACGACGTCCGCCAGCGCGGCGGTCTGGGTGAGCAGCACGTCCTGCACGACCAGGGTCTCGAGTCCCTCGAGCAGGTGCATCGTGTGGTGCTGGTCCGCCTCGGAGGCCGCGGGGTTCTCGCCGATGACGTAGAGCGCGGTCAGGTCGCCGCGCCCCATGGCCTCGAACATCCCGCTCAGGTGCCAGCCGCGCTCGGGCGGGATCCTGGCTCCCCAGGCACGCTCGAACTTCGCCCGCAGAGCGTCGTTCTCGACGTGCTGGAACCCGGGCAGGCGATCGGGCAGGGCGCCCATGTCGCCGCCGCCCTGCACGTTGTTCTGGCCGCGCAGCGGGCTGAGCCCCGAGCCGTAGCGCCCGACGTGGCCGGTGAGCAGGCCGAGGTTGATCAGGGCCAGGACGTTGTCCACCGCGTTGTGATGCTCGGTGATGCCCAGGGTCCAGCAGATCACGGCGCGGTCGGCGCGGGCGTAGGCATGGGCGAGCTCGCGGATCGCCGCCGCCGGCACGCCGGTCACCGCCTCGGCGTGCGCCAGCGTCCACGGCTCGACGCTGGCACGGAAGTCGGCGAAGCCGCTGGTGGCATGGTCGACGAAGCTGCGGTTCTCGAGGCCGGCGGCGAGGATCTCTCGCGCCACGGCGTTGGCGAGCGCGACGTCGGTGCCGACGTGGAGCGGCAGGTGCCCGACCGCCCAATCGGCCGAGGAGGTCCGGCGCGGGTCCACGACGTAGAGCCGCGCACCGTGGTGGACGCCCTTCAGCACGTGATGGAAGAAGATCGGATGCGTCTCGCGCGCGTTGCTCCCCCAGAGGACGATGAGGTCCGTCTCCTCGACCTCCTGGTAGGAGGTCGTGCCGCCGCCCATGCCGAAGACCGTCGCCAGACCGACGACGCTCGGCGCGTGTCAGGTCCGGTTGCAGCTGTCGATGTTGTTGCTGCCCACGACCACCCGGGCGAACTTCTGCGCCAGGTAGTTGGTCTCGTTCGTGGTCTTCGAGCAGCTGAACATCCCGAAGGTCCGCGGACCCCGCTTCTCCACGGCGGCGCCGAAGCCGCGGGCGGCGCGGTCCAGCGCCTCGTCCCAGCTGGCGGGACGCAGCGCGCCGCCGCTGCGGACGAGAGGGGTGAGCAGCCGTTGGTTCTCGGACATAGATTGCCTCCTGATGGCCGCAGTATAAGCCCTGCCGCGGCCGGCGCCGCGGCCAGCCACCAGGCGCCAGTGTCCCTCCATTGGCCTTGGCCAATCTAGCGGGACACTGCCCCCGTCGATTCCACCCCCCCTGCTTCGTCATAAGGTTGGCTGGACCGCGACGCCGGGGCGGCCCGCCCTGAAGCGGCAAGACCCGGCACGACCGCAGGAGGAGGATTCACGATGCCCAAGTTCCTGATGTTGGCCCGCAGCGACGCCCGTGCATGGGAGGGCCTGTCCGCCGAGGAGGGACAGCGGATCGTCAAGCAGTACGTCGAGTGGAGCGGCCGGATGCGGGCGGCGGGGCGGCTCGCGGGGAGCAACAAGCTCAAGGACGGCGACGGGCGGGTGCTGGCGGGCCACGGCTCCGGGGTGGAGGTGAAGGACGGACCCTACAGCGAGACCAAGGAAGTCGTGGGGGGCTACTGGCTGCTCGAGGCGGCGGACTTCGACGAGGCGGTGACGCTGGCGAAGGACTCGCCGCACCTGCGCTTCGGCACCCTCGAGATCCGGGCCATCGAGGAGATGTAGGCGGCGGATCGCATGGAACCTGGAACACCTCGCGGCCGGGCGGCGGCAGCGGCGGCGGCGGCGGACGAGCCGCCCGCGCCGGCCACGCCTCCGATCGGCGGGGTCGCCGGGGCCGGCGGGGCCGGCGGAGTCGGCGAGCTGGTGGACCATCTGTTCCGCCACAGCGCGGGGCAGATGGTCGCCACGCTCACCAGGATGCTCGGCCCGCAGAACCTGTCGCTGGCCGAGGAAGTCGTGCAGGACGCGCTGGTGCGGGCCATCGAGACCTGGCCGCATCGCGGCGTGCCCGAGAACCCGCGCGGCTGGCTGATGCAGGTGGCGCGCAACCGCGCGCTCGACTGCCTGCGGCGCGACGCCAGCCGCGCCCGCAAGGCCGGCCGGCTGGCCGCGGAGCCGGGGAACGCGCCGGCCGCCGCCATGGCCCCCTTGGCCCCAGCGACCCCGATGACCCTGATGATCTCGGCGAACCCGCTCGACCCGGCGGCCTCCGGGGCCGACGACACCCTGGTGATGATTCTGATGTGCTGCCATCCGGCGCTGGCGCGCGAGGCGCAGGTGGCTCTGACGCTCAAGACGGTGGGCGGCTTCAGCGTCGACGAGATCGCGCGGGCGTTCCTGCTGCGCCCCGCCGCGGTCGCGCAGCGGCTGGTGCGCGCCAAGCGGCTGCTGCGCGAGCGGCGCATCGCCTTCGAGCTGCCGGCGCGGGGGCTCGGCGCGCGCATCGGCAGCGCGCTCGAGACGCTGTACCTGATGTTCAACGAAGGCTACGCCGCCACCGCCGGGGACGACCTGGTGCGCTCCGATCTCTGCGGCGAGGCGGTGCGCCTGGCAACCATCCTGGCGGAGCACCCGGCCACCTCCCTGCCGGAGGTCCACGCCCTGCTCGCGCTCATGCTGTTCCAGGCGAGCCGCCTCCCGGCCCGCTGCGACGCGGAGGGTGCGCTGGTGCTCCTCGCCGACCAGGACCGCCGGCGCTGGGACCGGGCGCTGATCGGGCGGGCGCTCGGGCACCTCGAGCGCTGTGCCGCCGGCAAGCGCGCCACCGCCTATCACCTCGAAGCCGGCATCGCCGCCTGTCACGCCATGGCGCCGAGCTACGCCGCGACCGACTGGGCGCAGATCCTGGCGCTCTACGACGACCGGCTCGCGCTCGCGCCGTCGCCGGTGGTCGTCCTCAACCGGGCGGTCGCGCTGAGCATGGTCCAGGGGCCGCGGGCCGGCATCGCGGCGCTCGCCGAGGTGGCGGACGATCCCCGCCTGCGCGGCTACTACCTGCTGCCGGCGACCCTCGCCGACCTCTGGCTGCGCTGCGGCGACCGGCAGACGGCCGCGGCTCACTACCGCCGCGCCCTCGAGCTGCCCTGCAGCGAGCCGGAGCGGCGCTTCCTGCTGCGCCGGCTGGCCGGCTGCGAGCCCTGCAGCTGAACCGAGGCACCGCCTCCCGGGCGGGTGGGCCGGCCGTCGGCCCGCCGCTCGGGAAGGCCCACGTTTCCCGGCAAACGCTGGCCCTGATCTTGCTTGTTCTTGGCGCCGCGGAGTGGCGCGCCTCGAGCCGGTCCCTGCCGGCAGCGCGCGCCACTGCGAAGGGGTTGGGGAAAAACTGCTGCGGGGTGGAGAGGTCCGCTTGGCACGCTGGCGCAAGCTCATCACCGACACGGTCACCAGCTGGAACGACCACGACGCCTCGACGCAGAGTGCGGCGCTGGCCTTCTACACCATGTTCTCGCTGGCGCCGCTGCTGGTCGTGGTGATCGCGCTGTTCGGCCTGGCGTTCGGCGCCGCGGCCGTCCGCGGCGAGATCCTGACCGAGTTCCAGGACTGGATGGGCAAGGATGCCGCCAGTCTCGTGCAGGCGATTCTGCGCACCGCCGCCGAGCCCAGCACCAACCGCCTGGCCGGCATCCTGGGCATCCTCACCCTGATCTTCGGCGCCTCCGGGGTCTTCGTCCAGCTGCAGCAGTCGCTGAACCGGATCTGGGGCGTGGCCGCCAAGCCCGGAGCCGCCCTCACCCAGCTGCTGCGCAAGCGCCTGCTGTCGTTCGCCGTGGTCCTCGGCATTGGCTTCCTGCTGGCGGTGTCGCTGATCATGTCCACCGCCCTGACCGCGCTGGGCTCCTATCTCGAGCGGCGCTACCACCTGCCGGTGACCCTGCTGCACGCGTCGAACATCCTGGCCTCCTTCCTGCTCGTCACCCTGCTCTTCGCCTTCATCTACCGCCTGCTGCCGGACGTGAGGCTCGCCTGGCGGGACGTCTTCCTGGGCGCGGTGGTGACCTCGGTGCTGTTCGGCGTCGGCAAGACGCTGATCGGCTTCTATCTCGGACGCACCGGCGCCGCCTCCGCCTACGGCGCCGCCGGCTCGCTGGTGATGCTGCTGTCCTGGGTCTACTACTCGGCGCTCGTCTTCCTGCTCGGCGCCGAGTTCACCCGCGTCTACACGCACCACTGCGTGGGCGACCGGCCGGCGCCCGAGCTGGGGGCGAAGCCGGTCGACACCACCAGGCCGGAGGTCAAGGCCACAGCCGCCCCCCCGAGACCCGGCGTCGCCGCGCCGGCGGCCGCCGAGCGCGCCCCGGCCCGGCGGAGATCGGCTTGATCGGGCGCCTGCTCCGCAGCCTCCGCCGGGAGGGCGCACGGGCGCCGCGGCCGGTGGTCGCGCTGTTGCTCGCGATGATTCCCGGCGTCGCCGTCAGCGCCGGCATCGCCGGCATGGCGGCCGCCGGGGCGCGGCCGGCGCACGCCGCCGAGTCGCTGCGGGTCGAGATCGACGGGCTGAGCGGCGATCTGCGCAAGAACGCCCTCGCCAACCTGCAGCTCGAGAAGGCGCGCCATGACAAGGACCTCGACGAGTCGCGCATCCGCCGCCTGCACGGCCAGGCGCCCGACGAGATCCAGCAGGCGCTGCAGCCCTTCGGCTATTACCGGGTGGTGGTGGACGCCTCCCTCGGCCACGACGGCGCCACCTGGGTGGCCCATTACAAGGTCGACGAGGGGCCGCAGCTCAAGGTGACCGCCCGCGACATCCAGCTGCTCGGCGAGGGGACGAGCGACGCCGGCTTCCAGCAGGTCGCGCACGCCTTCCCGCTGCACGAAGGCGAGGCGCTGCTGCAGGTCGCCTACGAGGTGGGCAAGAAGGCGTTCGACGACTACGCCGCGGCGCGCGGCTACCTCGACGGCAAGTTCCTGGTCAGCCAGATCCAGATCGACCTGGCCACCTACACCTCGAGCATCGTCCTGCACTACCAGACCGGACCTCTCTACCGCTTCGGGCCGGTGCGCTTCCATCAGCACCTCCTGCGCCCGTCGCTGCTGCAGGGTTACGTCCGCTTCAAGCAGGGCGACCCGCTCGGGGCGCCCCAGCTGCTGCTGTTACAGGAGTCGCTCGCCGACAGCACCTACTTCCAGCGCGTGGAGGTGGTGCCGCGCCGCGACGAGGCGGCCGGAGTCGAGGTCCCGATCGACGTCAACCTGGTGCCCGCCAAGCCGCAGAAATGGACCGCGGGCCTGGGCTATGGCACCGACACCGGGCCGCGCGCCAGCCTGGGGCTCGAGCTGCGCCACCTCAACGAGCTCGGACATCGCTTCACGTCCGAGGGGAAGGTATCGCTGGTCGAGAAGAGCGTCCGCATGGACTACCTCGTCCCCGGCGCCTACCCGCGCACCGACGTGCTCGACTTCACCGTCGCCTACGCCGACCTGACGCCGAAGACCAGCCACAGCGAGAACCTGCTGGCCGGCCCCAGCTACAGCTTCGCGATGGGGCGGTGGCGGCAGGCCGTGGCGCTCGACTACCAGCGCGAGACCTACACCGTCGGCGTCGACAAGGGCATCTCCGGCCTGGTCATCCCGCAGGACACCTGGACGCGCGTCTACGCCGACGACCGCATCTACCCGAGCCACGGCGAGAAGTACACCTTCATCGTGCGCGGCGGCGCCAAGGCCCTGGCGTCCGACGTCAACTTCGCGCAGCTCGTGGCCGACGCCAAGTTCGTGCAGAGCCTCGACCACCGGCGGCGCTTCCGCCTGATCAGCCGCGTCACGGGCGGCTACACCGCGACCGGCGACTTCCGTCACCTGCCGCCCACCGAGCGCTTCTTCGCCGGCGGCGACCAGAGCGTGCGCGGCTACGCCTACCAGGGGATCGGCGCGCACGACGCCCGGGGGAACGTCATCGGCGGCCCCGACACCCTGGTGGCGAGCGCCGAGATCGAGTACCGCCTCGAGCAGTGGCAGCGGCTGCAGAAGTTCGGGCTCGCCGCCTTCTACGACGCGGGCACCGCCGGCTTCTCCTTCGGCGGCGGCATGCAACAGGGCACCGGACTGGGCGTCTTCTGGATCTCGCCGATCGGCCTGGTGCGGGTCTACGTCGCCACCGCTCTCAGCCTGCCGGGCCATCCGCTCCGTCTGTACCTGACGATAGGACCCGATCTATGAAACCTCGACGCCGCCGCATCGACCGCATCGTCCGCATCGCGGTCTGGCTGGCCGCCGGCCTCGCCGCGCTGGTGTTGCTGGTGGTCGCCGCCCTGGCCTTCCTGATCGGCACGCAGACCGGCACCCGCTTCCTCTTCGCTCGTCTCGGCGCGCTCCTTCCCGGCACCTTCGAGGTGCAGTCGGCGGCGGGGCGCATCGACAGCCCGCTGACGCTCCTCGGCGTGGTCTACAAGCGGCCGGGCACCGAGATCCGCATCGACCGCCTGTATCTCGAATGGCGGCTGCGCGAGCTGCTGGCGCGGCGCGTCGACGTCACCCGCCTCTACGCCGACGGCGTCCACATCCTGTCGACGCCCACTCCGAACGAGCAGCCGAGCCCGCTGCCGGATCTCGACCTGCGCTTCAACATCATCGTGCGCGACGCGCGGGTGCGCGGCCTGACCTTGGGCAGCCCCTCGGCCGGCGCCGGCACCGGCGGCGCGGCGGCGGCGGCGCCGACCTCGGCGACATCGGCGGCATCGGCGACATCGGCGGCTTCGGCGCCGCCGGGTGCGCCTGCACCGCTGACTCCCGGCGCGGCGGCCCGGGGGGTGGCGGCATCGGCCGCCGCGGCCGCGAAGGCCACGGTCCAGGCGACGAAGACGAGCGTCGCGGCGACGGCGGCGGCGACCACCGTGGCGACGGCGGCGACGGCCAATCCGCCCTCGCCGCCGACGGTCATCGACGAGATCGACCTCGCGACCACCGACATCCGGAACCTGGTGCGCATCGACCGGCTGGCGGTGCGCTCGGCGCTGCTGCGCGCCGACGTGACCGGCACGGTGCAGCCGCGCGGCGACTACCCGATCGACCTCGTCACCCGCTGGGAGGTCCACGCCGGGGGCACGCCCCCGATGACCGCGGTAGTGGGCAGCGGCACGCTGCGAGGCACCCTGGCCAACCTGCGGGTCGACCAGACCCTGACCGCTCCCTTCGACGTGCGCCTCGCCGCGGTGCTGGTCCAGCCGATGCGCGACCTGCGCCTCGACGGCCGCCTGGTCTTCAACCGCGTCAACCCGCGGCGCCTGCGTGCCGACCTCCCCGACCTGCCGGCGTCGGGCCAGGTCGCGATCCGGGGGAGCGTGGCGAGCTTCGACAGCTGGGGCGCGGTCGAAGGGGCGATGGCGCCCGCCGGCAACTTCCACCTCGACTACCGGGTGACGCGCCAGGGGGACGCCTGGCAGGTGCGGCAGGCCGACCTGACGCTGGCCGGCACGCCGGCGCGGGTGGCGCTGCGCGGCCGGCTGGTGTTGCCCGCCACGGCGGCCAACGGCGCCGGCAACCTCGACGTCGACCTGCTGGCGAGCTGGCGCGACGCCGCCTGGCCGCCGCGCGGCAAGGCCGCTCTCGCCAGCCCGCGCGGCGAAGCGCACGTGGTGGCTCACGCCAGCGGCCCTGCACCAGGAGGTGCCGGCGCCGCTGCACCGGGAGCCGCCGGCGCCCCGGCCGGCAGCCTGAGCAGCGAGGGAACGGTCCAGGCCGTGGTGACCTCGCTCGGGCCGGTCGCGGCCAGCTACCGCCTGACCCGCCAGGGAGGAGATTGGCGCCTCGAGAAGATGGAGCTGGCGGTGCCGGGCACCGCCACCCACCTCGCCGCCTCGGGGCGGCTGACGCAGCGCGGCCAGGGCTTCGACGTCGACGCGGCGGTCAACTGGCGTGACCTCGCCTGGCCCCTCACCGGACCGTCTACGGTCCGCAGCCGGCAGGGTCAGGCGCAGGTCGCCGGCAGCCTCGACAGCTACCGGGCGCAGATCAGCGCCGAGCTTGCCGAAGGTCCGGGCGCGGTCATCCAGCCGGCGGCAGCGGCCAATGCGCTCGAGGCATCCAATGGCGGGCGGGCAGCCGGCACGAAGCGCACCGCCAGCGCAGCCAACTCGGCAGGCGGGAACACGGCAGTCCCACTGCCAATCGGTGCGGCCGCGCCGGGGGGGGTGGCCGGCGCCCATCCGGCGGCGGAGTCCAAGGCGGCCGCCGACGCCGCCGCGACCGCGGCCAACCCGGCGGTCGTGCCGAGCACGGTGCAACCGGCGACGCCCGCCGCCCGCGCCGCCCTGGCCACCCCGGCAGGGGCCGGCGCGGCGACACCGGCGGCCGCGGCGGCGGCCCATCCCGGACCGATGGCGGGCCGCTTCTCGCTCTCCGGCACCGGCAACCGCGACCGCTTCCACATCGACAGCCTCGCGGCCGACGTGCTCGCGGGCCATCTGCAGGGGCGCGGCGACGTGACCTGGAGCCCGCGCCTGGGCTGGAACCTGGCGCTCTCCGCGCAGCGGATCGACCCGGCGGCGGTGCGTCCGGACCTCCCCGGGCGCCTCGGCTTCGACCTCGCCACCCGCGGCGAGAGCCAGCCAGGCGGACTGACCGGCAGCGTCGACCTCCCGCGGCTGCAGGGTACGCTGCGCGGCCAGCCGGTCGCGGTCACCGCCGCCCTGCGCCTGGCCGGCCCGAGCTACGACCTGTCGCGGCTGGACGCGCGCTGGGGATCGGCGCGGTTGCGCGCCTCC
>DATDGZ010000477.1:0-14239 GCA_036521795.1 Thermoanaerobaculia bacterium | reverse complement strand
CCCCAGCGGACTCCAGGATGGGTGGCCGGAGGGCTCCACAGCCGCAGGGGAGGAGACCCGGCAGACCTCCAAGATAGGTGGCCGGAGAGCTCAGTGGCCGGAGGGAGATTCCCCGAAGGCGCGTTAAGATGGCGCCATGTCCAGCGCTCCGGCAACGCTGTCGACTCCCGTGCTGTTGCTGGCCATGCCCCAGGTGCTCGACCCGTTCTTTCACCGCAGCGTGGTGCTGCTGGTCCGCCACGAGGACGAGGGCAGCCTGGGCTTCATCGTCAACCGGCCCACCGGGATCAAGGTGAACGAGATCCTGAAGGGGATGGAGGTCGACTGGCAGGGGCGAGAAGACGTGGTGGCCTACTTCGGCGGCCCGGTGCAGCCGAATCTCGGCACCGTGCTCTTCGGTCCACGGTCCCGGTCCTCGGCGCCGGCGGAGGCGCCGGAGGCCGGCGGGGACTTCGAGGGGGAGGCCACCAGCGAGGTCCTGGCCGGAGTCTCCCTCACCCAGCACGTCGGCGACCTGTCGCGCCTTGCCGAGTCGCCTCCCGAGCGCTTCCGTCTCTTCCTGGGCTATGCCGGGTGGGGCGCGGGACAGCTCATCGAGGAGATCCTGCGCAACGACTGGCTCACCGCCCCGGCGCGCGGCGACCTGATCTTCGCGCCCGACCCCGACCGGGTCTGGTCGGCGGCCCTCGAGTCGGTGGGAGTCGATCCGGCAACTCTCCCCTCCTGGACTCCGAGCGGGAATGGCGAAGAGACCGCCAACTGAGAGCGCCCCGAAGCGGGCCCGCGGGGGCGCAACCACGGCCAGGCCGCCGGCAACAGCGGCGACGACGCCGCCGACCCCGGCAATCGTCGAGACCGAGCACCACCGTTCCGCAGGGGGCTTGGTCGTCCGCGGCGCCACGATCCTGTTGATCTCGACCCAGCAGGGGAGGCGCTGGCAGCTGCCCAAGGGGCACATCGAGGACGGCGAGACCTCGGAGCAGACCGCCGTACGCGAGGTCAGGGAGGAGACCGGCGTCACCGGCCGGATCGTGGCGGCGCTGCCCGAGATCGAGTACTGGTACGTCGAGAAGGGCAACCTGCGCGTCCACAAGCGCGTCGACTACTTCCTGCTCGAGTACGAGAGCGGCGACGCCGCGGATTTCGACGCCAGGGAGGTCTCCGGCGCCGGCTGGTTCGGCTGGGACGAGGGACTGGCGAAGCTCAGCTTCGACAACGAGCGCCGGGTCGCCGAGCAGGCGCGCGTGCTGGCCGGCAGCCTGGCGCCCGCCGTCCCCTGACGGCGACACGACACCGATCGGGGATCGTGGGTCGCGGGTCGACAAGGAGGCAATCGTCATGCGTGCCCTGCTGCAGGTCGTGCTGAACGCGGTGGCCCTCTGGCTGGCCGCCAACCTGGTCCCCGGCATCCACTACACCGGAGGGCTGGAGTGGCTGTTGCTCGCCGGGCTGGTGCTCGGGCTGCTCAACCTGCTGGTCAAGCCGCTGCTGACCTTCCTCTCGCTGCCCCTGATCGTGCTGTCGCTGGGGCTGTTCTACCTGGTGATCAACGGCCTGGTGCTCTACCTCGCCGCCATGCTGATGCCGCACCACCTGCAGGTGGCCGGCTGCGGCACGGCGATCGTCGGCGGCCTGGTGATCGCGGTGTTCAACTGGGCCATCCGGGCCTTCGCGGAGAAGTGATTGGCCACCCAGGCAGAACGCCGTCGCGGCCGCCGTCCGGGGATCACCCCGGCCCAGGCGCGGCGCGAGTCGGCGCGGGCACGGCGGCAGCGCACCGGGGAGATCCTGGCGCGGTTGCGCCGCGAGCATCCAGATGCCCACACCGCGCTCGCCCACCGCGACGCGTTCGAGCTGCTGGTGGCTACCATCCTCTCCGCGCAGTGCACCGACAAGCGGGTCAACGAGGTCACCCCGGCGCTCTTCCGGCGTTTCCCGACGCCCCGTGACCTGGCGGGAGCGAGCTTGGCCGAGCTCGAGGAGCTGGTGCGCACGACCGGCTTCTACCACAACAAGGCGCGCGCCCTGCTCGGCCTCGGACAGGCGCTGGTCACCGAGCACGGCGGCAGGGTGCCGGCGTCGATGGAGGAGCTGCGGCGGCTGCCGGGAGTCGGCCGCAAGACCGCCAACGTCGTGCTGGGCAATGCTTTCGGACAGAACGTGGGGGTGGTCGTCGACACTCACGTGCAGCGGTTGTCGCGCCGCCTGGGGTTGACCGCCGAGACCGATCCCGAGAAGATCGAGCGCGACCTGATGGACCTCGTGCCGCAGCGCGACTGGACCCTCTGGTCCAACCTGCTGATCGCCCACGGCCGCAAGGTCTGCCAGGCCCGCCGGCCGCTCTGCGCGAGCTGCGTGGTCGCCGATCTCTGCCCTTCCGCGGAGGTTTGAGGCTGAACGAGACCCTCCGGAGCGAGCGGGTGGGAGGGGGGCGATCGCCGGAGGGTGGTGGTTACCAGATTGGAGGTCACGGAATGACTGATGCTGTGCAGGCCGCGAAGATCGCGGTGGTGACCGGAGCGAGCTCCGGGATCGGCGCGGCGAGCGCGCGCGCCCTCGCGGCGGCCGGCTTCCAGGTCGTTCTCGGCGCCCGGCGGCTCGAGCGGCTGCTCGAGATCGCCCGCGAGATCAACGCGGCCGGAGCCGCGGAGGCCGTGGCGCTGACGCTCGACGTCTCGGATGCGGCGAGCGTGGCCGTGTTCGCCGCCGCGGTGCCGAGGGTCCACCTGCTGGTCAACAACGCCGGCGGCGCCCAGGGGTTGGAGCCGATCGCGGCAGCGCGAGACGACGATTGGCGCACGATGTGGGAGGTCAACGTGCTCGGCTTGATGCGCATGACGCGCGCCCTGCTGCCGGCGCTGCTCGCGTCGGGCGACGGCCACGTCGTGAACCTGGGCTCGGTCGCCGGCTTCGAGACCTACGCCGGCGGCGCCGGCTACACCAGCGTCAAGCACGCGGTGAGGGCCATCAGCCGCACCCTGCGTCTCGAGCTGCTCGGCAAGCCGGTGCGGGTCACCGAGATCGATCCCGGCATGGTGGAGACCGAGTTCTCGCAGGTGCGCTTTCGCGGCGACCAGGAGAAGGCGAGCGCCGTCTATCGCGGCATGCAACCGCTCACCGCCGAGGACGTCGCCGACTGCGTCGTCTGGGCGGCCACCCGCCCCTCCCACGTCAACGTCGACGAGATCGTCGTGCGTCCCCGCGATCAAGCCACCGCCCACCACGTGCATCGGCGGCCCGACTAGAGGCGATCGCGGAGGAGTGAGAGCGGCAAGCGGTGATGACTGGAGGGAGCGACATGATTCGCGAGACGATCTCGATGGTTGCCGGGACTTGGGCAATTCGGCGCACCGGCGGGGTGGTGGCCGCCACGCTGCTCGCCTGCCTGGCCGGCGTGCTGCTCGGCGGCTGCGGCAAGCTCTTCCCGCAGCGGGCGCCGGGCGAACAGCTGTACGTCGACCATTGCGCCGACTGCCACGGCCTCGATGGCCGCGGCAACACCGCGCGCGAGATGGGTCAGGTCTACGCCGACCTGACCGACGACGTCTGGAAGTTCGGCGGCGACGACACCTCGATCGCGAATGCCATCCGCGAGGGATCGTTCGGCCTGATGCCGGGCTTCCAGCAGCAATTGAACGACCAGCAGATCCAGGAACTGGTCGCCTACCTCCGCGTGCTGCGCAAGCGCGCCGCGGATGCCGCGCCGTGAACCAGGAGGAGGTGGCGCGGGTGTCGCCGGCGCAGCTCGGGCTCGGTGAACGCCCTCGACGTACTGTCCGGGAGAAGGCGGGTCGATGACATGGACGCCCAGCGGCTGAAAGACACCTACCAGAGGATCCGGAGCCTCGACGACCGGCTGACTCACAAGATCAGGCCGCGACCCGGCGGCGGCCTGGTCCGCCCCTCGCCCGACCAGCTCGAGCAAGGGCTGCGCGACCTCGCCGCCTACACCGTGGAGCTGAAGGAGATCGTCGAGGATCTCATCCTGGCCATCGCCGGCCGCCCGCAAGGCCCCGGGGAGGGCTAGTTCACTGCGCTAGCCCGCGCGGCCAATCGAGCCGGAGTCGAGGCTGGACTGCAGGAGCTCGCGGTCGGCGGGGTCCAGGCGCAAGAACTCGACCCCGACCTCGAATCGGCGATCGCTCGGGTTCTCGTAGACCACGCGGGCGGTGGTCCGCACGACCCGCCCGGAGAGCGAGATCAGGAGCTCGATCACCGAGCCCGTGCCCACCGGTTCGTCGCTGAGGAACATGCACCCGCCGAGGCCCAGGTCCCGGGTTTTGGCGAACGCCTCGAGGGTGTCGGCGCCCGCGCTGGTGACCATCACGGTGTGCTCCGCGGCGATCCTGGGGAACCGCCGCTGCCTGGAATCCTCGTCTGCCACGCCGTCTCCTCGAGCCCCTCGGGGCTGCCGGCAGAATCTACCGGGAAGGCCAATACGAATCAACCGCCGGTACTGGTCGAACCAGGACAGTACCCAACCACCGCTCTAGTCCGCCGGGCGCCCTTCCGGCGGGTCGAGCTCCATCACCTCTTCCAGGGTGTGGCGGGCGAGCGGCAGGTCCTCGGGCAGCCAGGCGGCGAAGCCGCAGCTCGCGAAGAGGGCCTGGTCGCCCGGGTAGGTGGGCACCAGGTAGAGCGGGAAGCGGGCGAAGATCTCGCGGTCCGATCGCCGCCGGCGGCGCTGCACCGCTGCACGGGCGGCGGCGCCGGCCTCCAGGTGCGCGAGCAGGTAGGACAGCGCGCGCAGCTGGGCCACGGTGCGCTCGTCGGTGAGGATCGGGGCGCGCACCGCCGCGTCCGCCGCTCGGCCTCGCGCCCCGCCGCTCCTTGCTCTCCTCCCTCTCCTCGCGCTCCTCGCTCTCCTCGCCGCCAGGGCGGCCCGCAGCTCGGTGCGCAGCTTGACCGCGGCGCGGCGGCAGAGCTCGCGGGCGCCGTGCTCCCGCCACTTGCGCCCGATGCCGGCGGGTGACAGCAGGGATCGCAGCGCGGCGGTGGCCGGCACGGCAGCGGCTGGAATGGTGGGAGCGGCAGCCGCCGGCGCGGCGGTGTTGGCGATCCAGCCGGCGTAGGGGTCGATCCGCAGCGAGCCGCCGCCGGGGTTGTTGTCGGCGAGCATGGTCTGGGTGCGAGAGAGGAAGGTCAGCAGCAGCGCCGGCATCACCTGCTCCCACAGCCCGGCTTCGTAATTCTTGTAGGCGGTGAGGAAGGCGTTGCGCTCGAACAGGAAGCCGCGGTTGTAGAGGCCGAGCAGGTCCGAGGTGGCGTTCGAGCGGTGGCGCACGATCGCGTCGGGCTCGAAGATCACCCGCTCGCCCCCCGACCACAGGCGCCAGCCGAGATCGACGTCCTCGAGGTAGGCGAAGTAGCTCTCGTCGAAGCCGCCCACGGCCAGGAACGACGCCCGCCGGATCAGCATGTTGCCGCCGCAGGCAAAGAGCAGCTCCTCGCCGCGCTCCGGGACTCGCGCCGAGCCGAGCGGCCGCCGGAAGTCCAGCTGGAAGGCGTGCCCGTCGAAGGTCATGACGCCGCGCCCGAAGTCGAGGCGCTCGCCATCCCAGTCGACGATCTTGCCGGACACCGCCGCGACGTCGGACGGCGCGCCGGCCAGTGCCCGCACCAGCGCCGCCAGCCAGCCCCGGTCAGGCCGGGTGTCGTTGTTGAGGAATGCCACGTCGCCGGACGCCGCCGCCACCAAGCGGTTGTTGCCGGCGCAGAAGCCGAGGTTGACCGGGCTCTCGAGCACGCGCAGCCGCGGCGAAGCCGGCGGCGGCGCCAGCCGCCCCTCGGGGTAACGGGCACGGAGCCAGGCGCCCGTGCCGTCGGTCGAGCCGTTGTCGAGCACCAGCACTTCCCAGTCGACGCCGGGATCGTGCTGCAGGGAGAGCGCCTCGAGGCAGGTCTCGAGGTGACGCCGGCCATTCCACGACAGGATGGCCACGGAGACCTGGTGCGGCTCCGTCATCGCCGCGGGCGCCCAAGGTCCGTCGCGGGCGATCTCGGGGCTTTCGCAGGCCACGACGGCACTGACATGGCCGCGGCCAGGCGCCGGAGGCGCCGGCGCAGCCGGAAGCCGGCACCGTCCGGCGGCGCTGCCGTCACCAGCGTGTGCACGAAGCGCTCCTTGGTGAGCTCGCGCCTCGGCTCGCGGCAGAAACGCAGCAGCGGTGCCAGCGCCTGCTCCCAGCGGTACGCTGCCAGCAGCGCCGCCGCTCCCTGCCGCCAAGCCGCCAAGGGCGGCGCCTGATCGATGGCCGAAGGCGGCGCCTGATCGATGGCGGAAGGCGGCGCCTGATCGATGGCCGGAGGCGGCGCCTGGTGCATGGCCGAAGGCGGCGCCTGAGCGCCAGCCGAAGCCGGCGCCTCCGCGAGGGCCTCCACGATCGCGCGCGCCAGCGCCGGCGCATCGCCGGGCGGCACGACCCAGCCGGCGCCATGCTCGCGCAGCAGGCGGCTCATGGCGCCGCCTTCCGTGGTCACCACCGGGCAGCCGGCGGCCAGAGCGTCGAGGAAGCGGGTGCGCAGCGACAGCCGGGTCTCCAGGCTGGGACGGTGAGGCGCCACCAGGAGGTCCACGTCCCGCAGCAGGTCGTAGCGCCGCTCGACCGGCACCCAGTCGATCGCCTGCACCCGGCTCCCCCACCACTCCCGGCGCCGGCACCAGGCCTCGACCTCCGCGAACAGACGCTGCGGCGTACCCGGATTGGGGTTGCGGATCAGCAGCAGCACCCATCCGGCGCCAACGCGCCCGCGATCGGGCAGGTCGATTCGAGTGAGGGCCTCGAGCAGCGTCCAGGGGTCGTACCAGTCATAGAGACCGCCGAACAGCAGCCGCCGCTCTCCGGGAAGGCGCGGCGGCAGGTACGGCTGGTGGGGCGGCAGCTCCTCGGGCACGCCGAAGGGCACGACGTCGATCAGCGACCGCAGGTCGGGGTCGCGCGCCGCCAGCTCCGGGTTGACGCGGCCGAGCGCGGCGAGGAACCCGAGATAGAAGACGCGCTGCTCCTCCGACGAGCAGAGGAAGAAATCGCCGCGCGCGAGCTGTAGCAGCCAGGTGGCGTGATCGTTGCGGTAGGGGTCGAGGCCGAGCGTCGCCAGGTAGGACAGGTTCTCGATCAGCCAGGGGTCGTACAGATCGAGCGCCGCCGGCAGCCCGGGCGCGGCCAGGACGAGGTCGTTGGCCAGCTGGCCCTGGGCCACCGCCGCGTCGCAGCCGCGCAGCTGCTCGGCGAGGCGGCCGGGCTCGCAGCGTCGCAGCTCGACTCCCGGCAGGGCCAGTCCGGCGCTCTCCTCCGGCGTGGCCGGCGACAGCAGCACGGTCTCCAGGCCGGCGGCGGCCAGGCGGCGGGCGAACTCCAGGTAGCGGATGCCGATGCCGGCCATCCGCGGCCGGAGCGGCTCGCTGGACAGCAGGGCGATCCGGGTCATGACCGCCGCCGCTGCAGCCACTGATGGAGGCGCCAGGCGCGGCTCGCTTCCATCTCGCGGACGAGCCGGTTGAGCCTCTCGATCTCGGCGTAGGTCCGGCCGAGATGGGCCGCCTGCTCGTCCGCGGCGGCGTGCAGCCTGCTCTCCTCGCCGTAGACCCGCTGCAGCTCGGACGACAGCCTGGCGGCCGCGGTCTCGCGCGCCGCCATCTCCTCGCCCAGGCGCCGCGCCTCCTCGCGCACGCGCAGGTGGTCGTCGCGCAGCGCCTGCAGCTCGCCGTGGACGGCGTGAAAGCGGTCCTCGAAGTGGAAGCGCTCCGCCGACAGGTCGCGGTTGGCGCGGGCGAGCTCGGCGTGCTCGCGGCGCACGGCATCCAGCCGGCGCTCGCCGGCCGCGGCCGCTTCGCGCTCGGCGACCAGCTCGCGGCGCAAGGTGTCGACCGCCCGGGCCAGCGCCGCCGGCGTCAGCCGCGCCGCGTGCTTGGCCAGCACCCGCGCCTTGACCAGCAGGAAATCGGCGCGCTCGCGCGGCCGCTCGCCGAAGACGTGGTTCATGGGACCGCGGAAATGGCGGTACTCGCAGGTGACGCGCGCCAGGTGGTGGAAGGGCGCCAGCGCCGCCAGGCGGATCAGCAGGTCCCAATCCTCGAAGAAGGGCAGCGTCTCGTCGAGCGGACCCACCTCGTCGAGCAGGCGGCGCTCGATCAGCACGGTGTTGAAGGGGATGTAGTTGTCGACCAGCAGCATGTCCGGGTCGAAGTCCCGGCTGTAGGGCAGCCGGCGCTCGCGGCAGGTCCAGCCCGCCTCGCCGTCGAGCTCGTAGACGCCGACCGCGGCATCGGTGTAGGCGATGCGCACCGCCGCGGCGCTCACCATGCCGGCGAGGGTCGCCAGGTGCTCCGGCGCCGCCAGGTCGTCGTCGTCGAGGAAGGCCACGTAGTCGCCGGTGGCCGCGGCGATGCCGGCAGCCGCCGCGGCCGCGCGGCCCCGCGGCGCCGGCAGGTCGATACGCAGCAGCGGCAGCGCTCCGGCGGCGGCGCTGTGCGGGGCGCGCCGTGCGGCCGCTCCGGCCGTGCCACCACCGCCAGCGGCGGCGGCAGCAGCCGCGAAGCCCGCGGGGACCGGCGGCGGCGCGCCGCCGTCGTTGACCAGCACCACCGTGACGCGCCGGTACTCGCCCGCCGCCAGGCTGCCGAGCGCCTCCGCGAGCAGCTCCGGCCTGTCGCGGGTGCGCACCACCACCGAGATCGTCGGACCCTCCCGGACCTCGAGCAAGGCGGGCTCACCGCCGAGATGGCGTACCAGCTGCGCCGGGCTGCGGGTGGTGAAGTCCTCGATCGCCAGCTGGCGGTAGCCTTCGGCCAGGCCCGCGCCCGGGCCCAGGCTGAGCGTCCGGAAGCGCCGCAGGCCGAGCGCGGCGTCGAGATAGGGATGGCGCTCCTCCTGGCTGGCATAGCAGGCCATCGCCCGGCGCAGCAGCTCCTCGGCGGCCGAGACGTCGACCAGCAGATCCGGATAGGCCGGCTGGTTGACCTCGTACAGCAGGATGCGCAGCCCCGCCAGCGCCGCCGCCTCGCCGCCGGCCGTCTCTGTCTCGCCACCGGCCATCTCTGCCTTGCCGCCTGGCATCAATGCCTTGCCGCCGGCGCCGCCCGCGGCGCCATCGGCGGCGGCCGCGGCGCCGGAGCGCCGGCGCCAGGAGCCCAGGACGAAGTGAGCGGCGGCAAAGGCGGCGCGATGGTCGGCGGTCACCTCGAGCGGCGACGGGCAGAGCAGCAGCTCGGGCCGCTGGCCGAGCAAGGCTTGCCGCACTCCGTCCACCGCCTGAGCCAGGTGCTGGGCGAGGCCGCCGTCGGGCAGGTCGAGGAAGCCGCAGCCGGCGATCCCCAGCACCGCCGCGGCCGCCAGGGCCTCCTGCCGGCGCTGCAGGCGGTAGCCGTCACGGTCGGCGACCGCCTCGCGGCCGCCGCCGCCGTCGGTCAGGAAGAGCACCCGCACCGCCGCCCCCGCCGCGGTGAGCTGGGCCAGCAGTCCGCCGCAGCCCAGCACCTCGTCGTCGAAGTGAGGCGCCAGCACCAGCGCGCTCGCCGCGCGCACCCGTTCGCTCCTGCCGGGCGGCAGCGGCACCGGCGGCGGGCTCACTGGATATACCCCAGGGCGCGCAGGCGCCGCTCGGTCTCGGCGTCGTGCTCGACACGCCGTCGCGGTTCGCCCGAGGCGTCGTGCACCCAGATCGCGACCGCCGGTCCGCCTGCCGCCGGCGCCGCGGCGGGTCCATCGCGGGTGCGCAGCGCCGCCAGAGGCAGCGGGCCGCCGTCGTAGATGGCCCCGCCGCCGACGCGCACCTGCCCCGCGGCCAGCGGACGGCCGTCGAGGGTCGCCGTGAGCGAGCGGACGACGGCATCGCCGCCGGCGCCCGCTCCGCCGTCGGCGCCCGCCCCGCTGCCGGCGCCCGCCCCGCTGGAAGAGCCGGCCGCGGTGCGAGATTCGCCGCCCAAGTCGCCCTCGATCCTCACTCCCCGCGCCAGCCGATCGCCGCCCACGAGCTCGAGCGCCAGGTGAGAACCGTCCAGGCTCGCGCGGTCCGCCCCGGTGAGCAGGTCCGGCAGCCAGCGGCGCGGCGGCCGGGACAAGGTGAGATCGAGCCGCAGCCGGGAGCCCGCGGGCACGCCCGCGGCCAGCAGGCGGAGGCCGGGCAGCGCCAGGTCGAGGCGCCGCTCGATCACGGTGGCCAGCAGCGGCAGGCGTTCGGCCGCCGCCGCCCGAGCGCCGCCGGGGTCCGCCGTTCCGGCGCCACTTGGGCTCGCCGCACCGCCGCCGCCCGGGTCTGCCGCCGCGGTGACACTCGGGTCCGCCGCCCCGCCGCCGTCCGGGTCCGCCGCGAGGTTGTGCCGCTCTCCCGGGTCGTGGGCCAGGTCGTAGAGCTCGACGCGCGCCATCCGGCCGAGATCCTGCCGCCAGAGGTGGGCTTGCAGCTCGTCGGCGGGAGCGAACGGCTCCTGGCGGTTGAACACGATCAGCTTCAGCCGCCCGAGCACCGCTGCGGCGCGCAGCGGACCGCTCGAGAGGCCCTCGGCGAAAGCCGGCCGCTCGGCGAGCGGGGCCGCGCCGGTCAGGGCCGGCAGGAGGTCGATGCCTTCCCACCCGGGGTCGGGCGCGGCGCCGGCGGCCGCCGCCAGGGTGGGCGCCACGTCCAGCAGCCGGACCGTGCCGGCGAGACGGCGGCCGGCCGGGATGTGGCCGTCCCAGCGCCAGATCAGCGGCACGTGGATCTGTTCTTCGTAGAGCGTCTGGCCGTGCTTCCAGCCGCCGTGGTCGAACAGCTCTTCGCCGTGGTCGGCGGTGAGCACCACCAAGGTGTTGGCCAGCACCTCCGGCCGCAAGCTGGCGAGCACCTGGCCGATGGCCCGGTCGACGTAATGCACCTCGCTGTCGTACAGCGCCGAGAGGTGGGCGATGTCGCGCGCCGGATCGGACAGGACCAGCTTGCCGGTGTAGATGCCGTGCACCCAGTCGCCCGCCACCGGACCCCGGTAGTCGCCCTCGAAGGGAGAGTGGTTGCCGACGACGTCGGGGTTGTCGTACGGATCGTGCGGATCGATGTAGTGCAGGTAGAGGAAGAACGGACGGTCCTGGTCCTGGCGGGCGGCGATCCAGGGGAGCGCGTGGCGGTTCAGGTCGTCGGCATGGCGCCGCAGCCACTCGACGTCGGCCGGCGGCGCGTAGAAGGTGCGGAAGCCGCGCTCGAAGCCGGCACCGACGTGCATCGTCGGGTTGGCCAGGAAGCCGGCGGTCTCGTACCCGGCGCCGCCCAGGCGCTCGGCAGTCGTCAGGACGCTCGCCGGGATACCGTAGGCGGACATGTCGGCGCCGAGCAGCTCGCCGGGGTAACGGCCGGTCATCATCGAGACCACCGACGGCAGCGTCCAGGGCGCCTGGCTGTAGGCGTCCTCCATGACCGTGCCGGCGCCGGCCAGCCGGCGCGCGATCTCGGGAGAGGTCTCGCGGCGGTAGCCGTACGGGGTCAGCCGGTCGCGGCGCAGGGTATCGACGAGGATGACGATGATGTTGGGGCGGACGGCAGCGGCGCGGACGGCGCCGGCGCCGCGGGCGGCGCTGCTCAGCGCCACCGGCCCCCATGCCACCAGGTTGGCGCCGCGCAGGCGGGGGGGAAGGCCGTCGACCCGGAGCTCGAGCGTCACCTGCCGGCCCGCGTATCGCGCCAGGTCGGCCGAGAGGTCGAGCCATTCCGGGTTGACCGGCTCACTCGACCGCACGACCTGCAACACTTCGCGGGTGCGGCCGTCGGCCAGCACCGCCACCGCCTCCACCTCCGCCTCCAGGTGGCGGCGCCGCGCCCGCGCCCAGGCGCCAGGCGCCAGCTGCAGCCCGGCGTGCAGCGCGGCCCGCGGCGGCACCCGCCCCGTCCAGGTCCAGGACGCCGCGGTCGTCAGCACCACGGGACGCCGCTCATGGTCGATCTCGAGGTCGGCGAGCGCCGGCCGGACAGGGAAGCGCAGACCCGCCTGACCCTCACCGGCACCTGGGCCGACGGTGTAGCGTCCCGCCTCGACCAGCGTCCGGAGCACGAAGCCTTCGGGGCGGCCGCGATGGCAGCCGGCGGCCAGCAGGGCGCCGGCCAGCAGAGCGGCGGCCAGCAGGGCGCCGGCCGGCAGGGCGCCGGCCGGCACGGTCCACCTGGCGCGGGGACCACGGGCTCCGGGGCGGCGGTCACGGCCGCCGGCGGCCCGAGCCGGCGCGCCAGTGGGCCGCGACGGCGCGGCGGCGGTGGCGGCGTCAGGCCAGGTCATGATCACCCATTGCGTAGTAGAAGCCGCCGGCCGCCACGACCGGGTCCACACGGCCTGGGGCGGCACCGCGGCAGCCGACGAAGCGGGGCCCGCCATCCGGGTGGATCCCCAGGCGCGCCAGCAGACCGGCGGCAGCGAGGTTGCCGGGCGGCGGCCAGAAGCGCCAGGACCGCAAGCCGGCGGTCCGCAGGTCGGCCGCGATGGCGAGCATTGGAGAGTACCACTCGCCCGCCGGCGGAAGCCAGAGCTCGGTGGCCCATGCCTCCTCGCCGACGAAGGCGAAGACGGCCAGCCCGTCGACGCCACGCTGCCGCAGCCGGTAGAAGCGATAGTAGCGGTGCGGCCGGGCCCAGTAACGCCAGTTGAGGAAGGCCGCCGAACGCCGCACTCCGGCCACCGCGCAGCTCTCCCAGGCGGCCTCCGCCCAGTCGCCGCACGAGTCGCCGCTCCACAGGCCGGTGTCGTTCCCGCGGTCCGTGCCGGCGGCGACGCCGGCGACACCGGCGACGCCGGCGATCGCTACAGCGGGTTGCGAAGGCGGCGACGCCGGCAGCGGGCCGGCGAGCTGCGGGATGGTCAGGAGCGGCCGGTAGCCGAAGACGCGCTCGCCCAGGCGGAAATGCCGGTCGCTCGGAAAGCCGAAGATCCACGGGGCGTCCCCGTCGCCCGGCAGGTCGGCGAGCAGCCGCTCGCCGAGCTTCACCAGCGCCGGACGCAGGCCGCGGCCGGCCGCGCGGCCGACGAAGTCGACCAGCTGCCAGATCCCACCCTGGCCGCCGCGCCAGCGCGCCGGTAGGCGCAGGGCGCCCGCATGAGCCACCACCTCGCCCGCCCCGGCGCCGGCGGCCGCCCCGGCCGCATGGACCGCGTCGACCGCCTCGGGCGCCTCGACCGCTCCGACCGCTCTGACCGCGACGAGGCTGCGCGCCTCGCCGGGAAGCTGCCGGTACTTCCAGGTCCACTCCTCGGGGGCGAGCGGATGACCGAAGCGCGACTCGAAGAGCGCGCTCAGCCCCGGCAGGTCGCCCGGCTCCGTCGGCCGCAGCGAGATCATGCGGCTCCCCTGACCCGCGCGGCGGCCAGGGCGACGAGGACGAGCAGCGCCGCGGCCGAGATCCAGGCGCCGGCGAGCAGGCCCGGCGGACGATAAAGCAGCTCGGCCCGCCCGGCGCCCGGGCCGAGCCGCACGCCAAGCAGGGCGTCGGCGGTGGCCGCGACCGGACGTGGCTGCCCGTCCACCAGCGCCCGCCAACCGGGCGCCCAGGACTCCGCCACCACCAGCAACCGCGGCTCGGCGCTCTGCCAGCCGATCTCCCATCGCCCGGGCTCCCGGCGCATGACCGTAAGGCCTGCCGGCGGGACCGCGGCCAGCGCGGCCCGAGCGGCGTCCCCGGCCATGGGAGCCGGCGGCGATCCGGCCCCGGTGGCCGCAGAGCCGGAGCCGGCGCTCGCCGCGGGAGCCGGCGGCGCCCAGCGGACCAGCGGCAGCGCCGCGGGCCGCTCGTAGACACGGGCGTCGGCGCCGGCATAGGCCAGGCGCCAGTCCGCCGCCCGCGGCGTTTCACCGGGGCCGGCGACCACCCAGCGCAGGCCGAGACGGTCGAGCCACGGCGAGCTCCATTGTGTGATCGGCTGGAAGTAGACCGGATCGGCTGCCGCGAACTGCCGGTAGACCGCCTCATAGCTGACCAGCTTGACCGGATCGTCGCCGCGCAGGTCGTAGAGCCCATAGACCATGGCGGCGTTGGGCCGCAGCGCGTCGCCCGTCCCCGCCACCCGGCCGGGCTGCCGGGCGAGGAAGCGTACCGCCCCGGTCGGCGGGTAGAGGCGCGGCAGCGGCAAGCCGGGATTGATCGCACCGTGGGCGGCCAGCAGGTCGCAGAGGGCCAGCGCCGGCAGCAGCGGCGCCAGCCGGAAGCGCCAGCCGCGGTCGAGGCGCAACGAGAGCGCCAGCAGCAGGGCCGCCGCCGCGACCGCCGCTGTCCAGGCCGCCTCGGTGCG